>DASRHL010000438.1:0-26866 GCA_035650535.1 Acidimicrobiia bacterium
AGCGGGTCCGGCGGCTCCGGGACGACGGGCCTCGGCTCGCCGGCGAGCCGGTCGAGCGCGCCGACGTCGGCCGACCTCGCCGCGTACCAGAAGGCGGTCGACGCCGCCACCGCCGACGTCGCCACGGCGTACCAGGCGCTCGCGCAGGCGACGATCGCGAGCCCGATCCAGGGCACGGTCGTCGCGGTGAACCTCGCGCCGGGCGATGCGGTCACCGCCGGGTCGACCACCGCGAACGTCGTCGTCCAGGGCGAGGGCGGCTTCGAGGTGACCACGTCGGTCGACGTGACCAGGATCAGCGATGTCGCCGTCGGCCAGGCCGCCACCGTCGTCCCCGACGGCACCCACACGTCGCTGCCCGGGAAGGTGACGGCGATCTCGGTCGTCCCGACGTCGACGACCAGCACCGCGACCAGCTACCGGGTCGTCGTCGGGCTCGCCGACCCGAGCCGCGAGCTCGGCAACGGCTCGACCGGCACCGTCACCATCGTGACCAGGAGCGCGAAGGCGGCGCTGGCGGTGCCGACGTCGGCGCTCACACCCCTCGGGCGGCGTGCCACCGTCACCGCGCTCCAGAACGGTTCGCCGACGACCGTCGTCGTGGGGGTCGGCGTCGTCGGCGCGACGTGGACGGAGATCACGAGCGGTCTGACCAGGGGTCAGCAGGTCGTGCTCGCCGACCAGTCCGCGCCGCTGCCGTCCTCCGCGACCTCGTCGTCGAACGGCTCGACCAACGGCATCACGGGGATCAACGGCGGCCGCTTCGTCTTCCCCGGAGGCGGAGCCTTCCGCGTCCCCGACGGCGCCGGAGCGGGCCGCTGACCGCCCGACCGGTGCCGCCCGCAACGCACCCATACGAACGAGGAGTGAGCATGTTCGGCCGAGGAACCCGCACCCGTCGCCCGCTCCGGAGCGTCGCCGTCCCGGTGGTCGGTGCCCTCGCCGTCGCACTCGCGGCGGCGTCGGCGGCCGCCCAGACCCAGTCGAACCCGCCGTTCGCCCGCGGTCAGCTCGTGAGCCGCAGCGGCTCGACGCTCGACATCCGGGGCTTCAACGGCGACAGCAAGGTGATCGTCACGAGCTCGACGAAGTACCAGCAGACCCAGACCGCCGACGCGTCCGCGGTCGAGGTCGGCGCGTGCATCCGCGTCACCGGCACCGGTAGCGCGAGCAAGGGCATCACGGCCACGAGCGTCGCGCTCGCCCCCGCCGCGTCGAAGTGCACCACCGGCGGGCCGGGCGGCTTCGGCGGGCGTTTCCGCGCCCGCAACGGCGGGAACGGCAACGGCCCACCCGGCCCCGGCAACGGCCCACCCGGCCCCGGCAACGGCCCACTCGGCCCCGGCAACGGCAACGGCAACGGCAACCGACCGAACTTCCCGACGAACCTCGGCTCGGTCAACGGCAAGGTGACGAAGGTGTCGGGCGACAAGGTCGTGGTCAAGGGCCGGGTGCTCCAGAACCCGACCAGGGCCGACGCCCGCCCGAAGGTCACGACCAAGACCGTGACCGTCACGCTCTCCAGCACGACGCGGATCGACCAGACCGTCGCCGCGACCGACGCCGTGCTCACCGTCGGGTCGTGCGTGACCGCCGCCGGCACCGCCGACAGCGTCGGGACGGTGACCGCGAAGACCGTGACGGTGTCGCAGCCGGTGAACGGCTCGTGCACCGGCGGTTTCGGCGGGCGCGACGGCTTCCCCGGCGCCACCTGACGCCGCGCCTCTCAGCGAGGAACTCCTTCGCTGCTCCGCGGGATACCCGCGCCGCGACGCTCGCTCGGTCCTAGTCGCTGGTACGGGCGCGGTAGCGGCGAAGCGACGCGGGGACGGCGACGGCCAGCAGGAGCAGGCAGTAGAGGAACGCCGCGACCACGGGGTGCTCGAGCGGCCAGATGTGCTTCGTCACCGGCGACCCGGGGTTGCCGAACAGCTCCCGCACCGCGGCGACGATCACCGTGACGGGGTTGCACGACGCGATCCACTGCAGCACGTCGGGCATCGTGTTGACCGGGACGAACGTGCTGCTCAGGAACGTCAGTGGGAACACGACCGTGAACGCGACACCCATCACCGCGTCTGGGGTGCGGACGACGAGCCCGATCCACGTGCCGATCCAGATCATCGCCGACGAGAACAGCAGGAGCAGCAGGAGCGCCAGACCCGCGTGCACGACGTCGGAGTGGATTCCCCACCCGACGATGAACCCCGAGATCGTCAGCACGACGATCGAGACGGCCATGCCGGCGAGCTCGGCGACGTAGTGACCGGAGAGGTACGCGGTCCGCGTCGCGGGAAGCGCGCGGAAGCGGTCGATCACGCCCTCGGTGAGATCCGTCGCGATCGACGTGGCCGGGCCGGTGAGCCCGAACGCGAGCGACTGCACGAGCACGCCGCCGATCAGGAACTCGCGGTAGTTGCCGCCCTTGACCGCGATCGCGCCGCCGAACACGTAGGCGAACAGCAGCACGAACATCAAGGGCTGCAACGTGACGTCGAGCAGCTTCTCGGGGATCTGGCGGATGTGCTCGATGTTGCGCCCGGCGAACACCAGCGTGTCGTTCGAGAACGTCGCCAGCCGCCCGCGCCCACGGCCCGCCGACCCGGGCCGGATCCGCGCCGGCGGTGGGAACGCCGAGTCGATGGTCGTCATGCCGGTACCTCCACGTCTTCGGCATCCTGTGTGCCCTCGCGCGTGGGCGGCGTCGCCGCGCCGGGCGACGTGAGCGCGAGGAAGACGTCGTCGAGCGTCGCCTGGCGGCGGGTCACGTCGACCGCGTCGACGCGCGCCGCGTCGAGCGCGCGCATGACGTCCATCAGGCGGGTGCCCTCGCGCACCGGGATGGTCGCCACCAGTCGCTCCGGGTCGAGGCCGGGCGCGGCGGACGCGAACCGCTCGGCCGCGCGGGCGGCGGCCGGGAGCTGGGCGGGCGCGCCGACCGTCACCTCGATGAGGTCCATGCCGACCCGGGCCTTGAGCTCGGCCGGGCTGCCGTGGGCCACCGTGCGGCCGTGGTCGAGCACGACGATGTCGTCGGCGAGCTGGTCGGCCTCGTCGAGGTACTGGGTGGTGAGGATGATCGCCGTCCCGCCGCGCGCGAGGTCGCGCAACATCGACCAGAGGTCGGCCCGGCTGCGCGGGTCGAGGCCGGTCGTCGGCTCGTCGAGGAACAGCACGTCGGGGACGACGACGATGCTCGCGGCGAGGTCGAGGCGGCGGCGCATCCCGCCCGAGAAGTTCTTCACCAGCCGGTCGGCGGCGTCGGCGAGGTCGAGCAGCTCGAGCAGCTCGTCGGCGCGGCGGCGCGCCGCCGCCCGCCCGAGGTGGTGCAGCCGGCCGACCATCACGAGGTTCTTGCGGGCGCTCATCAGGCCGTCGACGGTGGCCTGCTGGGCCGCGACGCCGATCCGCTCGCGCACCGCGTGGGCGTCCGCGACGACGTCGAGACCGGCGACGGTCGCGCGGCCCGCGGTCGGCTTCGACAGCGTCGTGAGGATGCGCACGGCCGTGGTCTTGCCGGCGCCGTTGTGCCCGAGGAGCCCGAGCACGGTGCCCGGGGGGACGTCGAGGGTGAGGTCGCGCAGCGCCCACAGGTCGCCGAAGCGCTTCCCGAGGCCCTCGCACGACACGCCCGCGTGGATCGCCCCCGCCGCGCCCCGAAAACCGGGGGCGGCACCCGGGTCCGGCGGCGTAGGGTGCCGGGCCGGGTTCGTCGGGTGTATGGCTTGATCGTACATAGTACGGTTAACATTAGCAGTACACTGTACGGGTGGCAAACGAGAAGGCGGCGGCCCGGCCGGCGGACCGGTCGGTCGCCGACAAGCTGGCCGACAAGCTCGAGGCCCGGGCGGCCAAGGCGGAGCGGCTGGCCGAGAAGGCGGCCCGGGGCGCCGAGGCCCTCGAACGGATCGGGTCGCACCTGCGGGCCCTCGACGTGTGGACTCGCCAGGCGCCCCCACCCCGCCGGCCCCGCTTCACCCGCGAGGAGATCGCGGCCACCGCGATGCGGATCGCCGACGCCGAGGGTTTCGACGCCGTCTCGATGCGGCGGCTCGCGACGGAGCTCGGCGTCGCGACCATGAGCCTCTACCACTACGTCCGCACCAAGGACGAGCTGCTGGCACTGCTCGTCGACGAGATCATGGGCGAGGTCGTCCTCCCCGCCGACGAGCCCCTGCCCGCCGACTGGCGCGCCGCGCTGACGATCATCGCGTGCCGCTCGCGTGACGCGATGCGGCGTCACCCCTGGATGCTCGACGTCACCGACCATCCCGCGCTCGGGCCGAACAGCGTGCGTCACTTCGACCAGACCCTGCAGGCCGTCGCGTCGATGCCGCTCCCGCTCGCGGACAGGCTCGACGTCACCGCAGCCGTCGACGAGTACGTGTTCGGGTACTGCGTCACGGAACGGATCAACCTCGGTTCCTCACCCGACGGTCCGACCGACGCCGAGATGGTCGCCTACGTGAACCAGCTGATCCGCACGGGTGACTATCCCCAGCTCCGCGCGCTCGTCGACGAGTTCGGTTTCGACGGCGCGTGGACGACGGTCGAGACCCACCTGCGCGATCCGCGGCGCTTCGAGCGCAACCTCGCCCGGCTGCTCGACGGCATCGAGCACTCCTTCGGGCTCCGTTCCCACACCGCGGGAGCATGAGGGCCCGATGAGGGCCCGCGGGGTGGGTTCCCCGCGACCCTCGCTAACGTCGCCGTCGATGCGGACGAGAACCCTGGCGCCGGTCGCGCTCGCGCTCGCGACGGCGGTGTCGGCGTGCTCGGGCGGTGACGGCAGTCGTGCACAGCCGGGCTCGACGGTCGGGACGACGACCCGGGCGACGAGCGCGCCGGCGACGACCACGTCCGCCGCGTCGACCGCGACGGTGCAGCCGGGGCCACAGCGCGAGGAGGCACCGCTCCCGGCTGCCGTGCAGGAAGTCGGGGCGACCGTCGCGTCCGGCCGCTTCTACGTCGTCGGCGGCTACGGCACGCAACGCAACAGCGTGGCGTCCGTGTTCGTGTTCGACGGGGCGTCGTGGTCGACCGGGCCGGCCCTGCCGATCGCCGTCAATCATCCCGCGGCGGCGACCATCGGCACCGACGTGTACGTGGCGGGTGGATTCTCGTCGGGCGGGGCGACGAACCGCGCCTTCGTCCTGTCGAGCGGTGCGACGACCTGGCGGGAGATCGCACCCATGCAGCGCCCCCGCGGCGCGCTCGCGCTGCTCGCGGCGGGCAGCCGCCTGTACGCGATCGGCGGGCTCGCCGGGAGCGTGCAGGTCGCGGTGCCCGAGATGTACGACCCCGCGAGCAACACGTGGTCCGACCTGCCGGCGATGCCGCACCCGCGCAACCACCTCGCCGGCTACCTCGACGGCTCGCTGCTGTGCGTCGCGGGCGGGCGCGAACCGCAGACGAGCGCGCAGGTCGACTGCTTCGACCCCGCGACGTCGACCTGGCAGACCCGCACGCCGCTGCCCGACGCGACGTCGGGCGCCGCGGCCACGATCCTCGGCGGCGTGACCATGGTCGCGGGTGGCGAGCCGAGCAGCGAGACCAGCGTCCTGGGTTCGATCCAGGAGCTGCGCGGCGCCGCCTGGTCGACGGTGCCGATGCTCGTCCCGCGGCACGGCACCGGCTCCGCGGTCTATCACGGCCGGATGTGGATGTGCGGCGGCGCGACCGCGCCCGGCTACCACGCCGTCGCGGACTGCACCTCCGCCGCGCCCTGACCCGGGGGAACCTCGATGGACGAGATCGGCACCGTCGACCCCGCCGCTCCCGAGTTCTGGCAGGACGTGCACGGCACCCTCGCGCCGTTGCGCGAGCGGTGGCCCGTCGTCCGGTCGACCGCCGGCGACTTCGAGATCCTGCGCTACGAGCACGTCGAGCCACTGCTGCGCGACGCGCGCCTCCACCAGGCGCTGCACCGCATGCTGGCCAACCAGGGGATCACGAGCGGACCGCTGTTCGACTGGTGGCGGCACATCATCTCCGCGCTCGACCCGCCCGAGCACACCCGCATCCGGTCGCTCATCGGCCGCGCGCTGTCACCGAGGCAGGTCGAGCGGGTGCGGCCGCGCATCCGCGCGATCACGGACGCGCTCCTCGACCGGCACGCCGCGAGCGGCGACGACACGACCGACGTCCTCGACGGGATCTGCAACGCGCTGCCGCTCACGGTCCTGTGCGAGATGCTCGGGATCGCGCCGGACGACCAGGCGGTCGTCGAGCAGTGGACGGTCACCATCGGGCTCGCCTTCTCCGCATACCTGCCACCCGACCTGCGGGCGGACATCGAACGGGCGATCGTCGAGTTCGACGCGTTCACCTCGGAGCTCATCGACCGCCGGCGCGCGGCACCGGCCGACGACCTGTTCAGCGCCCTGGTGCACGCCGAGGAGGCGGGTGACCGGCTGACGCGCGTCGAGCTCCAGGCCCTCGTGATCAACCTCTGCTTCGCCGGCCACGACACGACCCGCAGCACGCTCGCGATCGCGCTGTACCTGCTCGCCACGCATCCCGAGCAACTGGCGCGGCTCCGGGCCGACCCCGGGCTGGTGCCCGGCGCCGTCGAGGAGGTCGTCCGCTACGAGCCGATCATCAGCGGCATCCCGCGGATCCCGACGGTCGACCTCGAGGTCGGCGGCGTCCACATCCCGGCCGGGTCCTACGTCACGCTCTCGGTCCCGTCGGCCAACCGCGACCCTCGCCAGTTCCCCGACGCCGACCGCTTCGACGTGACCCGGCGCGACAACCGCCACCTCGGGTTCGGCCTCGGCATCCACCACTGCGTCGGCGCGAACGTGGCGCGTGCCGAGTTGCAGGAGGCGCTCGCCGTCGTCGTCGAGCGGTGCCGCGCGCTCGAGTGCGCCATCGACGAGCCCCGCTGGGTCCCCTTCGCCGGCGCCCGCCGGTTCGAGACGCTGCCGATGCGCCTCGCCGTCACTCGCACCTGACCTTCGGCGTCTGTTGGCTTTTCCGCCGTAGGCGCAGGTTACCGAACCGACGCCGGAGGGTCAGGTCCAGTAGGGGGTGCAGGTACGGGCGGCGTCGTTCGCGAAGTCGCGCACGTCGAGCCCGCGGTCGCGCCACTCCGCGTTGAGGACCTCGATGCTGACGGGGCCGGCGTAGCCGGTCGCGCGGATCGCGTCGGCGAAGTCGGCGAGGGGGAACTCGCCGTCGCCCGGCCACACGCGTCGCGCCATCACCTCGTCGGCGAGCTCGCCCGCGAGCGGGAGCGCGTCGTCGAACTGGACGTACGCGATCGCCTCGGCCGGCATCGCCGCGACGTCGGCCAGCGAGTTCGTCCCGCGGAACACGTGCCAGCTGTCGACGAGCACCGCGGCCCGATCGGCGCCGGCGGCGTCACACACCCTGCGGGCGTCGGCGATCGTCGAGACCGCGAGGTGGGGCAGGAACTCGAGCGCCAACCTCCCGCCCGCGTCCGCCACGACGCCGGCCGCGCGCGCGAACCGGTCGACGACGGCGGCGTCGACCGGGGCATCGACGACGGTGAGCACCCACTCGGCGCCGGTCTCGCCGACCCAGCGCGCCGCCCGCCGGGCGGCCTCCATCGTCTCCTCCTCGGACGCGCCGACGGCGAGGCCGAGGATCTCGAAGCAGCGGACGCCGTGGCGGTCGAGCAGGGCGCGGGCCTCGCCCGGCGCGAGCCCGGCGTCGTCGAGGGTGAAGACGTCGAGCCCGACGAGCTGGAAGCCCGCGTCGCGCGCGGCCGCGAGCGCCGAGTCCAGGGGCGCGCCCTTCCCCAGCATCGTCGAGTACTGGAAGAGGTTCAGACAGAGCTCGTTGGCGGCCACCGGTCAGGCCGCCGGCAGCTCGATGCGGTAGAGCCCGACGGCGTTGTCCTGCAACACCTTCCGCGCGACGTCCGGCGCGACGCCCTCGAGGCTGCGGGCGACGTGGTCGAGCCCGTCGGGGTAGAGGCAGGTCGGGTGCGGGAAGTCGGTCTCGAACAGGACGTTGTCGACGCCGACCTGCTCGAGCGTCGCGGCCACGTCGCGCTGCTCGAACCAGAAGCACGCGTACATCTGCCGCCGGAAGTACTCGGACGGCATCATCGAGAGGTAGTCCATCGTGCCCGGCGCGGTCTCGTTGAGCTGGTGATCCAGTGATTCGAGGACGAACGGGATCCACCCGATACCGCTCTCGACCGAGACCATGCGCAACGCGGGATGGCGTTCGAGCAGCCCCGAGTAGATGACGTTCGCGAGCACCCGCGCGTTCGTGAGGTACATCATCGCGGCGCCGATCGCGAGCTTCTGGTCGTCTCCCATCGACGGCCACGGCGACGTCCCGTACCACGCCAGGCTCGTCTGGCTCGCGCCGATGTGGAACTGCACGGGCAGTGACCGGTCGGCGCAGGCCGCCCAGAGCGGGTCCCACGCGGGGTCGCCGAGGTCGGGCAGCCCCTGGAGCTGCGGGTCGCTCGAGATGTTCACGCCCCGCAGGCCGAGCTGCGCGATCCGGTCGACCTCGGCCACGGCGGCGTCGACGTCCCACGACGGGAGGAGCGCCATCGGGAAGAGGCGGCCGCGCGACGTCTCCTGCAGCTCGACCATCGCGTCGTTGTAGAGCGTCACCGAGAGCCGGCGGGCGTCGGGGTCGGCGATGGCCGACAGCTTCTGGCCGCCGAAGCCGGCGACGTTCGGGTAGACGATCTGCGCCCAGATGCCGATCTCGTCCATCACCGCGAGCCGGGTCGGCACGTCGTAGGCGGCGGGATGGGCGTCGTCGAACACCCACTGGATGAACTCGCTGCCGCGGCAGCGCTCGCCGTCGCGGCGCACGACGCTCGACGCGCTCGCACGGCCGAGCGCGACGCCGTCGACCGTCCACGTCGGCTCGCCGTCGACGTCCACGACATGCGGCACCTTGTCCTCGAACCCGCGCGGCGCCCGCGACGTCCACAAGTCGTGCGGTTCGGTGAAGTGGGTGTCGGCGTCGACGACCCGCAGGCCCGGGAAGCGGTCGGCGGGCCGGGCGGGCGGGGCGGAGGTCTCCGTCAGGGTGCTCATGGTTGCCTCCCGCTCGCGGGCCTCGATTCGTTTGCGAGGATACCGGCATGGCCGGAACCGGGGTCCTCGAGGGACGGTCGGCGATCGTCACCGGCGCGAGCCGTGGCATCGGCCGGGCGATCGCCCGCCGGCTCGCCGCCGAGGGCGCGGCGGTCTGCGTCACGGGCCGGACGGCGCACCCGGGCGAGCACCCGCTCCCAGGTTCGCTCGACGAGACCGTCGCCGAGATCCGCGAGACCGGCGGCACCGCCGTCGCGGTCACCGCCGACCTCGCCGACCCGGCGTTCGACCGCCGCCGCATCGTCGACGCCGCGCGCGATGCGTTCGGCGCCCCGGTCGAGATCCTCGTGAACAACGCCGCCGCCCCGCGCACCTTCGACGTCGACCTCGAGCACACGACGCGCGATGTCTTCATGGAGGCCGTCAACGTCAACGCGTGGGCGGCCTGGGAGCTGAGCGCGCTCGTCATCCCCGGCATGCGCGAGCGCGGCCGGGGCTGGATCGTGAACGTGTCGTCGGTGTCGGCCGGGCCCAAGGTCGGGCCGCCCTTCCCGCCGAGCCAGGTCGGCGCGCAGGTGCTCTACGGCGCGACGAAGGCGATGCTCGACCGGATCACGACGGGTGCGGCGATGGAGCTGTTCGGCGACCACATCGCGGTCAACTCGCTGGCGCCGGAGGCCGCGATCCTCACCGAGAACGCGTCGACGCTCATCACCGTCCCCCAGAACATCGTCGAGCCCGTCGAGACGTTCGCCGAGGCGACGCTCGCGCTCTGCACTGGCGACCCGGCGGTGCTCACGGGGCGGGTCGCGACGAGCCTGTCGCTCCTCGTCGAGCTGCGCCGCCCGGTCCGCACGCTCGACGGCCACGCGCTCCTCCCCGGTTGGCAGCCCGACGAGATCGACCGGGCCCGCCTGCGCCCCAGCTACCTGCGAGCCATGGAAGGAGAGCGATCGTGATCACCGACGTCGACTTCGCGTTGGGCGGCGACATCGAGGATCTCCACGGCACGCTGCGCTCGCTGCGCGAGCAGGGGCCCGTCGTAGCGGTCCGCTACTACGACGAGCCCGCGTGGCTGTTCACGACGTACGACGCAGTCGAGGCCGCCTACCGCGACGACGACCTGTTCCCGGCGGCGGCCGCGTTCAAGGAGCTGACCGAGCCCGTGCTCGGGCGCACGCTCCAGTCGATGCACGGCGCCGAGCACCGGCGCAACCGGATGCTCGTGTCGCCCGCGTTCCGGGCACGCGCGATGCCCGACGTCGTCCGGCCGATCGTCGAGGAGGTCGCCCACGAGCTCGTCGACCGCTTCGTGGCGCGCGGCGAGGCCGAGCTCGTCGACGAGTTCGACCGCTGGCTGCCCGGCGTGGTGATCACGCGCCTGCTCGGCGTTCCGCGCGACGCGGACGCCGACTTCCAGCGGTGGGCGCACGAGCTGCTGAGCTTCACCGCGGACGCGCCGACCGCGCTCGCGGCCCGCGATGAGTTCACGCGCTACCTCGCGCCCTTCGTCACCGAGCGGCGCCACGAACCGCGCGACGACCTGCTGTCGACGCTGGCGACGACCGAGATCGACGGCGAACGGCTGTCCGACGAGGAGATCTTCGCGTTCGTCCGTCTGCTCTTCGCCGCCGGCACTGACACCACCTTCTTCGGCCTCGGCAACGCGCTGTTCGCGCTGCTGACCAATCCCGGTGCGCTCGAGCGCGTGACGGCCGAACCCGATCTCGAGCTGCCGTGGACGGTCGAGGAGGTGCTCCGCTGGGAGTCACCGGTCAGCATGGAGCCGCGCCGCGCGCCGAGCGCGACGACCTGGTTCGGTCAGCCCATCGACGCCGGTGCACGACTGCTGTTCGGGATCGCGGCGGCCAACCGCGACCCGGCCCGCTTCGACGAACCCGACCGCTTCGACATCGACCGGCGACCCCAACCGATCATGACCTTCGGCATCGGCCCGCACTTCTGCCTCGGCGCCCACCTCGCGCGCGCCGAGCTCGCGGGCGCCCTCGGGGTGCTCCTCACCCGGCTCCCCGGCCTGCGCCTCGCCGACGCCGACGGCGTCCGCATCGCGGGGACCGTCCTGCGCGGCCCCGAACGCCTCCCGGTCCGCTTCGACGCCGAACGCGCGCCGTCACCGCCGCGAAGACCCTGAGCGGACGCGGTCAGGGCGACGAGCGCCAGGCGACGGGCTCGGGGGGCGGCGACTCGATGGCGCGCGGCTCGGGTGCCGCCGGGGCGCCGGGGTCCGCCGGCTCCGCGGTGGGCGCCGGCCGCTCGCGCAGGTCGATCTCGAAGTCGTCGCCGTCCTCGGTGTCCACGGCTGGGGTGTCCGCGGCGGGGGCGTCCTCGACGGGCTCGAGCTCGTCGGCCTCGTCGAGGTGGTCGACCGCGTCGAGCTCGTCGTAGGGCCCCGGCTCGGGCGCGCGGCGGTCGAAGCGCGCCGTGGCGTCGTCGAGGCGGCCGTCGAGCAGCGGGACGAGGAGCTGGACCGCGTCGTCGACGTCCTGGGCGACCGCGGCGGTCACGGAGCCGGATGCCTTGGCCGCGTCGATGACGGCGGCGACCTCGCCGATCGCGCCCGCCTCGGGACCGCTCAGCCACCGGGCCCGGAACAGCCGGTCGGCGAAGTCGACCAGCGACGACGCCGCCACCGGCACGCCGGCGACCGCGGCGATCCGGCGGAGCTCCGCGGCGAGCGCGCGGCGCGAGAGCTCGACCGACGCCAGCGGGTCGATCGCGGCCCGGGCGAGCGCGGGCGACGGCTCGCCGGCCAGCAACGCGCGCATGTCGCGTTCGGCGGCACCCCGCCCGAGCGCGACCGTGGCCGCCGTCAGCGCCGCGTCGTGGGCCCGCCCCGCGAGGTCGACGCCGACGCCGTCGGGCGCCGCGTGCACGCGGGTCACGCGCGGCAGGACGACGACGAACGCGGCGACGCCGAGCAGCGCGAGCGAGACCCACCCGATGCGGACGTGGAAGCCCTCGTCGCGCGCCAGCTGGTCGGAGACGGTGTAGAGCGCGAGGAGTGCGAGCGCGGCGCCGAACACGACCGCCTGGCCGAGCTTCATGGACGTCGAGATGCCGCGGTCACGGCGCTCGTCACGGCCCGGGCCGTTCACCGCGCGCGCCGCCCGCGCCGCCGGTGCGCCAGCGCGCGCCCGGGATCGGGTCCTGGCCACACCCCCACCTTTCTGTGCTCCGTCGCTCGGGCGCGAAGCTACAGCCGGCGTAGGAGCTCGGCCTTCCTGGTGGCGAACTCCGCGGCCGACAGCACGCCGACGGCGTGCAGCCGGGCGAGCTCGCGGAGCAGCCGCGGGGTGTCGGCGGGGTCGTCGCCGACGGACGCATCAGTCAGGACGGGCCGGCAGCGGGACGCGAGCTCGGGCTGCGATGTCTCGAAGCCGAACACGAGGGCCTCGCCGTCGGTCTCGACGACGAGGTACGACGCGGCCGACGCGCCCTCGAGGTCGACCGCCCGGGCGGCGACCATGCGGGCGACGGCGGGCCGGGCGGCCAGCGCGTCGGGCGTGTCCGCGTGCACGGCGCGCACGTCGGACCACGGGACCGCGAAGCCCCCCGCGTCCCAACCGACGCACACGCGGTCGGGCTGCAGCTCGACGGTCGCGGCGGGCACGGGTGCGGGGGCCGAGGGGTGCCCCCCGAGGTACGCGGCCTCACCGAGCGCCATCGGCAACCCGGCTGCCGACCATCGCCACCACGGCGCGGCGGGGTCGGCGAGCACCCCGACCTCGACGTCGGGCGCGGGCAGCGCGCGCGAGAGGCGCACGACGGTGCCGCAGACGGGGTGGCGCTGGCGGCGCGGCCCGTCGGCGTCCCACTGCATCGGCCGGCCGCAGTCGGGGCAGCGCACGTACCAGAGCTCGGCCCGGCAGCTGGCGCAGACGAAGCCCGACGGGGTCGTGATCTCCTGGACGGCGCCGCAGGGCTCGCAGACGACGATGGTCACGCCGTCGCGGTCACGTGGCGTTGGGGGCACGCAGCCGGGCGACCGAGCGGGCCGCCTCGCCCGACTCGAGCACCGCGGCCCGGTTGGCGTGCTGCAACGCCGCGAACACCTCCTCGCGGTGGACGTCGATCTCGCGCGGCGCCCGGATCCCGAGACGCACCTGGTCGCCGCGAACCTCGAGCACGGTGACGACGACGTCGTGTCCGATCATGATGCTCTGGTCGGCCCGACGGGTGAGTACCAGCACTGCTCGACCTCCATGTCCTGAGCAATCGTCCGCACCCTTCATACCGTTCATCCGGGGATTCCGGCCAACACGTGGCCGCCTTCCCCGAATGAATCGGGCCCGACGCCCTACGACCCGGGCAGGATGCGCGTCTTGACGTCGTAGCCCTTCGAGAGGACGTGCTGGAGGGCCTCGCCGGAGTGACGGTTGACGACGATGGGCGCGAGCAGGTTGACCGTCGAGTCCTCGGCCCGCTCCGCGAGCGTCACCACGGAGAAGACGAGCGCGTCCGACGGATCCGCGATCCCGATGCGCTCGGCGCCCGCGTCGTCGAGCTCGAAGTCGTAGTCGGGGAAGAAGGCGAAGGGCACCACGAGCACGAACGCGACCTTCGGGTCGACCGCCGACTGGAGGATCCAGAACGGGCTGTCGTCGCCGCCCTCGTGCGCGAGCAGGAACTCGTGGGCGTCGGGGAAACCGGGCAGGCCGGCCGCGAAGTTCACGAGCGCCTGCGTCGTGGCCGTGGTCATGGCACCTACTTGAGGAAGTCGACGAGCGAGGGTTGGATGACCCGGGCGGTGGCGGCGAGGGCGGCCTGGTACGAGACCTGCTGGATCTGCAGGTCGGTGGCGGCCTTCGGGAGGTCGATGTCCTCGATCTTGGAGAGGCTATCGCGCAGGTTCAGCAGCAGATCGTCCGAGCGCGCCTTGGTCGTCGTCAGCTGCGCGGAGCGCGCGCCCACCTCGCCCTGCGCGTTGCGCACGCGGCTCGACGCGGCGTCGAGGGCGCCGAGGTCGGAGGCGTTCACCGCGCCCGGGTTCGTCCGCAGGTCGTCGGCCAGCGTCGTGAGCGTGGCGAACAGGTCGGCCCCTGGAGGGCCGAACGCCTGCGGACCCGTCAGGTTGACCTGCACGGTCACGCCGGGCCCGACGTTGCGCTCGACCGCGTTGGTGTCGCCGAGGAACGCGCCGCTCGCGTCGTAGGCGAGTGTGCTCGCCGAGGTGCCGGCGAAGATCGGGCGGTCGAGGTACTTGGTGTTGGCGAGGTCGATCAGGTTGTTGCGGATCTGGTCGACCTGCGCGGCGAGGGCGTTGCGGCTGTCCTGGCTGCTCGCGCCACTGACGCCCTGCAGCGCGAGCGACCGGGCCGCGGTGATCTGGTCGTTGACCGCGGTCAGCGTCGAGTCGGCGAGCTGCAACCACGAGAGGCCGTCGTCGGCGTTGGTCTGGTACTGCGTCGTCCGGTCGATCTGGGCGCGGTACTGCAGCGCGGACACGACTCCGGTCGGCGAGTCGGACGGCCGCTGCAGCTGCTTGCCGGACGCCATCTCCCCCTGCAGGTTCGACAGGCGGTCCATCGCGTTCTCGAGGCTCGTGAGGGCCCGGACCGAGAGCGTCTGCTGGGTGACTCGGAAGGCGGAAGAGCTCATCGCGACTCCGATGCTCGGCCGGCCGGCTCGGATCCTCAGCGCCCGACGAGACCCGTGCTCTGGATGAGCGTGCGGAGGGTCTCGTCGATGGCGGTCATGAAACGAGCGGCCGCGTTGTAGGCCTGCTGGTAGGCGATCATGTTCGTCATCTCTTCGTCCAGGTTGACGCCGGACTGAGAGGCTTCGGCCAGATCGCTGCGCTGGGTCACCGCGCTCTGCGTCGCCGCGCGCTGGTTGACGGTCTGCGCCTCGACCCCGAGGGCCACGATGTACTGGCGGTAGTCGGCGTCGGGCCCGGTGGCGGAGTTCGCCTGTTCGGCGAGCAGGAGCGCCCGGCTGCCGTCGAGCGCGCCCCTCGACGCGGAACCGGCGCCGACCCGCTCCGGGTGGCCGACCATGGCGGGGTCGACGGCGATCGAGGTCGCGTCCGTCCCCGAGAGCAGGGCACGGCCGCCGACGCCGTCGCTCCCGAGCGACGTGTCGCCCAGCAGGGTGGCGAGGCCCGGGTTGCCGGGGGTCGCCGAGACCGTCAGGGCGTCGGTGGCGTCGGCGCCCGCGATCGACACGGACAACGGCGTACCGGGGCCCCCGCTCTGGGTGACGGTCGCCACGACCTGCCCCGGCGCGCCGCCGAGCGCGGTGTCGAGGGCGTTCTGCAGCGCGGTCTGCAGCGTCGCGGGGTCGTCGGTCCAGTTCGCGCCGGCGAGGCTGACCGTCACCGGCGCCGACCCGTTGAGCGTGAGCGCGAAGGACAGTGCGGCGGTCGCCGACTGGTCCTGCGCCGCCGCGGCCACGGTCCCGCCGATCGCGGCGTGCACGGCGTTCACCGTGTCGCGCAGCTTCGTCGCGACGCCGTCGAGCCCGGCGAGGTAGCGGGGCACGATGTCGTTGACGACGGAGATGTCGCCGCCGGCAGTGCCGCCGGTGACGGTGGCGACGGTGTTGTCCTTCGTCCAGCGCACGACGACGCTGCTCGGCGAGCTGGCATCGAGGGCCAGCGACTCGGCACGCACCCCGGTCACGAGCGGCCCGCCCGACAGGATGACGTTGACGACGTCGTTCGCCTCGTGCTTGACCGTGATCCCGGCCAGGTCGGACAGCTTCGTGAGCAGCACGTCGCGCTGATCGAGGAGGTCGTTGTGGTCGAGCCCGGCCGCGGCGGCGGTCTGGATGCGGGCGTTGAGCTCGGCGATCCCCTGGGCCGTCGTGTTGATCTCGTCGATGGTCGCCCCGAGCTGCTGCGCCGTGGCCGACTGGAGCGCCTGCAGGCTGGCGGCCGCGCGGTTGAGGGAGCCGGTGACCGTCGCCGCCTGCTCGAGCAGCTGGGTGCGCACGGCCTGGTCACCCGAGTTGTTCGCCACCGCGTCCCATCCCGACCAGAAGGACGTGAGCTGCGACTGGATGCCGTTGTCGCTCGGTTCGCCGAAGAACTGCTCGATCTGGGCGAGCACACTCTGCTGCGCGGCGAGCGCGGAGTTCGCCGAGTGGTCGACGTAGGTCTGAGCCTGCAGGAAGATGTCGGCGGCCCTCGTGATCGCCGCGATGTCGACGCCCTCGCCCGAGCCGAGGTACTTCGAGAAGACCGCGGGGACGATCGGGCCCGCGTCCGCCTCCATGTCGACGCGCTGGCGCGAGTACCCGACGGTGTTCGCGTTGGCGATGTTGTGGCCGGTGACGTCGAGCGCCTTGTGCTGCGCCTGGAGCCCCCGGAGGGCGATCTGGAGCGACGAGAACTCGCTCAAGACTCGGTCCTACAGACTCTCGTTGACGAGGCCGAGCCGGCCCGACGGTGACTGGGTCGCACCGGTCGGCGTGTACGTGTCGACGTGCGGCTCGATGAGGCTGGCCAGCGCCTCCTGCGTGGCCTTGTAGCCCCGCCCCAGCAGGTCGCGGTTGGTCTGCGCCAGCGAGTCGATCTCCTGGGCGAGCTCGAGCAGCGCGATCCGGTGGTCGGCGAGGATCTTCGCCCACGGCGCCGGGGCCCGCTCCCCGAGCTCGCGGAGCGTCGGGCAGGAGCCGCACCCGAGCTGGACGGCCGCCTCCTCGACCCGGATCGCCCGGTCGAGCTCGACGCGCTTGATCTCGGCGAGGACCATCTCGACCTCGCGGGTGGCGTGCGACAGCCAGCGGGCGCGCCCGGAGGCGAGCACCAGCTGCTCCTCCTCGAGCTTGAACAGCAGGAGCTCGAGGAGCTGGCGCTCCCTCCACAAGATGTTCGAGACGTCACTGAGACCCATCGATGCGCCTCCCCGGCGTCGGGCTCGTACGGAACGGGGTTCGGTCACTCCGTCATCGGCAGGCATGCCGCGCGATCAAGGGATTCGCGTGGAAGCGCGGACACCGGCCCGGCTGGCCCATCTGTGTCACGCGCGGCCGGCGCACGCGTGTGGGTGCGCGACCGGCGCAGACGCGCCGCCTGCGGTGACCCCCCGGCGCCAGCGCGAAAGGTCCGCGTGTGGCATGGGGACCGGTACCCGACCCGCCGATAGACGAACGTCCGACGGCATCGCCGCGGGCACCGGGCCTCGCTGGGCCCGGGAACCAGGGCACAGGCAATTGCGGGTGAGGTTGGGAAAGCGGAGCCGGCGGCACCGTCGGTCGCCGGGCAGGGCAAGGGGGCAATGTGGATCGTCAGGGCGCAACCGCCGGACGTGGCGCGTTCGAGGATCAGCTCGTTCGTGAGAACCTTCCGCTCGTCCACTACGCGGTCGCGGAGCTCGCGCAGCGGATCCCGAGTCACGTCAGCCGGAACGACCTGATCTCGGCGGGCATGCTCGGGCTCGCGCAGGCCGCCCGCGCCTACGACACCGACCGCGGCGTGACCTTCGAGCGCTTCGCGTCGGTGCGCATCAAGGGCGCGTTGCTCGACGAGCTGCGGGGCCGCGACTGGGCGAGCCGGTCCGTGCGCGCCGGATCGCGCCGCATGCAGGCGGCGGCCGAGCAGCTGACGGCGAAGCTCGGGCGCGCGCCCACGAACCGTGAGCTCGCCGAGTCGATGAACGTCGACGCCAAGGTCGTCGAGAAGCTGGCCGACGACGTCCACCGCGCGACCGTCTTGAACTACGAGTCGCTCGTGATCGACGGCAGCTTCGAGTCGATGCTGTCGGACGGCGACTCCTCGCCGGAGACCGCGATCCTCGAGCGTGAGCGGCGCGCCTACCTCACCGACGCCGTGGCCGCGCTCCCCGAGCGGCTGCGCCACGTCGTCGTCGGGTACTTCTTCGAGGAGCGCCCGATGGAGGAGCTCGCCCGCGAGCTCGGCGTGACCGAGTCGCGCATCTCCCAGCTGCGGGCCGAGGCGCTCGAGCTCCTGCGCGACGGCATCACCGCCCACCTCGACGCCGAGGCGCTGGCCCCCGAGCCGCGCCCCAACGGCCGCGTCGCCCGCCGCAAGGCCGCGTACTACGCGTCGGTCGGCTCGATGTCGGACTACCGCTCACGCGTCGACTCCGACCAGCCCTCGATCCACGAGAAGATCGCCGCCGGCGACCGGTAGGCAGCGAGCGAACGAGGCGGCAGCACCCGGAGCGACGGACGAGCCCAGAGGGGGGCGTCTTGCGGATCAACCAGAACATCATGGCGTTCGACGCCTACCGCAATCTTGCGTTCACCGAGACCAAGATGGGCAAGGCGCTCGAGAAGCTCTCGTCGGGCAAGCGGATCAACCGCGCCGCCGACGACGCCAGCGGTCTCGTCATCAGCCAGGGCCTCTCCGCCCAGATCGGCGGCCTCCAACAGGCGGCCCGCAACGCGCAGGACGGCGTGAGCGTCGCCCAGACCGCGGAAGGCGCGCTCAACGAGGTCGCCGCGATGCTCGTCCGCATCCGTGACCTCGCCGTGCAGGCGTCGAACCACGGGTCGAACGACTCGAGCGCGCGCTCGGCGGCCCAGTCCGAAGCGGTGCAGCTCGCCGGCGAGATCGACCGGATCACCTCGTCGACCCGGTTCGGCAGCCAGAACCTGCTCGACGGCTCGTTCGGCAGCACCGTGTACGGCGCCTCGGGCACCTCGGCCCAGCTCGGCGGCGGCGGCCTCGTGGTCACGGCCGGCACCAACGACCAGTTCAAGGTGACGATCGGCTCGACCACCGTCACCGCGACGGTCGCCGCCGGCACCTACACCACCGCGTCGGGGCTCGAGACCGCCATCTCGAACGCGCTCACCAGCGCGCTCACGGGCGCGGGATTCGCGGCCAACGCGGTGACCGTCACCGCCGTCGACCCGGCCGGCGTCGGCTACGCCAAGGTGGCGTTCCAGAGCTCGGCCGCGTTCACGCTCGCGGCCGGCACCAACGACTTCCTCGCGTCGACCGGTGTGCCCACGGGCGCGGCGGCGGCGTCGGGCTCGTCGGCGACCTTCCAGGTCGGCCCGCAGGCCACCGACACGATCGGCGTGAGCATCACCGCCATCGACACCGCGTCGCTCGGGATCGGCACCCTCGACCTGGTCAACAACTCGAGCGCCGCGATCGGGCTGCTCGACAGCGCCATCGACCTGGTGTCGACCACCCGGGCGAACCTCGGTGCCGTGCAGAACCGCTTCGAGTCGGTGATCAACAGCCTCCAGGTCGCCACCGAGAACCTTTCCGCGTCGGAGTCACGCATCAAGGACAGCGACATGGCGCTCGAGATGATGCACTTCACGCGGGACCAGATCCTGCAGCAGGCCGGCACCGCCATGCTCTCCCAGGCCAACCAGGTCCCCCAGTCGGTCCTCAAGCTCCTCGGCCAGTAGGCCGCGCGTGGGCCTGCCCCCCATCTGATTGCGTTTGGATTCGGTCGGGCGCGAGCGAGGGGAGCTCGAGCCTTCGGGCCTCTCCGTCGGCAAGGTGAAGTATCAGATCGCGGCGGCCGACCACAGGGCCGCGAACACGAAGCTTCCGCAGGCCACCGCCCAATCGCCCCGCCTGACCGAGATCCCTCCAAGGATCAGCGACGCCGGGAGGAGCCAGTAGAGCCTCCACTCCGAACCGAACCGCGGGCGTTCTGTTACCGCAACGCCGAGCACACCAATCGGAGGTTCGAGCTCGTCCGGCTCCGCCTCAACCCCAGACCGCCACGCCATCCGCGCCCACCTCGACGCCAACGGCGGCCGCCTCGGCCACCAGCTCCGCATCACCGATCCCCGAGGCACCCCGAGCCTCCGCTGAGTGCAGCGAGCGGACACGGGTGTGCGACGGGCCGAGACGAGCACACTCCCCGGCGGGCAGTATGACCCGGTGGCAGGAGGTGCGGCGGACGATGCGTCCCGCAGCAGGACGGGCCGCGTCATTGCAGTCTTGACCGCGCTCGTACTCGTTACTGCAGGGGCGATCGTCGCGTTGATCTACCTGCCCGCGCCGGCGACACGAGAACCGAACCACGTCCCCGCTCTCCGGCGGGTCTTGGACGAGGCAAGACCCCCTTCGGTAACCGTCATCGACACCTCGGACGAGCACGTGTGCGAGTCCCTCGAGAATCGGGCGCGAGAGACGCTTCAGTCGCCACTCGACCTCGACACGATGGAGAACCTCTACGGGGGTGCTTTGACGGCGCGTTCGTGGCGGGTCCATGGGCTTCTTGGCGGAGGCCTTGGCGCGGAGAAGCGCTACCCGTGGGGCAACGCGACCTTCAATCTCGTGCAGAACAGCTCCGGAAGCTTCGACGTCGTCGCCTGGTACAGCTGCAAC
The DNA here is from genome assembly GCA_035650535.1 of Acidimicrobiia bacterium. Lineage (GTDB taxonomy): Bacteria > Actinomycetota > Acidimicrobiia > IMCC26256 > PALSA-555 > DASRHL01. The sequence goes on from DASRHL010000438.1 coordinate 20,323, forward strand.
ACGACTGACTGACGAACGCGCCGGCGACGCCTGCACGAGGTGAGCTGCCGACGGGACCGGCGCGACCTTGCCGAGCAATCCCAACGCGATCACACGGGGGCATGGCGCTCGTCGTTCAACCAAGACACCAGCCGCAGATCTCGATCTCGAGATCGTCGTGTCCGCACCAGCTGCCTCCGGTGCGGGAGAGCAAGCCCTACGGCGTCGACTTCGGGTTCTCCCGCGATCCACTGCACAAACCTGCGGGATTTCCTCAGGACCAAAGTCCCCCGGTCGATGAGTGCCTCGCTGCGAAGCAGCGGAACCGTCGCCTCCCACGGAAGGGAGGCCACCGCGCACTCACGGAGGAAACCCAATGCGCATCAACCAGAACATCATGGCGTTCGACGCCTACCGCAACTTGTCCATGACCGAGACGAAGATGGGCAAGTCGCTCGAGAAGCTCTCGTCCGGTCAGCGGATCAACCGTGCTGCCGACGACGCCAGCGGCCTCGTCATCAGCCAGGGTCTCGCCGCCCAGGTGAGCGGTCTCCAACAGGCGACCCGCAACGCGCAGGACGGCGTCAGCGTCGCCCAGACCGCAGAAGGCGCGCTGAACGAGGTGGCCGCCATGCTCAACCGCATCCGCGACCTGGCCGTGCAGGCGTCCAACACCGGGTCGAACGACTCCAGCGCCCGGACCGCGGCCCAGGCCGAGGTGTCGCAGCTGACCAACGAGATCGACCGGATCTCGGCGTCGACCCGCTTCGGCAGCCAGAACCTGCTCGACGGCACGTTCGGCGGCACCGTCTACGGCGCCTCGGGCACGTCGGCCCAGCTCAGCGGTGGTGGCCTCGTGGTCACGGCCGGTACCAACGACCAGTTCAAGGTGACGATCGGGACGACGACCGTCACCGCGACGGTCGCCGCCGGCACCTACACGAGCGCCTCGTCGCTGCAGACCGCGATCTCGAACGCGCTCTCCAGCGCCCTCACGGGTGCCGGCTTCGCGGCGAACGCGGTCACGGTGTCGGCCGTCGACCCGGCCAACGTCGGGTACGCCAAGGTGTCGTTCCACAGCTCGGCGGCGTTCACGCTCGCGGCCGGCACGAACGACTTCCTGGCGTCGACGGGCGTCGCCGCGGGTGCGGCGGGCGCGTCGGGCACCTCGGCGACCTTCCAGGTCGGCCCGGAGGCCAGCGACACCATCGGCGTCACGATCAACGCGGTCAACACGGCCGGCCTCGGCATCGGCACCCTCGACCTCGTCAACAACGCCAGCGCCGCGATCGGCCTCGTCGACAGCGCGATCAGCTCCGTCTCGAACACCCGGGCGAACCTCGGTGCCGTCCAGAACCGCTTCGAGTCGGTGATCAACAGCCTGCAGGTCGCCACCGAGAACCTGTCGGCGTCCGAGTCACGCATCAAGGACACCGACATGGCCCTCGAGATGACCAACTTCACCAAGGACCAGATCCTGCTCCAGGCCGGTACGGCCATGCTGGCGCAGGCCAACCAGGTCCCGCAGTCGGTCCTCAAGCTCCTGCAGTAACCCGAATTGGGCTCCGGGGTGGAGGTACCACCCCGGGCCCCGGGGGAACGCGGCCCCACGTGACGGCCCGGAGGGCTCGACGTGACGAATCCGATCTCGACGACGCCTGTCTCGACCTCGATCAACGGCACGACCGTGTCGTTGAACGGACTCGCGTCCAACGTCGACGACGACGCGATCATCAAGGCGATGCTGTCGGTGGACGCGCTGCAGCAGCAGCTCGTCGCCAGCCAGAAGACGACCGTCGACGGCAGGACACTCGCGTGGCAGGCGATCCAGTCGTCGATGGCGGGAATCACGAGCCCGGCCTTCGCGCTCGTGCACGCCGGCGACTGGAACACCTTCCGGGCGACGACGACGAACAGCGCGATCGCGACCGCCACCGTGAACGGCACACCGACCGTCACCGGCTCGCTCACGTTTGCCGTCGACCACCTGGCGACCGCGGCGTCGGTCAGATCCGGGTCGATCTACTCCTCCACGTCCGACGCGGCGGCAGCCGACGCCGGCGTGCTCCTCGCCAAGGGCGCGACGAGCCTCGGCTTCGCGACCGTCGCCTCCGACGACGCCCTGGCCGTCGGGAACCACACGATCACGGTCACCCAGGCGTCCGCGGCCGCCACGAAGGCGGGCGACGCCGCGCTGGCCGGCACGACCGTGATCGACGGGTCGAACGACACGCTGCAGGTCACGATCAACGGCGCCGTGACGACCATCGTCCTGCCGCACGGCTCCTACAGCCAGGCGGCGCTGGCGGCCGCCGTGCAGGCCGCGTCCGCCGGAGCGCTCACCGCCACGGTCGACCCGTCCAGCCGCATCGTCCTCACGACCGTGCGCGAGGGCAGCGGCGCCACGCTGCAGGTCACCGGCGGGACCGCGCTCACCGCGCTGCAGCTCTCGACCGACGCGGCTGCCAACACCGGCTCCGACGGCAAGGTGAGCGTCGACGGCGTCGAGACCGTGCTCTCGAACCTCGAACCCGGCAACACGGTCACGCTGGCGTCGACCGCGGGCGCCGTCTCGGCGACCCTCGCCCGGGGCGTGCGGACCGGCACGGTGACGGCGACCAACGTCGCCACGGGCGACCGCACGCTGAACACGCTCGTCAACAACATCAACGCGGCCCAGACGGGCATCGCCGCCGCGATCGTGAAGGTCGGCACCAGCTCGTACCGGCTCCAGCTGTCGTCGACCTCGACCGGCGCCGACTCGACGCTCAACGTCGACGCCGGCGAGCTCGTGGGCGCGGGCTCGCTCCTCACGCTCACGGCCGGCTCGGACGCCCAGATCACCGTCGGTTCGGGGCCGGGCGCGTACCAGATCACGGGCTCCTCCAACACGCTCTCGGACGTCCTGCCCGGGCTGTCGGTGAACCTGCTGCAGCAGGGCGCGGGCCCCGTCACGGTCGGCCTCGCCGCCGACCCGAACGCGCTCGCCGACAAGGTGCAGGCGATGGTCACCGCGGCGAACCTCGCCATCAACACGATCCAGAACCAGATCCGCTACGACGCAACGACGCAGACGGCGTCGCCGCTCACGGGCGACAACCTGGCCGTCGACCTGCAGCGCACGATCACGAGCGCGCTGACCGGCATCGTCGGCACGAGCAGCCTGGTGGTGGCGGGGAGCGTCGGCGTCGACGTCGACTCCACCGGCGACGTCAGCTTCGACCGGAGCAAGTTCCTCGCCGCCTACGCGGCGAACCCGAGCGCGGTGCAGGCGCTCTTCGTCCGCAGCGGGACCGCCGCCTCGCCCGACGTGTCGTTCGTCGACGCGGGCGACTTCACCAACGCCGGCACCTACGACGTGACGATCACGCAGGTCGCGACGCGTGCGCAGGCGACGGGGCTCGAGGGATCGTGGCCGATCGCCTCGCCGCCAGTCGTCCGGGTGAAGGTGGGGACCACCGAGGCCGACTACACGGTCCAGGCGGGCGACCAGGCCCTCGACGTGGTCAACGGGCTCAACGCGCAGTTCCGACAGACCGGGCTCGGCCTCCGCGCGTCGGTGTCGAACGGCGGCGGCGTGCAGATCACGGGCAACGACTACGGCTCGGGCGCCAAGTTCAGCGTCGCGTGGGACGGCTCGACGTGGACCACGGCCGCCGGCACCGACGTCGCGGGAACGATCAACGGCGTCGCGGCCACGGGCGTCGGCCAGCTCCTGACCGCGACGACCAGCGACAAGCAGGCCCAGGGCCTCTCGCTGCGCGTCACCGCGACGAGCACCGGCGACCTCGGCGACGTGACCTACACGCCGGGTGTCGCGGCCCGGCTGCAGACCGCCGTCGCCCGCGCGACGAACTCCTCCAGCGGATCGATCGTCGGCGCGATCGCGACCACGAAGACGCAGAGCAAGGACCTCGCGAACCAGATCAGCGCCATGCAGGACCGCTACAACCGGCGGCTCGCCGCGCTGAAGGACCAGTTCGCGACGCTCGAGACGACGCTGAGCCAGCTCAAGTCGCAGCTGGCGTACATCACCCAACAGCTGGACGCGCTGAGCGCGAACAACGGCAACGGGAAGTAGACGGAGCGCCCCCATGTCCGTGACCTCGATGCGCCGCCGCTACCTGGAGGACGGCGTCGCGACCGCGACCCCGGTCCACCTGGTGGTCATGCTGTTCGACCGGCTCTCGCGGGACCTCGTCGAGGGCGCCGACGCGATCGACGCGCGTGACACCGTGCGGGCCCACGAGGCGCTCACCCACGCGCAGGACATCCTGATGGCGCTCGTCGGCGCGCTCGACACGGAGCGGTGGGCCCACGCCAACTCCCTCAAGGGACTGTACGTGTGGGTCGTGAACGAGCTGATCAGCGCGAACGTGCTGAAAGACCGCGAGCGCGTCGACAGCTGCCGGGCGGTGATCGAACCGCTGCGCGAGGCGTGGCGGGAGGCGGAGGCCCGGTTCAAGGCCCAGGCGACGATGGCGAGGCCCGCATGACGGCGCGTCCGGCAACGAGCTGGGAAGCGTTCCTCGACGAGCTCGAGCGGCGGATCGAACGGAGCCGTTCGATCAGCGAGGCGTCGCTCGACGCGTGGCTCGACAGCGCCACCCGTCCCGAGCGCAACCCGGAGCTCCAACCGCTCGGAAACTTCCACGCACCCGACGACCTGGGGCCGATCCCACCCGAGCTGACGGCCCGCGCCCGCGCCCTCGTCGACGAGGCCCACGCGGCCGAAGCCGCCGTCACCGAGAAGATGCAGGTCGTCTGGCAGGAGCTGCGCGACGCGCCGACCCGCCGCATCGACCACCACGAACAGTCCCCCGTGTTCCTCGACCAGCGAGCTTGACCCCGACCGGATGTCCGACCTGTTGCTGAGTGCCGCGCTGATCACGCGCGACGAGGAAGGCTTCGTCGCGGCGTGCCTGCACAGCCTCGACGGCGTCGTCGACGAGGTCGTCGTCTACGACACGGGTTCGAGCGACGCGACCGTCGAGATCGCGCGCGCGGCCGGCGCGCGCGTCCTCGAAGGTGACTGGCACGACGATTTCGCGCTCGCCCGCAACCGCGCGCTCGACGCGTGCCACGGCCGGTGGGTGCTCAGCATCGACGCCGACGAGTGGCTCGAGGACCCCGAGCACGCCGCGCCGACGATCCGCTCACGCCTGGCCGCGATGGCCGGCGACGTGGCCGGCGTCGCACCGCTCGTCGTCAACCTGTCGGGGACGCTCCGGGCGCCCGTGCGGCCCGACGCCGGCTTCAACCCCGTGCGCCTGATCCGCCGCGGCGCGATGCGATGGACCGGGCGGGTGCACGAGATCCCCGAGCCCACCGGAGGCGCGCGTGCGTGCGAACGGTGGCACGACGTCGTGATCCTCCACGCCGGCTACCTGACCGACGTGTGGGGCGACCGCGACAAGGCAGACCGCAATCTTCGACTGGCCCAGATGGAGGACCCAGATGGAGCGAAAGCGTGGTTCGAGGTCGCGCGTGCGATGCACGTCGCGGGGCGCCCGCAGGACGCCCTGGCCGCCTACGCGGCCGCGGCGCGCGCCCCGGACGCCGAACCGCTCGTCGTGCGCAGCTGCGCGGAGAAGGCGGCCCGGATCCGTCTGACGCAGGGCGACGTCGACGGCGCCCGCGCCGCCGCCGCCGAGCTCCGCGCCGCGACGCCGTACACCGGAGTCGCCGACGTGCTCGACGCCGAGATCGCGATCGCCGCGGGCGACCCCGAGCGGGCCGTCGCGCTGCTCGACGGCGTCCACGACTACCAGGACACGTTCGTGCTGACCACCGCGGCCGAGGTCGCCGCGCTGCGCGGCCTGGCGCTCGTGCTCTCGGGCCGGGCCCGCGCCGGCGCGCTCGAGGCCGCCCGGGCGGTGCGCGACGACCCCGGCCTGGCCGAGGCGTGGTTCGCCGTGGCGGTGGCCGCCGACCGGGGCGACCCGTCGGCACCCGCCCTCGCCGCCGCCGAGGTCGCGCCCTCGCACCTGGTCCCGGCGCTCGGTCGTGTGCTCGCGCTCGAGGACCCGCACGCGGAGCGGATCGCCGAGGCGCTCTGGCGCCGTCACGCGGGCGAGCCCGCGATGCTCGCCGCCGCGGGGCTCCTCGCCCGGCGCCTCCCCCGCGAGCGCGCTCCCGCGTGGGCAGCACGGGCGAACGGGTCAGGTTCACGACCGGACTGACGACCAGACCTCCATGACGACACCGACCGCCGCGCCGACCGTCACCCGCCTCCACCTCGGTTGCGGCCGGTCGCCGCTCCCCGGTTGGGTCAACGTCGACGCCGTCGCCGGCCCGGGAGTCGACCTCGTCCACGACCTCGACCGTTGTGCCGACCGGCCCCTGCCGTATCCCTCCGACAGCGTCGACGAGTTCCTCGCGAGCCACCTGCTCGAGCACCTGCACCACCCGCTGCCCTTCATGCAGGAGCTGCACCGCGTCGCCCGGCCGGGCGCCGCCGCCACCTTCCACGTGCCGTACGGATCGTCGGACGACGCGTTCGAGGACCCGACACACGTGCGCCAGTACTTCGTGAACTCGTGGATCTACTTCGGACAACCCGCAT
>DASRHL010000439.1:0-10386 GCA_035650535.1 Acidimicrobiia bacterium
AGATCTCGTCGTTCGTCACCTAGTTCTTTGGACTTTCTTCGTGCATGCGCGAGCAAACCCGAAGCGGCTTCGTCGGCATGGACGGCGGGGACTCACGAGCCGCGCTCGGTCAATCCGTGCTCACGCGCGTAGCGCACCAGCTCCGCGCGGGTCCTCACGCCGAGTTGCCGCAGCAGGTTCGCCCGCTGCGTCTCGACGGTGCGCAGGCTGACGCCACGCTGCGCCGCGATCTCGGAGTTCGTGAAACCGCGCACGAGCATGCGCAGGATCTCGACCTCGCCCGGCTTCAGGTGCACGTTCGCGTCGGGCGCGTCGTCCGCGCGGTCGCGCACGATCGCCATACCGAGCGCGGGCTGCAGGTACGAACCGCCCGACGCGACGGTCTCGACCGCCTCGATGAGCTCCGACGGTTGCGCGCTCTTGAGCACGTAGCCGCCCGCGCCCGCGGCCAGGCTCGCCCGCACGACCTTCGGGTCGTCGAGCAGCGTCAGCACGAGCACCGGGGCCTGCGGGAAGGCCTCGTGGAGGTGCGGGATGAGGGCCGGGCCATCGGCCGAGGCCTCGATGTCGGCGACGACGATGTCGGGCTCGAGGTCGAGCATCACCGCCTTCGCGGGTTCCGACGGCCCGGCGACCACTTCGAGCGCGTCGTGCAACTCGAGGAACGCACGAACGCCTTCGCTGACGACGTTGCGGCGATCGACCAGGATCACCGACGTCGGATTCGGAGCCCGGGTTGCGCTCATGGCGCGCCTCCAGCCGCAACCGCCGACCCGATGGCGCCCGTGCGTTGTGTAGGTCGGATATGCAGGTCGCCGCTCTGATTCGGTACGGTCGCGTACCGAATCGAACTGCGCAAGTCGTTTCGCCCAAATCCCTACCCCCGCGGGAAGCCGGCGACAACCCCTCCTTCGGAGTCTCGACCACGATCCGACGCACCGAGCCCCCCGTACGGGAAACCCGAAGCGTGCCCTCAGGAGGCCGAGCTGCCCGCCCGAGCGCGACCGTCCCGGCGGTCGACGACACCATCCACCGGCGCCGCTGGTGGACGCTCGCCGCGCTCTGCCTGACGCTCGCCATCATCGGGATCGACAACACGATCCTCAACGTGGCCCTCCCGACCCTGGTGCGCGAGGTCCACGCCTCCAACTCGGAGCTGCAGTGGATCGTCGACGCCTACACCCTCGTCTTCGCGGGTCTGCTCCTCACGTCGGGCAGTCTCGGTGACCGGTTCGGGCGCAAGGGCGCCCTCACGACCGGCCTCGTCGTCTTCGGGGCGGGGTCGGTGGCGGCGGCCTGGTCGGGGAACGCCACACAGCTGATCGCCTGCCGCGCGCTGATGGGCATCGGCGCGTCGCTGATCATGCCGGCCACGCTCTCGATCCTCACCAACGTCTTCCACGAGCCGCGCGAGCGGGCCCGCGCCATCGGTGTCTGGGCGGGGGTCTCGGGGATCGGCATCGCCGTCGGGCCGATCACGGGCGGCATCCTCCTCAAGCACTTCTGGTGGGGCTCCGTGTTCCTCGTGAACGTCCCGGTGGTCGTCACCGCGCTCGTCGCCGGCCGCTTCCTGATCCCGACCTCGTGCGACCCGAACGCCAGCCGTCTCGACCCCGTCGGCGCGGTGCTCTCGATCGTCGGGCTCTCGGCGCTGCTCTACGCGATCATCCAGGGCCCCGCCCAGGGCTGGACCGACCCGGGCGTCGTCGCCGGCTTCGCGGGTGCCGCGGCCGTGCTCGGCGCCTTCGTGCTGTGGGAGCTCCACAGCCGAGAGCCGATGATCGACGTGTCGCTGTTCCGGAACCCCCGATTCACCGTCGCCAGCCTCTCGATCACCGCCGCGTTCTTCGCGGTCAACGGCGTGCTCTTCCTCCTGACCCAGCTCCTCCAGTTCGTGAAGGGCTACACGCCGCTCGAGGCGGGAGTGCGCGTCGCACCGATGGCGGCGATGTTCATGATCATGGGACCGGTCAGCGCGCGCATCGTCGAGCACGTCGGGACCAAGCGCACCGTCGCGACCGGCTTGCTCTTCGGCGCCGCCGGCATGCTCGTCGTGGCCACGAACGACGCCGCCTCGCCGTACCTGCAGGTGTTCGCGGGAATCGTCACGATCTCGTTCGGGATGGGGCTGGTCATGGCGCCGGCGACCGCTTCGATCATGGAGGCGCTCCCGCGCGCCCGGGCGGGTGTCGGGTCCGCCGTGAACGACACCACGCGCCAGGTCGGCGGCGCGATGGGCGTCGCGGTGGTGGGAAGTCTCTTCGCGTCCGCCTACCGGTCGTCGATCGAGACCCGGGCCCACGACCTCGGGATCGCATCGGCCGTGGTCGACCGGGCCCGCGAGTCGGCGGGGGCGGCGCTCGCGGCCGCGCGGAACATCGGCGGTGGCGTCGGCCGCGCGTTCGCGAGGGTGATCGACGACTCGTTCGTCCACGGGATGCGGGTCGGGCTGGGCGCGTCCGCCGGCATCTGCCTCGTCGGCGCCGCGCTGGCGATCCGGTTCCTGCCCGCGCGCGGTCGCGAGCACCACCTGAACGCGAGCGAGCTCGTGCCCGTCGACATCGTGGTCGACGACGCCGAGCTCGACGCCGCGCCCCAGGCCGATGCCGACATGGCGGTCGAACCGTGAGCCCGCCCGCGACCTCGAAGGTCCGTCCCCGCCGCCCGACCCTTCCACGCACCGGCCGCCCGCGCGACCCCGACCTCAGCGACGCGATCCTCGAGGCGACGGTCGCGGTCCTCTCGGAGAGCGGCTACGCCGCGCTGAGCTACGAGGCCGTCGCGCAGCGCGCCGGCGTGCACCGCCCCGCGATCTACCGGCGGTGGCCCACCAAGGGCGACCTCGTCGCCGCCGCCGTCGAGTCGGTGACCGTCGCGCTCGTCGACCCCGCGACGGGCAACGTCCGCGACGACCTCGTAGAGCTCGTCCGTCAGGTCGCCGGCCTCTTCCAGCGCAACCCCCGGGTGCGCCTCGCCGTCCGCCTCCTGGCCGACCTCGCGGCGGATCGCGAGGTGGTCGCGCGCGTCAACGCCCGCATGGTCAGCCCCTGGCGCGACCTCGTCCGGACTCTCGTCGAGCGGGGCGTCGAGCGGGGCGAGCTGCAGCCCGGCCTCGACCCCGAGATCGTCGCCGACCTCGTCTTCGGGCCGCTCGACCGGCGGATCCTCGCCGGGCGGGCCCAGCCCAACCGGGCCGGTGCCGAGCGCCTCGTCGACACGCTCCTCGACGGCCTGCGGCCCCGGACCGCGGACCGACCCCGCCGGCCCCGGGGCGGGCCGCGCGCCTGAGCCGGCGACCCGGCTCTCACGAACCGCTCATCGCCCCTTCCGCAAGCTGGCCCGGTGCAGCCGGTCCTCACCACACGCGTGGCGCCCGCGCCCGCCGACGGGCGCGAGCCTGCCGGCACCACGCGCGCCGTCGATGCGCGGGTCGCGGTCGCGCTCGCGCTGGCGATCGTGGCGGGCGCCGTGTTCCGGTTCTGGGGGCTCGGCGCGCAGCGCTTCCGCTTCGACGACGCGTTCACGACGATGGCGGCCCGGCTGCCGCTCCACGACCTCTTCGGCTACCTGCGCCTGCACGACTCGCACCCGCCGCTCGACTACCTGCTCCGGGCGCCGATCTCGCACCTGACCACGAGCGAGTGGTGGTTGCAGCTGCCGTCGGTGACGTTCTCGATCGCCGCGCTCGCGCTCTTCGCGTGGTGGATGCGCACCCGAGGTTGGCTCGGCATCGTCGCGACGGCGCTGTTCGCCGTCAGCGCGTTCCAGATCACGCACGGCCGCGAAGTCCGCATGTACCCCGAGCTCGAGCTCGTCGGCGTCGCGGCCGCAGTAGTCGCCGAGGCGTGGCTCACGCGCCCCCGCCGCTGGCACGCCCGCGCGATCGGCGCCCTGACGCTGGCCTGCCTCCTGCTGCACGTGTCGGGCTTCCTGCTCGGCGCCGGCCTGCTCGTGCTCGCCGGCCGGCGCACCGACCGCGAAGCGTGGCGCTGGCGTCGGGCCCTCGCGCTCGCGCTCGCGGCCTGGGCCGTCCTGTGGGGGCCGTCGTTCCTGACCCAGGCGCGGGGCGGGCATTCCGACTGGATCCCACGCACGACCGGCCGCCACCTCGCCGTCACCGTGGCGCGCCTCGTCACGACGGCGCCGCACTTGGTCCTCCTCCTCTGCGCCGGCATCGTCGCGGGCGCGGTCGTGCTCGTGCGCGCCGACCGCCGGCTCGGTCGCGTGTGGTTGTGCTGCGTCGGCGTGCCCATCGCGCTCGCCGCGGTGACGGGCACGGTCGCGCCCGTGCTCCTCGACCGGACACTCACCGTGGCCGCGTGGGGCCCGCTGCTCGCGCTCGCGTTCCTCGTCGACCGCGTCGCCCGCTCGTCACGTGCCCTCGGCACCGTCGCCGTCGTGGCCGTCGCCGTCGTGATGTTCCCGCCCGCGGTGCACGCCGTGACCGCGCGGTCGACCCCCGACCTCGCGCTGCGTCATCTCGACGCGGTCGTGCAACCGGGCGACGTCGTCGCCATCCGGCCGGCGGTCAAGGCGTCGGAGCTGACGTGGTCGATCGGCGTCGGCGCGGGCCGGGCGACCCGCCCCGCCGAGGTCGACCGACTCGCGAACACCGCCGCGGTCCTCCTCGAGGCGCCGTCGCGGCCGGCGGCCGCCCCCACCGGGCGGATCTGGCTGCTCGACTGGAACCGGCGGCCCGTCGAGCCCGGGTTCGTAGCGTGCGCGCCGCCGTGGCGGAGCGGGACGGCGCGCGTGCTCTGCCTCCGCCCGGGCGACTGACGGCAACCGGCGGCCGCCGCCGGGGATCAGAGCGTCCCCGACTCCTTCTCCTTCTCGCGGATCCAGGCGACGACCTCGTCGGGCTCGCCCTCCGTGTGCTCCGCGAAGTACGCCTCGACCCACTTCAGGATCTGCTGGTCGGTGAAGCCGTCGGCCTCGAGCCGGCCGCGGATCTCGTTCTCGAGCAGCCGCTCGGGCTCGACGTCCTCGATCCGTTCGGTGCGGGGCCGGATCCCCGCCGCCTCGGGCGATTCCGGCGTCAGCTCCTCGTCGGGTTGCTGCGGCATGGTGCGACCCTATCCCGGTGGTAGGGCCCGGGCATCGACGCCCTCGGGCAGGGTTCGGGGCCCGGAACGCGAGCGCGTCGGTCAGCGGCCGACGGCGCGCTCGAGCTCGGCCTTCGTCATCTTCGACCGGCCCGGGATGTTCTTGTCCTTCGCCTCTTCGTAGAGCTGGTCGCGGGTACGCCCGCCCGGGCCCCGGTGCGACCGCAGGCCACCGCGTCGTCCCGACGAGATGTCGTCGGTCGAGGTCCGGCTCGCCGTCCTCGCCTCGCCGGCGCGTGCCCGTTCCTTGTTGACGGTGCGCGCCGCGATCTCCTCCGCGAGCTCCTCGGAGCGCCCGTGCTCCTTCAGCCCCTGCTTGATGTGCTCGTACTGCCGTTCGCGCTTCTCGCTCCATGCTCGCTGCGGCATGACGCGCCTCCTGTCTCCGGTCCTGTCTCCGACCGCGTGTCCTACGCGTGCGACTCGACGCCCAGCACCGACCGCAGGTCGCGCACGTGTTCCTGGGTCTGTTCGAGGATCGGTCGCAGCGCCTCCGCGACGTCGGGGAGCCCGGCCGCCTCGGCCTGGTCGACGCGCTCGCGGTACCCGGCGAGCTGGCGCTCCTCGAGGGCGAGGTCGAGCTCGAAACCCCGGTGCGCGTCGGCCTCGCTCGGAACGTCCGGCACGCGCGTGGTCGGGATGCCGCCGAGGAACTCGATCTGCTGGGCGAGCACGGTGGCGTGGTGCAGCTCCTGCGCGAGATGGGGCTGGAGCACCGTGGCCGCGCTCTGGTACTCGGGGCCCTTCACGGTCGCGAAGTGCTGCACGTACTGGACGATGGAGCGGAACTCCATCGCCAGGTCCTGGTTGAGCGACTCGACGAGCGCGTCCTTTTCCACGGGTCCGTTCCCCCTCGGTCGGTCGTTCGCCTCGAAACGGCGGTACCCGATCGACGCGGTTCTGAATCCCGCCCGTGGCGATCCGGGAGCGCGACGCAGCCTCAGACGGGCCTGAAGTAGGGCAGCGTGATCTCGTCGTTGAGCGGGTGGAACTCGACCTGCACGCGCATCCCGACGTCGACCGCGTCGTGCTCGCAACCGACGAGGTTCGACAGCATCTGCCACCCCTCGTCGAGGTCGACGATGATCGGGACGTACGGCACCGTGAACGCGGGCGTCTGGGGTCGCCAGACCGTCGTCCAGCTGTAGACGGTGCCGGCCCCGGCGCTGGCCTCCCACGAGAGGTTGCGGCCGGTGCAGTGCGCGCACATCACGGCGGGTGTGTGCGTGATGCCCCCGCACTCCGCGCAGCGCTGGAAGAGGAGCTCGCCGCGCGCACAGCCCTCCCAGAACGGGCGCGACACGACGCTCGGGTACGGGACCGGGATCTCGCCGGTCTGGGGCCTCAGGAGCGTCACGGCGCGTCCTTTCCGAGCAGCATCACGTCGGTGAACAGCGCGCCGGCGCCGCCACCCGAGCACATCGCGACCTCGGCGCCCTCGACCTGCCGGGTCACGCACTCGCCGCGCAGCTGCTGGACGGCGCGGATCACGCGCTGTAGCAGTTGCACCGTCGCGCCGCCGTGGCTGAACGACATCAGGCCACCGTCGGTCGTGATCGGATGACGCCCGCCGACCTCGATCGTGCCGTCCATCACGTAGTCGCCGCCCTCGCCCGTCCCGCAGAACCCGAACGCCTCGAACTGGCGGATGATCTCGAACGAGAACGGGTCGTAGAACTCGCACACGTCGACGTCGGTCGGGCCGAGGCCGGCCATGCGGAACGCGTCCTCGGCCGCCCGCCGCCCGACGACACCGTCGACCAGGTCGCCCCGGCGGTTGCCGCCGAGGTCGTACGCGGGCGGGTGCTGGTAGGAGGGCCCGAAGTGGTCGGTGTTGCCGCCGAGCACGTAGACGGGAGGCTTCGGCGCGTCCGCGGCGCGGTCGCGGCGCGTCAGCACGAGCGCGCAGCCACCTTCCGACGTCATCGCGCAGTCGAGGAGGTGGTACGGGTCGGCGACCATGCGGCTATCGAGGATGTCCTGGGGCGTGTAGGGACCCCGCCCGTGGTAGACGGCCTCGGGGTGGACGTGACCGTTGTTGCGGATCGTCGCCGCGACGGTCGCGAGCGCCTCGGGTTTCGTGCCGTACATGTGCATGTGCCGCCGGGCGATCAGCGCGAACTCGGCGGCGGTGAACATGCCGAACGACACGACGAACTCGTTGGCCGGTCGGGTCCACGGTGCGGTCGAGCGGCGTTCCGTGTAGACACCGGCCGACCCGGCGCTGATGAGGACCGTGTTGGCCATGCCGGTCGCGATCGCGGCCGACGCCTCGAGCACGGCGGGGATCCCGAGTTGCGACATCGACCGCCACACCGGGCCGCTCCGCGCCTGGTACAGGAAGTCGCTCCCGGTCACGCCGACGACGCCGTCGACGTCGCGCGGCGTCAGCCCCGCGTCGGCGACGGCGCCGAGGCCCGCCTCGAGGGTGATCGAGCGCGAGTCGTGACCTTCGAGGACGCGCGCCTGCTTCGTGTTGAAGACCCCCACGATCGCGACGTGGTGGAAGGGATGCGTTGCCATGCGACGGTCAGGCTGCCGGCGTCTCGGTGATGTCCGCGTCGAGGTCGAGCCCGAAGTACGCGGCCGGGTTCTCGAGCGTGATCTTGCGGCGCAGGTCGTCCTTCCCGGCGAACGTCTTGTCGAGGAACTCCTGCGAGTGCGGGAACGAGCCGACGGAGTGCGGGAAGTCCGTTCCCCACATGATGTTGTCGATCGGCAGCATCTCGGCCATCTCGACGGCGACGGGGTCGCGGATGATCGAGAAGAAGCAGTGCTTCTTGATGTACTCGCTGGGCGTGAGCTGCATCTTCCGGCCACCGAACGCGCTCGAGAAGATCTCGTGGTTGTCGTCCATGAAGTACATGGTGAACGGCAACCAGCTCGCGTTGGTCTCCGCGAAGTAGAACTTGATGTCGGGGAACCGGTCGAACACGCCCGCGGCCATGAGCTGGGCCATGCAGTACACGGGGGCGTGGCTGCCCGCCCGCTGCGTGAGCGCCGACGCGTACGGCTGGCCCGCGGTGCCCTGGGCCGCGCCGCCCATGGGCGCCCGCATCTCGCCGAAGCCGAAGTGCGGCGAGATCGCGATGCCGAGCTCGACGCACTTCTCCCAGAACTTGTCGTCCTCCGGCTGCGCGAACCCGGTCCCGTTCGGGAACATGTAGAACGCGACCGACTTCAGCCCGGCGTCGTGCGCGAACTGGACCTCGGCGACCGCGTCGTCGATGTCGCTGATCGGCGTCACCGAGTTGCCGATGAGCCGGTCGGGCGCGACCGAGCAGTAGTCGTGCGCGAGCCACGTGTTGTAGGCCCGGATCATCGCCCGGTAGATCTCGCGGTCGGTGATGCCCTCGAGGAACCGGGTCGCGAAGACGGGCGGGAACAGCACCTCGGCGTCGATGCCGTCCTCGTCCTGCTCGCGCAGGCGCTGCTCGGCCGGGCCGGCGCCGTCGTTCGGCGATCCGTCGGGCTTGAAGTACGACCCGTAGTCGAAACGGATCGGCCCCCGACCGGTGATGTTCTGGCCGTTCTTCAGCAGTGGCTGCCCCTCGATGATCCAGCCCTCGCCGCCCTCGGGCAGCTTGATGAGCCGCGGCGCCCGGTCCTTCCACTTGTCCGGCACGTACTTCACCCACGGGTCGGGCGGCGTCTCGACGTGACCGTCCGCGGAGATCGTCCGGTAGTGGCGCGCCATGGTCGTTCCCCCTCGCTTCGTCGTCCGCGCTGATTCCAGCTTCTTGGCCCGGAGACCCGCAAATACGGCGGTCTCCGCGTCGACGGCTACTCGGGGCTGAAGCGCAGCAGCGTGACGCCGTCGGTGCCGTGGTCGAAGACCGGCACGACCGGCATGCCGACGGTGATCTCGTCGGGCTCGACGCCGACGAGCGTCGTCGTCATGCGGACGCCCTCGTCGAGCTCGATGACCGCGAGCAGCTGCGGAACCTCGTCCGCGAAGGGGCGCGCCGTCGGCTGGCGGGCGACCGTGAACGTGAGCACCTTCCCGTGACCCGACACGTCGTGCCACGCCAGCCGGTCCGACAGGCAGTGGGGGCAGCGGTTGCGCGGGTAGTGGACCCACGCGCCGCACGCGTCGCAGCGCTGGATGCGGACCTGCTCGGCGTCGAGGGCGTCCCAGAACGGCGCCGACGTCGGCGTCCGCTCCGGTCGCGGCTTGGGCAGCTCGGCGGAGTCGCGCGGGAACCGCGGGTCGGGGCTCACGCGATCACGCCGCGACCAGGACGAGCGCGGACTGCTCCGACATGATGCCGCCGGTTCCCGAGACGTACGCGGTGTCGCAGCCGGGCACCTGGTGGGCGCCGGCGTCGCCGCGCACCTGGCGGACGCCCTCGAGCACCTGCGACAGGCCGCCGGCCACGCCGGGCTGGCCGAACCCGAGCTGGCCCCCGTGGGTGTTGACCGGGAAGTCGCCCGCGTACGTGAGGTCGTGGTCGCGCACGAACCGCATGCCGTCCCCCTTGGCGCAGAAGCCGGAGTCCTCGATGCTCAGGAGCACGGTGATCGTGTAGCAGTCGTAGAGCTCGGCGACGTCGACGTCGGACGGCCCGATGCCCGCCATCGCGAACGCCTGGCGCGCGGCCGGCCCCACCGGCGAGCTCGTCAGGTCGGGCATGTACGTGTGCGTCTTGTGGGTGAGGTGCTCGCCGAAGCCGGCGACGAACGCGTTCCGTTCGCGCGCCCGTCGTGCGTGTTCGCGTCCGGCGACGACGAACGCGCCGCCGCCGACGCAGGGCATCACGATCTCGAGCAGGTGCAGCGGGTCGGCGATCATGCGGCTGTCGAGCACGTCGTCGACGGTGATCGGCTGGTCGTGGAAGATCGCGGCGGGGTTCGCGAGCGCGTTGGTCCGCTGGTCGACGGCGATCTTCGCGGTCGCGCGCGGGTCGTAGCCGAACTGCGCGCCGTAGCGTTGGGCGATCATCGCGTAGCCGGCGTTCTGCGCGATGTTGCCGTAGGGGATCTCGAACTCCGCCTGCGGCGAGCCCCACAGGTTCGACGACGCACCGTACATGACCCGCGGGTCGACGGGAACCGGCTCGGGTGGCTCGGGAACCGGCCGGGCCGTCAGCGCACCGACGACGACGTCGCAGATCCCGAGCTCGACCGCGACGGCAGCGCGCCAGACCATGCCGACGGCCGACGCGCCGCCGAGGTCGACCCGCTCGGCGAAGTCGACCGCGAATCCGCAGTACTCCGCGATCGTCGCCGGGAGGAACATGTTGGACTCGCGCACGTCGTTGGCGCACACGATGCCGTCGAC
>DASRHL010000440.1:0-19006 GCA_035650535.1 Acidimicrobiia bacterium
CTGGCTGCAGGCCAAGTTCGCCAAGGACGAGCGGGGCGCCAACCTCGTGGAGTACATCCTCCTCGTGGCTCTGATCGCCCTCGCCGTCATCGCGGCGGTCGTCTTCCTGCGCGGCCAGGTCAGCAGCAAGTTCGACCAGACCGGCAGCAAGCTCAGCAGCGGCGGCTGATCGAGCCTTCTTCCGAATCGACGCTCGGGCGCCCGGTCACATCGACCGGGCGCTCGTGCGTTCACGGACTGACGGGATGCCGCCGATGCCCCGACACCCACACAGCCCGCGCCCCGACCCCCGGGGCGAGCTCGCCTTCCGCCGGCTCTCCGTCATCATGCCCGTCTACAACGAGCGGGCGACGGTGGCGGAGGTGGTCCGGCGCATGCGCCGCGTCGCGCTCGCGGTCGAGCTCGAGATCGTGATCGTCGACGACGGGAGCGACGACGGGACCCGGGAGGTGCTCGCCACGATCGACGACGCCCGCGTCGTCCTCCACCCCCGCAATCGCGGCAAGGGCGCGGCGATCCGAACCGGTCTCGGGCACGTGACCGGCGACCTCGTCCTGATCCAGGACGCCGACCTCGAGTACGACCCCGAGGACTGGCCGGCGCTCCTCGCACCGGTGCTCGAGGGCCGCGCCCGGGTCGTCTACGGGTCGCGTTTCGCACGCGGGCCCCGCAACATGTCGCCCGCGCACCGCCTCGGCAACCAGTTCCTCTCCGCGTTGACACGGTTGCTCTACCGCAACGGGCCGTCCGACATGGAGACCTGCTACAAGCTCTTCGACCGGCGCGTGCTCGAAGGGATCCGCCTGCACGCGCAGCGCTTCGAGTTCGAGCCCGAAGTGACCGCCAAGGTGCTGCGCAGCGGCGTCGCGATCCACGAGGTGCCGATCTCGTACGCGGGCCGCGACTTCGACGAGGGCAAGAAGATCACCTGGCGCGACGGCTTCGCCGCCGTGTGGGCGCTGGCGAAGTACCGCGTCGTGCCGTTCCGGGCCGGCCCGGGCGCGGTTACGGTCGGGGCCGCGCTTCCCGACGGTGCCCGGCTCGACGCGCCGGGCCCGCCGTCGGGCACGCCGGTCGCGGCCTGAGCCCGGGCGGCCGAGCAGCGTGGGCACGGGAGGGCCTCGACCGAACGGGCGCGACGCCGGCGTGAGCGCCGGCGTCAACCCGCTGCGGGCCGCGCTCGCGGTCGGCCTCGTGGGCTTGCTGCTGGGCGTGGGCGCCGTGCTGCTCGTCGTCCGCGCCGCGCCGACCGCCTGCTGCCGGGGCGCGTACGTCGAGCTCTTCGACCGCCGGATGACCGGGGTCGAGGCGGTGCTCGGGCGGGGCGACGGCCAGGCGTTCGACGCCCTCGCGCGCGACCCGCTGCTCGCGCGGCCCCACGCCTTCCTCGCCGCCGACGAGGAGGCCTACCGGGCCCAACGTCCGCTGCTGGGCTACCTCGCCTGGGCCGGCTCGCTCGGCTCGCCCGACCGGGTGCCGTGGACGATCGCCGTGCTCGAGATGCTCGGGTGCGGCTTCGCGGCCGGTGCCGTCGCGCTGCTGCTGGCCACGCGCCGCGCCAGCCCGTGGTTCGCCCTGGCCGTCATCCCGGCGGCGATGGCGGCGCTCAACGGTCTGACGCCCGAGGTCCTCGCTCTCGGTCTCGCGGCGGCCGGCGTCGTCGCGTGGGAACGGCGTCGCCCCTGGGCCGCGGCCGGCTGGCTCGTCGCCGCGGTGCTCACGCGCGAGACGATGCTCGTCGTCCCGACGGTGCTCGCGATCGAGTGGCTCGTCGCGTCGCGGGGCAACGCCGGGGACGCCCGTCGCCGGGTGGCGGGCGTGGCGCCGCTGGTCGTGCCGTTCGCCGTGTTCGCCGGCTGGATCGCGGTCGTGCGGCTCCGCCTCGGCGCCTTCCCGACCGCGGCGTCGCACCGGCGCCTCGGTCTGCCGCTCGCCGGCCTGCTCGACGCCGCCCGCCACTGGGGCGCGGCCGACGCGACCTGGGCCGTGCTGGCGGCCGTGCTGGTCGCGCTCGCCTGGGTCACCGCCCCGCGTGACCGCCTGACCTGGATCGCGACGGCCTACGCCGGGTTCGCGCTGTTCCTCGGCCCCGACGTGTGGGCGCGCTGGGAGGACTTCACCCGCGTCCTGCTCCCGCTCTACGCGTTCGCCGCGGTGGCCACCTTCGCCACCGTCACCCGCTCCGCGACGCTCACTACTTCTTCCGCTCTCGGCGCTGCGCGCCGGGCCGCTCGGGCCCCGTTCGCTGCTCCGCGGGATACCCGCTCCGCGACGCTCACTACTTCTTCCGCTCTCGGCGCTGCGCGCCGGGCCGCTCGGGCCCCGTTCGCTGCTCCGCGGGATACCCGCTCCGCGACGCTCACTTCCCGCTCCGCGACGCTCACTTCTTCTTCGGCTTCGTCGTGGTCGTCGGCGGCAGCGTGGTCGGCACCGTCGTCGGCGGTGCCGGCGGACCCGGCGTGATCTCGGTCCCGAGCCCGAACGGCGGGGTCGGCAGGAACTCCACCCACGTCTTGCCGGGTGTGAGCTTCACCGGCTGACCGTTGGGGTCGAGGAACTGCGTGATCTGGTCGCGCGTCGGGCGCGACCACGTGCCCTGGACGACCTTGCCGTCGGAGAAGATCAGCGCGGTGCCCGAGCCGACGACGACGTTGCTGCCGGCCTCCGGGCTCGGCACGCAGCAGCCGACGAGCTGGACGATCACGTTCGCAGGCGCGATCTGCTGGTCCGACGCCGCCTTGAACGGGAACAGGCCGTAGGAGCGGAGCCACGTCTTCGACGCCGCGTCCCAGGTGTAGGTCGGCCGGTAGCCCGTGATGAAGTCGACGGTGAAGTTGGCGACCGGGTTGCCGTTGAACGCCTCGCCGGCGGTCAGGTACTGGAACAGCGCGGGGACGGGGACGGGCTTGCCGCCCTTGGCGACCAGGGCCGGCCCGCGCCCGAACAGGTTGTGGGGTGCCCGGCACTGGGCGGGGTTCGGCACCGTCCCGCACTTCGCGCGGAACATCGCGTCGCCGGCTGCCGTCTCGTCGACCGCGTTGGCAGTTGAGTTCTGGATCAGCGCGACGCTCTGCGGGATCCCGCCCGAATACGCGAAGACTCCGCCGAGCGGCCAGATCACGTCGGCGTCCATCGCGCGCGTCGAACGGATCGGTCCGAGCGTGTCGGGGATGTTGGAGTTGAACAGCGCGATGAAGCGGGTGATGCCGCCCTCGGCCACCTGCTCGTAGACGACGTCGGCCGCGTCGAGCCCGGTCTGTGGCCGCGCCTCGGGGGTGTTCTCGATCTTCGCCGACAGCAGCGGGCGCTGCGACGCCGCGTTGCCGGGGTCGGGCAGGCCGGTGAGCGGCGCCGTGGGCGGCGGCGGTGCCGTCGTCGTGGTCGGCGCGACGGTCGTGGTCGTCGTGGCCTTCGGCTTGGACGCCGACGACCCGCCACCGCCGCACGACGCGGCGACGAGCGCGATCAGGACCGGAAGGACGAAGGGTGCTGAGCGGCGCAGGCGCACGCGCGAACTCCTGGTGCAAACGGGCGGGGACTCGAGCCGGGCGACCGCCCGCGCTGCGGGCTGCGGAGCAGGGCCGGCGGCGGACCGCCGGGGCCGTCGATCACCGGGATCAGGGTAGAAGCTAGCCGCGGCCCGGCACGGTATTCGGGTCGGCGCCTCACCGGGCTCTCACACGCCGTGGTCCGGGGCGGCGGGCCGGTCGACGGCGTAGACCCGGGCGAGCTGCCCGTTGAAGACCACGTCCCCGTCGTGGCGCTCGCCGAGCCGCTCCGCGACCCGGATCGAGCGTGCGTTGGCCGGCTGGATGAGGCTGATCAGCCGGTCGGCGCCGAGCTCCCGCCACGCGTAGTCGACGGCGGCCGCCGCGCCCTCGGTCGCGTAGCCCCGGCCCCAGCGCGAGCGGTCCAGCAGCCAGCCGACCTCCAGGCCGGGCCAACCCTCCGGGTTGTGCAGCCCGATGCGGCCGACGAGCGCACCGGTCGCCCGCTCCTCGACGGCCCAGGTTCCGTATCCCCGCAACTCCCAGTGCCCGAGCAGTAGCGCGACCGCCCGCCACGTCTCGACGAGATCGAACACGTGCCCGTCGCCGATGTAGCGCATCGTCTCCGGGTCGGCGCAGATGCGCGCGAACGCCTCGACGTCGGAGGCCTCGAACTGCCGGAGCCGGACCCGCGCCGTCTCGAGCACCGGCGTGTCGCTCACGCTCACCCGTCCGTCCACGTGCGCCGGGCGCGGGCCGTCGCCAGGAGATGCGCGGTGTCGTTCAGGCTCACGAGAGATCGCGGCCCCGACCGCGCCGCCAGCACGCGGCTCACCGACGTGTACTCGGGGTGGAACCACAGCGACGCTTCGAGCCCGAGCACGTGGGCCAGGTACACGTTGATGACGCCGCCGTGCGCGACGACCGCGACCGTGCCCCCGGGGAAGCGTGCGATCAGGTCCTCGAAACGCGGGACGACGCGGTCGCGCACCGCCGACGGGGGCTCGTGCCCGAGCACGTCCCACCGACCGTTGATGGTCGCGTACCACTCGTCGCTCTTCGCGGCGCGCAGCTCCTCGATCGGGATGTAGGAGTCGGAACCGGCGTCGTACTCGCGCAGCTCGTCGTCGACCTCGGCGACGAGCCCGAAGGCTGCCGCGAGCGGCGCCGCCGTCTCGCGGGCGCGCCGTAACGGGCTCGTGACGACGTGGTCCACGTTCTCGACCGCGAGCCACGCTGCCAGCCGCTCGGCCTGCTCGCACCCCCGGGCCGTCAGGCCCGGGTCGGCCGCGCCGCCGCCGTTGCCGGGCGCGTCGACCCGGTGTGGCTCCGCGTGGCGGATGACGATCAGCTGCACGGCGCGGGCCAGTCGTCAGCCGACCGCGAAGCCGAGGACGGCTTCGAGCTCCGCGAGCGCGGCGTCGACGTCGTCGACCTTGATCGTCGTCATGCCCATGGCGCGTGCGGGCTTCAGGTTCGTCCCGAGGTCGTCGAGGAAGACTGCTTCGGACGGGGTGACGTCGAGACGCGACAGCGTGAGCTCGTAGATCCGCACGTCGGGTTTGCGCACACCCTCGACCGCCGACTCGACGACGAGGTCGAACAGACCGTCGAGCCCGGCGCGGCGGCTCACGCCGTTGGCACCGGCGTCGGGCCAGTTGTTCGTGAGCGCCGCGGTTCGCAGGCCCTGCTCCCGGATCGCGCCGATCGCCGTGACCATGGGCGGCCGCGGGCCCGAGCCGCTGCGGATCTCGGCGAGCAGCTCGCTCGTCACGACGCGCCCGCCGGCGGCCGCGCACTCGGCCTCGAACGCCTCCGCGAAGGTCTCCAGCGTGAGCTCGCCCCGCTCGAAGCGCGACCAGGCGCCGTGCTCGCCGCCACTCACGACCACCTCGGAGATGAAGCGGTGCGGCAGCCCGTGGCGGCGCTCGAACGCGCGGAACGCGTCGAGCGGCGACGGCATCACGACCCCGCCGAGGTCGAAGATCACGGCGCGGTAGCGGGTCACGCTTCGACGCTACCCTCCGGATGTGCCCGGTCCCGGAGCCACCCGGCAACGCGACGCCGGCGTCCGCGACGAGGACGCGGTCGCCGCGCTCGTCGTCGAGTACGCCTCCCGGCTCGACGCCGGCGATCTCGACGGGGTGGCCGCGCTGTTCGCGCACGGCGCCTTCCGCTCGCCCGCGGGGACCAACCTCGTCGGGGCCGAGGCCGTCCGGCGCCTCTACGACCCGGTGATCCGGTACGCCGACGGCACGCCCCGCACCAAGCACGTGCTCGGCAACCTCGACGTCACCGTCGACCACTCGGCGGCGACGGCGACGGCCCGGTGCGCGTTCGTGGTCCTGCAGGCGGTGCCGGGATTCCCGCTCCAACCGGTCCTGTCGGGGCGTTACCACGACTCGTTCGCCAAGGTCGACGGTGAATGGTGCTACCTCGAGCGCATGGTGCTGCCCGACCTGAACGGCGACCTCTCGCGTCACATGGCGGGGACGGACCGGGCGTGACCGACGGGCTCGCTCGGGTCGCGGAGCTGGTCCGCGAGCGGCGCGTCGGCGGGCAGACCGTCGCCGTGGGCATCGCCGGCGCCGTCGCGTCGGGCAAGAGCACCTTCGCGTCCGAGCTGCGCGACGTGCTGGCGCCACTCCGCGTCGACGTCGTCAGCACCGACGGCTTCCTGTTCGACAACGCGACGCTCGAAGCCCGTGGCCTGCTGATGCGCAAGGGGTTCCCCGACAGCTACGACGTCGAACGGCTCAGCCGTTTCGTCGTCGACGTGCGCGCCGGCGTGCCCGACGTTGCGGCGCCCGTCTACTCGCACGGGATCTACGACGTCGTGGCCGGGGAGTACCAGGTCGTCGACCGGCCCGACGTCCTCGTCGTCGAGGGTGTGAACGCGCTCTCCGCCCTGGCCGACGTCCTCGACCTGCGCGTCTACCTCGATGCGACCGAGGACGACCTCGAGGCGTGGTTCGTGGAGCGGTACTTCGATCTCGTCGACGAGGCGCGTCACGACCCGACCTCGTTCTTCGCGTCCTTCGCGTCGATGCCGCCCGATCGCATCGAGGGGCTCGGGCGGTCGGTGTGGCGCAGCGTCAACCTCGTGAACCTCCGGGAGCACATCGCCCCGAGCCGGGCGCTCGCCGACTGCGTAGTGTCCAAGAACCACGACCACACGGTGCGCGACGTGTGGCTCCGGACCCAGGGAGCGGAGGTCTGATGCCGTCCGACTCGGAGCTGATCGACCTGCTGGACGCGGTGTGGTCGTCGCTGGCGGACCTCGGGAGCGGGTTGACGGAGGCGGACTGGAAGACGCCGACCGACGTGCCCGGCTGGTCCGTGCAGGACAACCTCGCCCACATCACCTCGATGGAGCGGCGCCTGCTCGGGCTGCCGGAGCCGGATCACGAGCTTCCCGCCGACCTCCCCCACGTCAAGAACGAGATCGGCCGCGTGAACGAGCTGTTCGTCGACGCGCGGCGCGCGTCACCGGGTGCCGACGTCCTCGCCGAGTTCCGCGAGGTGACGGCTGCGCGCCTGGAGCAGCTCCGCGGCTACGGACCCGACGACTTCGCCGCGCCGTCTTGGACGCCGGTCGGCCAGGGCACCGTCCGTGACCTGCTCCCGTTCCGCGTGTTCGACTCGTGGATCCACGAGCAGGACATGCGGCGCGCCGTGGCTCGTCCCGGCGACGTCGACACGCCGGTCGCCGCGAACGCGCTCGAACGCATCGTCGCCTCGATGCCGTTCGTCGTGGGCAAGCGCGTCGCCCCACCCGACGGGACGACCGTCCACTTCGGCATTGGCGGGCCGCTCGCGCGGACGTTCACGATCGCGGTCGACGGCGGCCGGGCCCGGCTCGTCGACGAGCTCGCCGCCGCCCCGACCGCGACCGTCGCCACCGACTCCGAGACCTTCGTGCGGCTCACGTGCGGGCGGGCCGAGCCCGGTGCCATGCTCGACTCGGGCGCCGTGCACCTCGGTGGCGACGCCGCGCTCGGCCGCCGCGTCGTCGAGCACCTCAACTTCCTGTTCTGAACCCGGGCGGGTCAGCCGCCGGGCGCGCTCCCGCCGGTGCCGTCGCCCGAACCGTCGGCGGAGCCGCCCGTCGAGCCGCTGCCCGAACTGCTGCCCGAACTGCTGCCCGACCCGGTGCCCGAACTGGTGCTCGAGCCGTCGCCCGACGAGCCCGAGCCGTGGTCGCCGGAGCCGCCCCCTCCGCCGTCGTTGCCGCCGCCGTCGTTCCCGCCGTTGCCGCCGCCGTGGTCGCCCGCGGTCGTCGGGGTCGTCGGCGGGCGGCTGGTGGTCGTGGGCCCCGCCCCCGGCGCGGCGGTCGGCACGGTCGCGGCCGTCTCGGGTGGCGCCGGGCGCGTCGTCGTCGTGGTGTGTGGCGCGCGGGTCGCGGGCGGCGTGTGCACCGAGCCGCCGCCGCCCGAGACGTCGAGCAGCGCGACGAGGAGCGCGACGGCCGCCGCGACCACGACGGCGGACGACGAAAGCGCGGCGCGGTGACGCCGCCGGGCCCCCTCGAGGCGGGGCCGGAGCCCGGCGAGCACGGCTTCGGTGTCACCGGGCGCCGGGGCTGCCGCCCGGAGGCCGGCCCGCAGCCGGTCGTCGATCGGCTCGAACCCGAGCCCCTGCCCGCTCATGGTCCACCGAGCCGGTCGCGCAGCGCCGTACGGGCCGCGTGCAGGTGGTACTTCACCGCGCCTTCCGACAGCTTCATGGTCTCGGCGATCTCGCGCACCGACAGCTCCTCGACGTAGTAGAGCGCGGCCGCGATCCGCTGCTGCTTCGGCAGGATGGCAAGCATGGTCGCGACGTCGGCCGGCGCGTCGTGGAGCTCGGGCGGCGGCACCGACTCGCGGGCGTGCCCGGCGAGGCGGGCCCGGGCCCGGACGCCCCGCTCCTCGTGCCGGAAGTGGTCGCGCACGCGGTTGAGGGCGACGTGGCGGACCCACGCGCTCGGGCTGTCGTAGCGGCTGATCCGCCGCCACCGCACGAAGGCGCGCGTGAACGCCTCCTGGACGGCGTCGGCGGCGGCCTCGGGGTCGCCGCACGCTACGGAGAGGGATCGGACCATGGGCCAGTAGTGCTCTCGGAAGAGTTCGTCGAAGTCGCTGGGCCCCGGCGCCCCCGTGTCGTCGGGCAGCATGCTCGGGCCGGACACGCCCGGAGCCTCGCGCAGGTTTGGCCGGCCGCCGGAGGAGGCGTGACATCATCGGGGGCATGAGCGAACGGGAACGGAGCCGGGTACCCCGGCGCGTCGGGCGCGGGGGCCGAGCGGCCCGGCGGCGGAGCCGCCAGGAGCGGGAGCGATGAGCCTGATCCACAACACCGTGGGCGGTCCGGGCGCCGAGCGGGTGCTGCTGCTCGTCCACGGCTACGGAGCCGACGAGCGCGACCTCGGCGGGCTGCTCCCGTACCTCGACCCGGAGGGCCACTTCCTCACGGTGCTCCCCCGCGGACCGGTTGCCGCGCCGCCGGGGTTCGCCTGGTACGACATCGGGCCGATCGCGGGCGGCGCGCCCGGCGGCGCCGACGTCACGTTCCTCGACTCGCTCCACGAGCTCGACGACCTGCTCGAGTCCGTGTGCGCCGAGCACGGCAAGCCGCGCGGCGAGGCGGTGGTCGCCGGGTTCTCGCAGGGCGGCGCGCTGGCAATGGCGCTCGGGTTGCAGCGCAGCCGGGCGCGCCCGGCCGCGATCCTCGCCATGAGCACCTACCTGCCCGACGTCGAAGGCGTCGACTACGACTGGGCCGCCGCCAAGTCGCAGCCCGTCCTCGTGCAGCACGGCACCGAGGACCCGCTGATCCCGGTCGAGCGCGGCCGCGACCTCGCCCGCACGCTCGAGGCCAACGGTGTGCCGGTCGTCTACGGCGAGTACCCGATGGGCCACCAGGTGGCGCTCGAGAGCATGCAGCAGGCGCGCGCCTGGCTCGACGCGGTCCGGGCCGGCGAGCAGCCGTCGGAGCCGATCCCCGAGGACCCGCCCGAACCGCTCGTGAAGCCGGTGACCACGGCGACCTTCGAGCAGGAGGTCCTGCGCTCGGAGACGCCCGTCATCGTCGACTTCTGGGCGCCGTGGTGCGGGCCGTGCCGCCAGGTGTCACCGATCGTCGAGCAGATCGCGGCGATGCGCCAGGGGTCCTACAAGGTCGTCAAGATCAACATCGACGACGAGCCCGTGCTCGCCCAGAAGTACGACGTGCAGTCGATCCCGCTCATCGGACTCTTCCGCAACGGCCGGCTCGAGCGGGCCTCCCTGGGCCTCAAACCCCGCCAGCAGCTCGAGGCCGAGCTCGGCATGCTCGTCATCCCCTGACGCCAAGCCCTTCCGCGTCTGTGCTGTTTCCCGCCGTCTGAGCGGAAAGTCAACAGACGCGGATGGTTGCCGGGGGGCCCTCGGACGTGTGGCCGATGACGGCCGCGGCGGGCGTGGCGCGGGCGCGCAGCTCGCCGACGAGGTCGTCGGCACGGGAGGGGTCGACGGCGAGCAGCAGCCCGCCGGACGTCTGGGCGTCGGCCAGCAAGAGCTGCTCGGCCTCGGGCAGCGATCCCCACTCGACACACTCGCTGACGAACGCGTGGTTGCGCTGCGTGCCCCCCGCGACCATGCCGTCGGCCAGCAGCGCGCGGACGCCGTCGATCACGGGCACGGCCGCCGCGTCGAGCTCGGCCGCGAGCCCCGACCCCGCGAGCAGCTCCCGCAGGTGCCCGAGCAACCCGAAGCCAGTGACGTCGGTCGCGGCGTGGACGGCGTCGCCGAGCGCCAGGGCGGCGTCGCGGGCACCGGCGTTCAGGGTCGTCATCAGGCGGACGGCTTCGGCCACCAGCTCGGGCGGCGCCGCGTCACGCTTCACGGCGGTCGAGATCACGCCGAGGCCGATCGGTTTCGTGAGCACGATCGCGTCCCCGGCGCGCGCGCCGGCGTTCGTGAGCACCCGGCCCGGGTTGACCGTGCCCACGACCGCGAGGCCGTACTTCGGTTCGGCGTCGTCGATCGAGTGTCCGCCGGCGACGAGCGCGCCCGCGCCGCGCACCGCGTCGGCGCCGCCGTCGAGCACGCGAGCGAGGAGATCGAACGGCAGACCCTCGCGGGGCCACGCGACGAGGTTCAGCGCGAGCACGGGCGCACCGCCCATCGCGTACACGTCCGACAGCGCGTTCGTCGCCGCGATGCGTCCCCAGTCGTAGGGATCGTCGACGATCGGGGTGAAGAAGTCGGTGGTGACGACGACGGCGAGGTCGGGCCGGAGACGGTAGACGGCGGCGTCGTCGGCGGTGTCGAAGCCGACGAGCAGGTCGGGATCGCGGGCGGCATCGGCGTCGAGGCCGTGGACGAGCCCGAGCACCGTGCGCAGGTCGGCGGGCGAGAGCTTGCACGCGCAGCCCGCGCCGTGCGAGAAGCGCGTCAGGCGGATCGGGTCCTCGACCGTGGTCACGCGTCGAGGATACGGGCTGGGCCGCGCCGCGGACCGACGAGCACCGCGCCTACCCGGGGCGGGCGGCGCCGACCGGGCTCCCGTACACCGCGGCGACGCGCACGACGTCGCCGGTGTGCGGCGCGTGGATCATCATGCCGTCGCCGACGTAGATGCCGACATGGTCGCTGCCGCCCGGGCCCCAGAACACGAGGTCACCGGGCTGCATCTGGTCGAGGGGCACTTTCGGCAGCATCGCGTACTGCGCGCCCGAGTAGTGGGGGAGCGACACGCCCGCGGCGCCCCAGGCCGCCATCGTCAGACCGGAGCAGTCGTAGCTGTCGGGGCCGCTCGCCGCGTACACGTACGGCTTGCCGAGTTGCGCGCGGGCGAACGCGATCGCCTGGGCCGCGCGCGGGCTCGGCGGTGGGACGTTGGGGACGGAGCCCGGGTCGACGGCCGCCGCGGTTCGTGCCGTTCCCGCCGAGAACCGGGCGCGTGCCGCCGCCGCGGCGGCCGCGGCCCGGCGCGCCTGCTCCTGGGCGATCAACTGCGCGAGCTCGCCCTTCACCTGCGAGAGCAACTGCTGCTGCTGCGCGTTGGCCGCTTCGATCGCGGACTTCGCCTGGGAGATCTGGTCGCGCTCCTGCTGCGCGGCGGCCTGCGCCTGCTCGGCGGCAGCCTTCTGCGCGTTGAGCTGCTCCTTGGCGACGACGAGCTGCGAGACGAGCGCGTCGTCACGCTCGCTCGCGATGTCGGCGTACTTGTTGCGGACCTCGAGCTCCGACTTGTTCGACAGGTCGTACTGACCGAAGCCGCTTCCCGACACGGCCTGCATGTAGACGGACGCGGCCCGCCGCTTGACGAGCTTCTTCAAACGCGCGGTCTCGGCCTTCGTTGCCGCGATGCGCAGCTCGGCGTCGGCGGCGGCCTGCTGCGCGGCCTGCAGCTTGAGCTGCGCGCCGTCGTACTGCTCCGACAGCGCGCTGATCTTCTGACCGTTCTGGTCGATCTGGTCCTGCAGCGCCTGCGCCTGCGCGCGCTTGTCGTCGATGGGGGACGCGTGCGCGGTCACCGCACCGAGCGGGACCACCAGCGTGACGCCCGCGACGACGCCCACTCCGACCGCTGCCCGCACACGCGACCAGAACGTCCTGCGCCTCGCGTTGCTCGTGTTGTCTGCCATGCCTGCCAACATGTCTGTGGAACGGAAACGGGGAAGTTTCCGTGGCGCGTTCCGAGCCCACGCGTCACGGTCGTGCGTCTAACCGGGGCGGACCGCTCCCTGATAGAAGCTGACCGACATGTACCGGACGACGGCGCCCGTGTGCGGAGCGTCGATGACCGCACCTCCGCCGACATAGATCCCGACGTGGCCCGGGAACCACACGACGTCACCGGGTTGGAGAGCGTCCATCGGGACCTTGGGGAACGAGGCGTACTGCGCCTCGGAGTTGTGCGGCAGTGACACACCGGCCGCTGCCCATGCGGCCATGGTGAGCCCCGAGCAGTCGAACACGTCCGGGCCGGCACCCGCGTACTGGTACGGCTTGCCGAGCTGCGCCTGCGCGAACGCGACGGCGGCGGCGCCGCGCCCGCTCGCCGGCGGCAGCTTGCCCGGGTCGAACGTGGTGGAGCCGCGCTGCGGCCTGGGTGCCTGCGCCGCGAGCCGTGCCGCGGTCGCCTGCGCGACCAGCGTCTTGATCTGACCGTTCACCTGCGCGAGCAGGTGCTCACGCTCGTTGTTCGCGGCCTGGAACGCAGCGCGCGTCGATTCGAGCTGCTGCTGCTCGGCCTCGGCGGACTGCTTCGCGTGCTCGGCGTCGTGCTGGCGCGCCGCGAGCAGTTCCTTCGCGATGTTGAGCTGCGAGATCGTCGCGTCGTCACGTTGCGACGCGAGCGACGCGTACTTCTCGCGACTCGCGAGATGACTGACGTCGATCTGGAGGATGTCGCTGTCGGTGCCCGTCGCGGCGCTGCGGTAGATCGACGCGGCGCGCTCCTGTACGAGCGCGGTGAGCTGATCGACCGACACCTGCGCCGCGTTGATGCGCGCCTTCGCGTCCGCGATCGTGCGGTTGGCGTCGGCGAGCTTGAGCTGGACGCCGTTGATCTGCTCGTTGAGGGTGTTGAGCTGCTCGGCGTTCGCGTTGATCTGCGCCTCGAGCGCCTTCGCCTGGGCTCGCTTGTCGTCGATCGGCGCCGCCCCCGCGAAGGTCGGGACGGCGGCGACCGCTCCCACGGCGAGCGCGGCGGCGGCGACGACGGCGCGGCGGCCGAGCCGGGTGCGGGGTCGGGACGAGCGGGAGCGGTTCCCTCGAGCCACTCCGGCTGCGGGCCGGGGGGTGGGGGTACGGGGCTGCAGGCTCGGCATCAGCATGAAGTGGTGGTGCTCGCTAGCAGTCTGCCCGTACGTCTTCCGAGACCGGCGGACGTGCGGGCGTTGGCGGGCACCCTAGACGCCGCCCCGGGGCCGATCCAGCTCTGTCGCGTTTGCCCAGGTGAGAGGGGGTCGGGCCCGGTTCAGGTCGAGATGGGCCAGCCCGCGAAGGAGCGCGGGTCGCCGGCGCGGGCGACCTCGGGCACGGTCCAGGCCATGGCCCGGCCGATCTCCCGGGCGACGCCCTGCCACTCGTGGGCGTCCCACCCCTCGGCGGCGGCGCCGACGGTCGTGTCCTGGCGCAGGTGCACGAACGCGGGGAGGCGCTCGAGGCCGAGGCTCTGTACGAAGGTCTTGTCGGGGTCGCAGAACGTGAGGACGTGCGCCTCGGTCTCGCCGAGGATGCGCGCGGCGACGTACTCGTTGCCGGTGACGACGAAGGCGACCCGGCAGTCCGCGTCGCCGAAGGTGGCGAAGATCCGCTCGGCGATCGGGACGAACACCGACGCCTCGGGCCGGTCGGGAAGGATCACCAGGCAGAGGTGGAACATCGTCGACCAGTCGTCGAGCGTGCGCGTCACCCCGTGGCTGCTCGTGAGCTTCTGCGTCGGGTCCGGGTTCCTCGCCATGGCCGCCGAGACGGTAGCGCGTCGGGCTCCCGACGCCCGGCCTGGCGGCCGGTGACTTACTCCTGCCCGATCGCCCGGAGCATCGAGCCGGGCATCTCGTCGCGGTGCTGGGCGAGGAGCTGCGCCCGCTCGACGTTGATCGCGTCGCGGTCGCGGTCGATCCACGTGTCCCACGGGCCGGGCGGGATCGCCGCCGGGTCGCCGGCGGCCGCGACACACGCGCGCAGGTAGGCCTGGAGGTCGCGGACCTCGGGCTCGCCCCCGATGGGCCCGTGGCCGGGGACGATCGTGTCGGCGAGCTCGACGATCACGTCGAGCATGTCGGCCCACTGGGCCGGGTCGCCCTGGAACGCGAGTGGCGTCACCCCGAAGAAGCAGAGGTCGCCGGCGAAGCACACGTCGACGTCGGCGACGAGGACGAGCAGGTCGCCGTTGGTGTGTCCGCTCGCGGGCAGGACCTCGACGCGCGGCGTCAGGTACGCGGCGCCCTCGACCTCGTGGGTGACGGCGCGGGTCCCGAGCTCGGCGAGGTCGTCGAACTCGTCCTCGAACGCGGGCATGAACTTCTTGTAGCCGTCGATCGGCATCGGGTCGTCGAGGACCGCGCTCGTCATCGGTGTCGCGTACACCGCGGCGTGCGGGAACGCCTTCGTGCCGCCGACGTGGTCGATGTGCGCGTGCGTGAGCACGGTCCGGCGGACCTTCCGCTCGAGCTCGGCGACCGCCGCGGCAAACGGCTCCCACTGCGAGCGCACCATCAGCGTGTCGACGACCGTCAGCCCGTCGTCGTCGACGACCACTCCGGCGTTCGCCACACCGGTCTCGCCGCCGGGCTGCAACCAGACGAAGACGCCGTCGGCCAGCTCGTGGAGGGTGAGGACGGGGACGTCGGAACCCGGCGCCGGCTCGGAGTTCGGCACCTCACGAGCGTACCGGTACCGTTGGGGCATGTCCGAGCGATCCCGCAACCTTCCCCGCCGCTCCTGCCTGTCGGTGCCCGGGTCGAGCGAGAAGATGCTGGCCAAGGCCCCCGGGCTCGGCGCCGACATGGTGTTCCTCGACCTCGAGGACTCCGTCTCGCCGCTCGAGAAGGAGGCGGCCCGCGAGAAGGTCGTCCGGGCGATCAACGACAACGACTGGGGCGACGCCGTCCTCTGCGTCCGGGTGAACGCGTGGGACACGCAGTGGACCTACCGCGACGTCGTCACCGTCGTGGAGCAGAGCTCGGAACGGCTCGACGAGCTGATGCTGCCCAAGGTCCAGGACCCGTCGGAGGTCGTCGCGCTCGACCTCCTGCTCACGCAGATCGAGGCCGCCACCGGCCGCCAGAGCCGGGTCGGGATCGAGGCCCAGATCGAGACCGCACGCGGGCTGATCAACGTCGAGGGGATCTGCGCGGCGTCCGACCGGCTCGAGACGATCATCTTCGGCCCGGCCGACTTCGCGGCGTCGACCGAGATGCCGGTGCTCACCGGTGGCGTCCAGATCCCCGAGTACCCCGGTGACCACTTCCACTACGTCTTCTCCAAGATCCTGATGGCCGGTCGCGCGAACGGCCTCCAGGTGATCGACGGCCCGTTCCTCAAGATCCGCGAGCTTGACGCACTGCGCGACTACTGCATGCGCACACGCATCCTCGGCTACGACGGCAAGTGGGCGTTGCACCCCGACCAGGTCACGGTGATCAACGAGGTGTTCACGCCGACCCAGGAGCAGTTCGACAAGGCGTTCGACATCCTCGAGGCGTACGAGAAGGCGACGACCGAGGGCGAGCGCCGGGGTGCGGTCATGTTCGGCGACGAGATGATCGACGAGGCGAGCCGGAAGATGGCGACGAAGTTCGTGAGCCGGGGTGAGCGCGCCGGGATGACGCGGAGCGCCGGCTGACCGACGGAAGGGGTGTGCCGTGCGGCTCGTCACCATCCGGACCCCGAACGGGACCCGCGCCGGCCGGCTCGACCACGACCGGGTCACCGAATTGCCCTACCCCGACGTCGGCGCGCTCCTCGCGGCCGGTGCCGACGGCGACTGGGCGGCCGTCGATGCCCACGGCGCCGAGCATGCGCTCGCGGACGTGGATCTCGCGCCCGTGGTGCCGCGGCCGTCGAAGATCTTCTGCCTGGGGCTGAACTACGCGAGCCACATCCAGGAGACGGGTCGGGAGCTCCCGACGCACCCCACGTTGTTCGCGAAGTTCCCGCCCGCGTTGATCGGGGCGCGTGACGACATCTGGCTCTCCGACGCGGCCGAGAAGCCCGACTGGGAGGCCGAGCTGGCGTTCGTCGTCGGCCGGCGGGTGCGCCACGCCGACCTCGACGAGGCACGGGACGCGATCGCCGGCTACACGATCTGCAACGACGTCTCGATGCGCGACTGGCAGCGGCGCACCCTGCAGTGGCTCGCCGGCAAGACGTGGGAGCACTCGACCCCGCTCGGCCCCGCCCTCGTGACGCCCGACGAGGTCGACCACGCCGCCGACCTGCTCGTGCGCTGCGAGGTCGACGGCGAGGTGGTGCAGGAGGCGCGCACGTCCGACCTGGTGTTCAAGCCGGCCGAGACGCTCGCCTACATCAGCACGATCATCACGCTCGAGCCCGGCGACGTGGTCAGCACGGGCACACCCGGCGGCGTCGGCGACGCCCGCACGCCGCCCGTCTACCTGCGCCCGGGACAGCGCGTCCGCACCACCATCGAGGGCCTCGGCGAGTGCGTCAACGAGTGCACCAAGGAACCCCGATGACCCCTTCGTGAGTGTTGACTTCTCGACGGAGAGCGCAGGTTCTCGAGCAGACGCGGAGGTTGGGATGAGTATCGAACGCGTCGGGGTCGTGGGGTGCGGGCTCATGGGGTCGGGGATCGCCGAGGTGACGGCACGGGCGGGCCGTGACGTGGTCGTCCTCGAGATCGACGAGGCCGCGCTCTCGACCGGGCAGCGCAACATCGAGCACTCGCTGGCGCGGGCGGTCCAGTCCGGCAAGCTGAGCGGCGAGGCCCGCAGCGTCGCCCTCGAGCACCTGCGCTTCACGACCGACTACGCGGACCTCGCCGACCGCGACCTCGTCGTGGAGGCCGTCGTCGAGAGCGAGCCCGAGAAGGTGCAGGTGTTCGCGATGCTCGACAAGGTGGTCGAGTCGCCCGACGCGATCCTGGCGTCGAACACGTCGCCGATCCCGATCATGAAGCTCGCGATGGCGACGAGCCGACCCGCGTCGGTGTTGGGGATGCACTTCTTCAACCCGGTGCCGGTCATGCACCTCGTCGAGCTGGTCACGTCGCTGCTGACGGCGCCGGAGACACGTGACCGGGCCGAGCACTTCGCCGGCCAGGTGCTCGGCAAGCACGTCATCTGGTCGCAGGACCGCGCCGGGTTCGTCGTCAATGCGCTCCTCGTGCCGTACCTGCTCTCCGCGGTGCGGATGCTCGAGTCCGGCTTCGCCACCGCGGCCGACATCGACGCGGGGATGGTGGAGGGCTGCGCGCATCCCATGGGGCCGCTGCGGCTGTGTGACCTGATCGGCAACGACACCGTGGTGGCCGTCGCCGAGTCGCTCTACGCCGAGTTCAAGGAACCGCTGTACGCCCCGCCGCCACTGCTGCTGCGCATGGTCGACGCCGGCCTGCTCGGCCGCAAGACCGGCCGCGGCTTCTGGGACTACCGGACCTGAGCTCGAGGCGAGGTTGGCGATTTCCGCCGACGATGGCAGGCTCCGGCGACCGCGAGGGCGCTCCAGATCAGGGCAATCTGTACACGTGAGTGGCAGCGATGCGCCTTGGCCGGAACCCACGTCGTTCGCGGTCGATGGTCGAGAACTGAGCTACACGAAGCGCGGGAGTGGGCCGCCACTCCTCGTCCCCATGTGCAACATGCGGTGGCCCGACTTCGGAGTTCTGGATCCACTCGTCGAACAGTTCACGGTCCTGCTTGCGAGCCCGTGCGGGTACCAACTGAGCAGCCGATTGCCGCCGAACGAGAGATACAGCGCCGACCTGTTGATTCTCGATCTGCTGGCGAGCGCTGAACACGCCGGTGCCGAGAGGTTCCATGCCTTCGGCTACTCACTCACGGCCGCCATGGTTGCGCTATTGGCGTGCGAGACCCATCGCGTGATTGCCGTCGTCGCGGGCGGCTTCCCGCTACTCGGCAGCTACGCCCGGGTCCTCGCTCGGGCCACGCAGGATGCGGCAGCAACCGACGTGCCATTCGATGACTTCGACGCGCGTGCTGCCATCGATTTCTACGGCGACCTCGCCGACCTGGATGACGGCACCCTGATCCGCGACGCCCACTGTCCGATACTTGCTTTCTGGGGCACGGACGATGCGCTGCTGCAATCGTTCAACTCAGCACCCGACTTCGCGGGCGACCTCTCGACCGAGGGTGTCACGACCATGCCGATACCCGGCTATGGGCACGATGACGCGATCTTCGGGCTCTCGACGGCCGATCTTGCGTCGTGGCTCCGTGCCTCCGTCCAGTAGCCGCGACGGTCATGGAATCAACGCGCGCCAGATCTGCCGAACTGGCGCGGGCCCCGCCGCGGAGCTCGAGGTGTCCACCACGGCTGGGCCGGGCTGAGGTTTGCCAACCTGACCACACCTTGCTGCCGCACCCAACCGGACCTGAGCCCGAGGCGAGCGACTCACGTGCCGGCCAACGCCTGCTCGGCGATGCGCCGGGCGATGACGCGGAGGCAGAGCGTCTCGTCGGCGCCTTCGAAGATCGACAGGACGCGGGCGTCGACGAAGTAGCGCGAGACGGGGAACTCCTCCGCGTAGCCCATCCCGCCGTGGAGCTGCATCGCCTCGCGGGTCACCCACTCCGCGGCGCGGCACACGTACGCCTTCACCATCGACGCCTGCAACGTCCCCTCGCCGCGACCCATGCGGCGCGCGACCTCGTACGAGAACTGGCGACCGGCCTGGATGAGCACCGCCATGCGGGCGAGCTTGGCTCTGCTGAGCTGGTAGTCGAACACGGCCCGGCCGAAGACGTTGCGCTCCTGGGCGTACGAGAGCCCGGCCTCGAACGCGGCCTGCATGAGCCCGACGGCGCGGGCCGCCGTCTGCAGCCGGCCGTTCTCGAA
>DASRHL010000441.1:0-22960 GCA_035650535.1 Acidimicrobiia bacterium
GTACTCGGCCACGTCCCCCCCGCTTCGACGACTCCGCGGCGCCCGTGCGCGCGACGCGGGAGCGGCGAGATCGTACTGTCGCTCGGGCGTCGGGCGGGTCAGCCCCCTGCCGGCTGGAAGAGCTCGACGACGTTGCCCGAGGGGTCCTCGAGCAGGATCTGGCGCCCTCCCGGCCCGGTCACGATGTCGTTGCGGAACGTCGCGCCGGCGTCACGGAGCCGGGCAACCTCCGTGTCGATGTCGTCGACGATGAAATGGATGCGGTTCCAGCCGCCCGGGCCCGGCGTCCGCCCGTCCGGCATCGGACGGCCTGCCGAGCTCTTGGGTCCGGAGAGGAGCAGGCGGAGGTTCCCGCGCCGCACGTCCGCGAACGCCGGTGCCGCGCTCGACAGGACCTCGAACCCGAGGTGTTTCGTGTAGAACGCGAGCGACTCGTCGACGTCGTCGACCATGTAGCGCACGTTGACGATCTCATCGTTGGGCATGGCTGAACCTCCTCGTGGTTCGTTCGTCCAGCACACGGACGAGGAATCCGATCCGCGTCTCCAACTCGGTGGCGACGCGCTCGAACTCGGCGAGGCGGGCCCGGTCGTCGCCGCTCACCGCGCCGGGATCCGGGATGCTCCAGTGGACTCGGTCCGCCGCCGACGGGAACTCGGGGCACACCTCGCGAACCCGGTCGCACAGCGTGACGACGGCGTCGAAGCGCTGGTTCACGAACTCGTCCAGGTGCTTGGTGCGGTTCGCGGCGATGTCGAGGCCACGCTTCTTCATCACCCGCACCGCGGTCGGGTGGAGCGGCTTCGGATTGCTCCCGGCCGACACCGCGGCGACCGTGCCACGCGAGATGTGCTGTGTCAGCGCTTCCGCCATCTGCGACCGGGCGCTGTTCCCGGTGCACAGGTACAGGACGCGGTGACGGGCGCGGGTGCGCCGTCGGTCGTGAGCGAGCTCGCGAGGTACGAACCGCAGCGCGGGGTGCAACGCGCCGCCCGCCGACTGCAGCAACTCGCCGCAACGCGCCAGATCGACCGCGTAGTACCGGTCGCGACCGTCGGCCGCGCTCCGGCGCGTGCGCACGAGCTCGGCCGCGCGCAGCCGGTGCAGGTGGTACGACACGAGACTCTGCCGCTCGCCGAGCAGTCGCGTGAGCTCGTGGACGGCGTGGTCGCTGTGTGCCAGCTCTCGTAGCAGCTTCCAGCGGATGGGGTGCGCGACCAGTTGGTACACCAGGGGTGGCCCGGTCGTGGCCGACGCCGCGTCCCTCGTGGGGGTCACCGCGGGAGACTATCCGCCGACCGCCTGATCAATCAAACTGGGTTGATCGAATTTGCCGGGCGGGTGCACCCCGGCGATCCCGTGTGCCACTATCGGGACGCCGTATGGAGGCTGCGTTCTCGATCGTCGGGAACCCCGAGCACGAAGCCGACGACCGCAGCGTCGCGACCAGCCGGGCCGACGCGCAGCGCGTGGTCGACGCGCTCCACGCCGTCGAACGGGCGGCGGGCCGGCCCGGGCCGGGTCGCGAGCAGGAATGGATCGCGGACCTGCGCGTCGCGGTCGAAGGCCTCGACAAGGCGCTGGACGTGTACCACTACCACGCGTCCTCGTCCGACGGTCTGCTCCCGGCGCTGGCCCGCCGGCACGCGGCGATCCGACCGGGCGTCGAGCAGCTGCACGATCGCCATGCCGGGGTGCAGGCCGAGCTCCGGGGGGTGAAGCGGCACCTCGACGACCTGCCGTCCGACACCGCGGTCGAGTGAGCGACGTCCGCCACCGGCTCGAGCGGGTCGCCGAGGAGCTGCGCTACCTGCGCGCCCGCGAGAACGACCTCGTGGCCGAGGTGACGAGCCCGATCTCGCCCCGCTGGAGCGAGATCCGCAGCGAGCCCGTCCCGGTG
Organism: Acidimicrobiia bacterium; assembly: GCA_035650535.1. GTDB lineage: Bacteria > Actinomycetota > Acidimicrobiia > IMCC26256 > PALSA-555 > DASRHL01. Next base: position 1,901 of record DASRHL010000441.1, read on the forward strand.
CCCGACTCGTTGCGGCTCTCACCCGCACAGCGGGCCCGGGTCGTCGCCCACCAGCGCGACCAGAGCCGCACGGTCGCGGCGATGTACGGCCTCGAGCGCGCGGCGGGCGCGGCGGCCCGCGCCGGGCTCGACCGGTGGCGGCACGAGCTCCTGAGCGCGCTCATCGCGCTCGACAACGCGACCTCGCAGGAGCAGACCAACGCCAACCGGCCCGACAGCATCCTGTCCGAGCTCGGACGTGCCGAGCCCCGCGTGCACGACCGGGTCCGCACCCTGCGCATCGAGTACGACCAGGTGCGCCAGGCCGTGGGCTGGCTGCGACGCGACCTCGTGCAGCACGCCGATGCGCCGCCCGAGGTCGCGCCCCTCCGGCGTGAGGTCGCGAGACTCCTCGCGGCGCTCCGGGACCGGCAGGCCCGCACGGAGGACTTCCTCTACCAGGCGTTGCTCACCTCCGCCGGGCGGAAGGCCGCCGTCGCGCCGGCTTCGTCCGGAACCACCGGAACCACCTGAGCGCTCGTCAGTCGCCGCGCAGGGCGCTGCGGGCGAAGGCCGCCATCCCGGTGTCGAACGGGACGGCCGCGGTGAAACCGAGGATCCGCGCCGCCCGATCGGTCGACGCGAGCACGTGGCGGACGTCCCCGGCGCGCCACGTGTGCGCGGGCACCGGCGCGGGCGAACCCGGGATCGCGCCGGCGAGCGCACGGGCGAGATCGAGGATGGTGTGCGCCTCGCCACTCCCGACGTTGTACGTGCCACCGGCGCAGCCGGGCGCGGTCAGCGCGAGCCGGTTGGCCACGGCGACGTCGTCGACGTTGACGAAGTCGCGCAGCTGCAGCCCGTCCTCGTGGATCGTGGGCGCGACGCCGCGCTCGTACGCGCTCCGGATCAGCGCGGCGACACCGGAGTACGGCGACGAGGCGGGCATACGCGGTCCGTACACGTTGTGGTACCGCAGGGTGACCACCGGGGTCGCGTGCTCCCGTCCCCAGGCCTCGCAGAGGTGCTCCTGGTGCAGCTTGGTCGCCGCGTACACGCTCCGGGGGAGCGGTGTCTCGTCCTCGGCGATGCGCTCGGCGCAGAGCGTCGCGCCGCACTCGGGGCAGCACGGGTCGTACCGCCGCGCCGCGAGGTCCGCCGGCCGGCGCTCGGCGGCGCGCGTCATGCCATGGCGCGGGCAGCGGTACCGGCCCTCCCCGTAGACGGCCATGCTTCCCGCGAGGACGATCCGCCCGGCGAACCCCGTGTCGTGCATGCACGCGAGGAGCTGCGCCGTCGCCACGACGTTGTGATGCGCGAAGCGGGTGACGTCGGAGAAGTCGACCCCGAGCCCCACGAGCGACGCCTGGTGGCAGATGGCGTCGACGCCGCGTACCGCGGCGCGCGCCACGTCCGGGTCGGCGAGGTCGCCCCAGTGGTACGTGGCACCCGCGTTGAGGTACCCGGGGACACCCGGGTGCGCGGCGGGGAGCAGCAGGTCGACGACGCGGACCTCGTGGCCCGCGGTCACGAGCTCGTCGACGACTGCCGAGCCGACGAACCCGGCACCGCCCGTCACGAGGATCACCACGGGGTGCGCACCGCGACCTGGAGCAGGATGGCGAACGCGGCCTGGGCCGCGAGCCACCACGACGCCCGCGTGCCCGCACGGCCGCGCGCCGCGATCGCGCCCGCCGCGGGAAGCAGCCAGATCGTGAACGGCAGCCAGATGCGCTCGACCTCCCCCTTTGCCATCCCCGAGAGGTCCGCGAGCGCGATCGCGGCGATCGCCGCGCCCGGGAGGAGCCATGCGCTGCGCCGGAGCGAGCGGAGCCCCACCGCGACCGCGGGGCCCGTCACGACCGCGACGCACGAGAGGTCGGAGACCGCGAACGCGGCGAAGGGTCGCCGCGACGCGATTCCCGCGAGGTAGCGGGCCCGGGTCGCGAACAACCCGTCGAGCCACCAGAACCCGAGACCGAGGAAGGCCGCGAACACGAACGCGGCGCCGGCGCCGGCGAGCGCGATCGGGCGGGCGCGCCGGCGGGCGACGGCGACCGCCACGGGCACCGCCGCCAGCAGGACCAGGCCGTACGACTGGAAGGCGAGGACGCCGAACAGCAGGCCGCCGACCAGCGCGAGACCGTCACCACGCCGATCGTCGCGGGCGATCGCGAGCACGGTGCAGGCGACCGCCCACGCACCGACTCCGGCGAAGAACGCGTCCGCGCTGCTCGCCATCCAGATCGCCGCCGGCGCGAGCGCGACGAACGGCGCGCCGGCGCGGGCGAACGTCTCGCCCGAGACCGCGCGCACGGTCACGACGACCGCGGGCGCAGCGAGCGCGCCACCCACGACCTGGAGCGCCGTGACGCCACCGGCGCCGAACCCCAGACGGTCGATCGCCCAGACGACCAACGGGTAACCGGGCGGGTGGCCCTGCACGTGCACGGGCGCTCCCGCGAGATGGTCGACGAAGCCGCGCAGGAACGCCGCCGGTGACGTGACGTGCGCGACGCCTGCGAGGTACTCGCTGCGGCGCACGACCGGCGCGAGCAGACCCGGAGTGCCGTCGACGAGCGCCAGCGCGACCGACCAGAGCGCGGCCAGGGCCGCGCTCCCGGCGAGGACGGCGCGAAACGACGCCCGGGCCGCGAGGCGCGGACCGGCGACGACCGCGGCTGCTGCGACCCCGACCGCAGCGATCGCGGACGGGCCCGCCCGCCAGTCCCAGCGGGCGTGCAGCGGCGGGAACCGTGTGCCGATCCGCGCGAGGTCCGGTGACGCGACGTACAGCGCGGCGGCGCCGGCGACGACCAGTGCGGCCCACGCTGCGCACGCGCTCCCGTCCAGCCGCCGACCCGCGTTCGCGGCGACGGCGCGGTCCGTGCCGGAGCGCGCGCGGCCCTCGATCGTCGCGTCCACGTCACGAGTACGGAGCCACGCGCCGGTCTGGCTCATCCGCGTGCGGAGGCCGCCCCGTAGACCGGGTACATGCCGTCGAACCCCTTGGCTGCCGACGTCGTGCTCCCGGTGCTCGACGAACGGGACGCGATCCCCCGCGTCCTCGCGTCGCTGCCGGCGGGCTGGCGGGCGATCGTCGTCGACAACGGCTCCGCCGATGGGAGCGGCGAGGTCGCGCGCGCGGCGGGCGCGGACGTCGTCGTCGAGCGGCGCCGCGGGTTCGGTGCTGCGTGCCACGCGGGCCTCCTGGCCGCGCGGAGCAGCGTGGTGTGCTTCATGGACTGCGACGGCTCGCTCGACGGCGGAGACCTGGCGCGTGTCGTGGCGCCGGTCGTCGCCGGCGAAGCTGACCTCGTGATCGGTGCCCGCCGGGCATCGCCGGGCGCCTGGCCGGTGCACCTGCGGGCGGCGAACCGCTACCTCGCGTGGCGCGTCCGGCGGGCGTCGGGCCTCGCGCTCACCGACCTCGGGCCGATGCGCGCCGCGCGTCGTCAGGCCCTCCTCGCGCTCGGCATCCGTGACCGGCGGTTCGGATGGCCGCTCGAGATGGTCGTGCGCGCCGCCGACGCCGGCTGGCGCGTGCGGGAGGTCGACGTCGCCTACCACGCGCGCGTGGGGCGTTCGAAGGTGACGGGCACGGTTCGGGGCGCCGCCCGAACGGTTCGCGACATGCGGGCCGTCCTCCGATGAGGGATACGACGATCCCGGTGACCGTCGTCGTGATGGCCAAGCGACCCGTACCCGGCCGCGTGAAGACCCGGTTGTGCCCGCCGTGCACGCCCCGGCAGGCTGCCGCGATCGCCGCCGCCGCGCTCGCCGACACGATCGCGGCGGTCGCCGCGGCGCGCGTCCCGCGGCGCGTCCTCGCGCTCGACCGGACCGCGGGCTTCGCCGCCCCGCCCGGCTTCGCACTCGTCGGCCAGCGCGGCGACGGCCTCGCGGAGCGCCTCGCGTCGGCCGCCGCCGCCCTGGCCGGGCCGGTGCTGATCGTGGGGATGGACACGCCCCAGGTGGACCGCGCCCGTCTCGAGCACGCGGCGCGTACCCTGCTCGAGCCGGGCGTCGACGCCGTGCTCGGCCCGGCGTCCGACGGCGGCTACTGGACCATCGGCCTGCGGTCGCCGCGCGCCGCCGTGTTCGACGGCGTTCCGATGAGCCGGAGCGACACGGCGGACGAGCAACGGGCCCGGCTCCGCGTGCTCGGCGCCCGCACGGTCGAGCTGTGCGAGCAACGCGACGTCGATACCTTCGATGACGCGCTCGCCGTCGCGGCGCTCGCACCCCGCACCCGGTTCGCCCGCGCGGTCGGGGCCGTCGCGTGCAGTCCCGAGCTCGTCGGGGCTGGGCGTTGACGGGGCTCGCGGCGTGCGCGTCGCCGCGCGTGTGGCTCCGGGCCGAGTCCGGTTCCGTGCTCGACGTTCCGGTCGAGCGCTGGTTCTCGCCCGCCGACGACGTCGAGCACGCCGCGCTCGCCCGCGCCACGGGGCCGGTCCTCGACGTCGGCTGCGGGCCCGGCCGTCACCTCGTCGCGCTGCACCAGCGGGGCGTCTTCGCCCTCGGCATCGACATCTCCCCGCCCCTGCTCGACACGGCCCGCCGCCTGGGCATGAACGTCCTCGAACGCTCGGTGTTCGGGCGCATCCCGGGCGCGGGACGGTGGGCCACCGTGCTGCTGTTCGACGGCAACGTCGGGATCGGCGGTGATCCGGTCGCGCTCCTCGGCCGGCTCGTGACGCTGCTGCGACCGGGCGGGCGGATCATCGCCGAGAGCGAGCCCGACGACGGCCCGGCCCGGGTCGTGCGCGTGCGGGCCGAGTCGGCGGCGGGTGCCGGCCCCTGGTTCCCGTGGACGACCGTCGGGCCCGCCCGCCTCGAGGCCGTCGTCGCCGGCGCCGGCCTGCACGTGCGCTCCTGCTGGACGGCCGGTGGACGCCGCTTCGCCGAGATCACGACCGCCCCGAGCGGGGGAGCGGGCGCGTGAGGAGGCGCCCGGGGTTCACGAGCGCCCTGCACGGCGAGCGCGTCGCCGCGGTCCTCGGCATCGCCCTCGGTGTGTCGTTCACGGTCTGCTTCGTCACCGGTCTCCTGTCGCACGTCGCCCAGGACCCACACGGGTGGTTCGCATGGCCGGCTCGCCCCGCCGGGTTGTACCGGGTCACACAGGGCGTGCACGTCGCGACCGGGCTCGCCTCCATCCCACTGCTGCTCGCCAAGCTCTGGACGGTCTACCCCCGGTTGTTCCGGAGCCCTGTGTTCGGCAGCGTCGCGTCCGCGGTCGAGCGGATCAGCGTCGTGCCCCTCGTCGGCGGTGCGCTCTTCCTCTTGTCCACGGGCGTCGCCAACGTCAACCTCTGGTACCCCTGGCCCTTCAACTTCCGCACCGCGCACTACTGGGTCGCCTGGATCACGATCGGCGCGCTGGTGGTGCACGTCGGCGCGAAGTTCGCGGTCACGCGGCGCACGCTCGGGCGCGGCGCCGGGTCGGCCGGGGTCGCAACCGCGCCGGTCGCGCCCGACGCGCCGGACGCCCTCGGCCGGCGCGGCTTCCTGGCCCTCGTGGGCGGAGCCGCCGTCGGCGTGACCGCGCTGACCGTCGGTCAGACCGTCTGGCCGCTGCGCAAGCTCGCGCTGCTCGCCCCGAGGCGCCCGGACACGGGTCCGCAGGGCTTCCCGGTGAACCGCTCGGCGCGTGCGGCCGGCGTCGAGACGGCCGCGGTCGATCCGGGGTACCGGCTGCTCGTCGACGGGCGCGTCGACACGCCGTTGCGGCTCGCCCTCGACGAGGTGCGTGCCCTGCCCCAGCACGAGGCGACGCTCCCGATCGCGTGTGTGGACGGCTGGAGCGCGTCGCGAACCTGGAGCGGTGTGCGCGTGCGCGACCTGCTGGCGATGGCCGGCGCACGACCGGGCGCGAGCGTGCGCGTCGACTCGCTGCAGCGGCGCTTCTCGTACTCCTCGTCGCTGTTGAACGCCGACCAGGCGGCCGACGCCGACACGCTGCTCGCGCTCCGCGTCGAAGGCGAGACGCTCCATCTCGACCACGGGTACCCGGTCCGGCTCATCGGCCCGAACCGCCCCGGGGTGGAGCAGACCAAGTGGGTCACGAGGTTGACGGTCCTGTGAGCACACCGTCGGGCGAGCGCCACCTCGACGACCGCGGCGTCGACGATCATCCGGGCGCGGGCCTCTGGATCGGCCTCGCGCTCGGCGCTCCGGTCATGGCGTACGGGGCCATCGAGCTCGTCCGGCACAGCTCCCTGCGGCGCGCGTTCGACGTCGCAGCGTTCGCGGGCGGCGGCGTCGTCGTCCACGACCTCGTGGTCGCGCCGCTCGTCGTCGCCGCGGTGTGGCTCGTCGGGCGCCTCGTCCCACCGCCGTTGCGCACGCCCGTCCGCGCCGGGATCCTGGGCTCGGCGCTCGTCGTCGCGCTCGCGTGGCCCCCGCTCGCCGGCTACGGCGACCGCGCCGACAACGCGACCGTCCATCCGCTCGACTACACGACCGCGGTGCTCACCGTGCTCGCGGCACTCTGGATCGCAGTGGCGTGCTGGGGGGCGATCGCCGCCCTCCGCGCCCGGCGGAGCCGCGGAGGATCTCGGTGACCGACGCGGCGCGGCGGCGAGGTTGGCGAGCACGTCGGCCCGGCTCCCGCCGTGTGAGTCGTGCGCGCCGCCCGTCCGCAGGGCTCGCTCAGGGTGCGAGGGGCGCGAGCCGGTTCCCGGGCCCGCCCACGTTCGTCTGCGACGCGTTGGTGACCATGCGCAGCTGGGGCGCGATCTTGGCCATGTCGGCGCGGGCCGGGTTGACGGCGGCGGCCGCCGCGGCCTCCGCGTTGAGCGGGGCCGTCGAACCGCGGTCGCCGACATAGGCGCCATACGTCTGGAGCGCGTGCCAGATCATCTGGCCGGCCGCGCTCATGCCCGAGGGCATCGGCACGTTGCGGGGGATCGCCAGCAGCGAGCCCATCGGGACGAACCCGTAGTACGCGGTCGCGGCGTCGCCGTCCTGCCCGGCCGCCGGCCAGACCCAGCCGCTCTGCAGCGCGCTGTTGGGCAGGTGGATGTCGAGTGCATGTCGGATGACCCCCTGCTGGAGGTCCCACAGGCGAATCAGGCCCCCGAGCTGGCTGAACTTCGAGGCCCGCACCTGGTGCACGGTGCCCACCGGTCCGTTCGCCATCCCGTCGGTCCAGATCCCGCCCCGACGCAGGTCGGTCAGCACGTTGTTGCGGTTCGGGTTCGAGAGGTTCTGGTACTGGTACCACTCCGTCGCGCTGACCTGGTCGGAGTTGATGAAGCTGTAGTGCGACTCGTTGTAGGGGTTCGCGGTCGACTGGTCGGCGAGGGCGTAGCCGGCGTTCCCGACCGAGACACCGAACCCGTTGTCCGAGTTGATCTCGGCATTGGTGATGATCGTCCGGCTGTCGAAGGTCGCCTGGTCGCCGAGCGGTGTGTTCCACACCGACGTCGACGAGAACGGCCACAGCCGCAGGTCACGGGTCGTCACGCCGGCGGGCGCGCTGGGCGCGGTCGTCGTGGTCGTCGGCGCGGCCGTCGTCGTCGTGGTGGTGGTGCTGGTCGTCGTCGAGGTCGTGGTCGTGCTCGACGGGGACGTGACGGTCCGGCACCGCCGGCACGTCTTCGTCGCGCTCTCGGCGCTGACGGTCGCCGCGCCGCTCGACGGCGACGGCGAGGTCGGCGCCGGTGTGCTGCACGCGGAGGCGAGGATCGCCACCCCGAGCACCATCACGGCGGCGGGCCTGACCCCCCACCGTCGACCGCTTCGTGTGCGCATCCGTCGTTTCCCGCGCTCCATGACGGGTTCTATCGTCACGGAGAGTGGTAATTCTTGAGCGCTCGAAGCACACAGGGCGTCGATTTTCGGCCGCGCGAACCGCCCAGGGCGGCCACATCATGGCGAATCCGTCCGGCCCCGTCGGCCACTCAAGGCGCGCGGCGGTCCGGTCGATACCACTCTCAGCGCAGGCAGTCCGCCACAGTCGGGACCGTTTGCCGGGCCGGGTCGGCCGCTCGGGCGTCGCCGGAGGCGCTGAGTGCACGTTCGGCTTGGCCGTGGTGAGCGGGGGGCGGCGCTCGTCGAGTTCGCGCTGGTCCTGCCCGTGTTCGCGATGCTCGTGTTCGGCGGCTTCAGCGGCGCGATGGCGTACAACCGGAAGCAGTCGATCGTGTACGCGGCCCGGGAAGGTGCGCGCTACGGCGCCACGGTTCCGCAGTCGCAGTGCTCGCCGACGTCGAACTGCGGCGGCAAGACGTGGGCGCAACTCGTGCAGTCGGTCGTCGTCGCGCGCAGCGGCGGAACGATCACGAGCTCGAGCGACGTGTGCGTCGCCCTCGTCAGCGGCAGCTCACCGCCGACGGCCGCGAGCTCCCAGTTCACGACCAGCCCCGACGGTTCGTCCGCCTGCTTCACCGACAGCAGCGACGGTTCGACGCGCGTCCAGGTCGCGATCTCGCACGGCGACAGCATCAACGCGATCCTCCTCTCGATCCCCGTCAACGAGAACAGCCAGGCGACCGCGAGGTGGGAGCCGTGATCCGCCGGCCGGCGGGCGCCAAGGAGCGCGGCGCGGTGCTGATCGTCACGACGCTGCTGCTCACGGCCGTCCTCGGGATGACGGCGATCCTCGTCGACCTCGGACAGGTGCGCTCCACCACCCGGCTCGACCAGAGCGTCGCCGACCTGGCCGCCCTCGCCGCCGGCAAGTGGCTGTCGCAGAAGAACCCGGCCGCCGCGTGCCAGGACGCGGTCACCTACCTGAACGCGAACGCCAACCTCTCGCCCACGATCAACGCGGTCAACTTCTGTGCCCAGAGCGGCAACGACGTGAACAAGACGACCTGCTCGAGCGGCTCGCTCACCGAAGCCAAGCCGTCGGCGACGGTCGGGCGGTACAGCGTGAGCATCCACTATCCCGTTCCGGACAGTGAGATCGCGGACACGAACGTGAGCGGTGGCGCGCACGCCAACGACGGCGTGCCCTGTGAACGAATGCGCGTGGTCATCAGCGCGACCGACAGTCGGATCTTCGGGGGGGTGCTCGGCGGAGGATCCCTCGCGACGACGCGGTCCGCGACCGTGCGTCCGAGCATCGCCAAGTCGAAGCTGACGCCGGCGCTGTGGCTCCTCGACCCGACCGGCTGCACGGCGCTGTCGGTGAGCGGCGGCTCGCAGCTCACGATCGGGACGACGTCGCCCGGCATCGTCCAGGGCGTCGTCACCGTCGACTCCGACGGCAGCACCTGCTCGAGCAACCAGGACACGGTCTCGGTGAGCGGCGCCGGCACGTTCCTGAAGGCGGTGCCGACGACGCCACCGCCGAGCCCCGACCAGGACAAGGTCGGGACCGTGGAGCTCCTCGCGCTCCCGATCGGCGCGACGACGTGTGTCGACCCCGCGTGCAACAGCGCGGACGTCACGGCCGGCCGCCTGAGCCCCCAACCCGTCCCCGAGGGGGAGCGCGGCACGCGTGGCCCGGTCGACTGGGTCTACAACTGCAAGAGCGGCTACCCCGCCTACCACGGGATCAACATCGCGCCCTGCCCGACCGACCCCTCGGCGCCCGACAGCGGGAAGTACGCCTACATCGACAAGCTGAAGACGGCCGTCAAGACCAGCGGTGCCCCCGACGCGACCTACCAGCAGTGGTCCCTGACGCACAGCTGCAACCCGTCGGGGACGACGACCGTCACGGGGAACTGGTGGGTCGACTGCGGCAACTTCTCCATCGGGAACGGGACGACGGTCGACTTCGCCGGCGGCAACGTCGTGTTCGACGGCACGATCAGCATGTCCGGCTCCGGGGTGTTGAGGCTCAACGACGCCAACCCGAACAGCGTCGGGCTGCCGGTCGCGTGCACGCCGGCGGGCGGGGTCACGACGCCGTGCATCGACAGCTCGAGCACCAACGCGGCGATCGTCTACCTCCGCAACGGCGACATGAACTTCACCGGCGGCACCTTCAACGCCCAGCACGTCACGGTCGTCCAGAACGGCGGCGTCGTGAAGGTCGCGGGCGGCGCGCCCCCGACGTGGCTCGCCGCGACCGAGGGACCGTTCGCCCAGCTCGGGCTCTGGTCGGAGACGAGCAGCAACAAGTACCAGATCAACGGCGGCGCGGGAGTCCTGCTCTCGGGCGTGTTCTTCACGCCGGAAGCCTCGCCGTTCTCGCTCTCCGGTGGTGGCGACTGGGGCCAGCAGGACGCCCAGTTCATCTCGTACCACTTCTCCGTCAGCGGTGGCGGGCTCCTCACGATGGCGCCCGACGCCCAGAAGTTCATCCAACCGCCGTCGAACAAGGGCTCGCTCATCCGCTGAGCGAGCCGCAGGCCTCCGGCAGGCGCCGTTCATCCCGTCGAAACAATCCCGAAATGGACGTCTCCTACGCTCCGGCCATGTCGTGGCGGGACGCGTGCTAGATGGACGTGCGGGACGTCCTGCTCGACATCCTGATCCTGCTCGTCGCCGCCAAGATCGCCGCGGAGCTCGCCGAGCGCCTCGGGTTCCCCGGTGTCGTCGCCGAAATCCTCGCCGGCGTCCTGATCGGCCCGTCCGTGATGAACCTGGTCGGGACGAACGAGACGCTGGCCGTGCTCGGCGAGCTCGGCGTGATCCTGCTCCTCCTCCAGGTCGGGCTCGAGATGGATCTGCGGGAGCTCAGCGCCGTCGGCCGGGCGTCGATCTCGGTCGCGTCGATCGGCGTGGTCGTCCCGATGGTGACCGGGTTCGGCGCGATGAAGCTCCTCTCCTACAGCGACAACACCGCGCTCTTCCTCGGCGCCGCGCTCGCGGCCACCAGCGTCGGCATCACCGCCCGGGTGTTCAGCGACCTGCGCGCCCTGGCCACCGTCGAGGCGCGCACGGTGCTCGGGGCCGCGGTCGCGGACGACGTGATGGGCCTGGTCGTGCTCACCGTCGTCGTGCGGATCGTGTCGCAGGGGACGATCTCGGTCGGCAGCCTGGTCGGCATCGTCGCCGTCGCGATCGGGTTCCTCGTCGTGGCCGCGACCCTCGGTTCGCGCTACGCCCCACCGTTGTTCCGGTGGCTGCACCGGCAGGCCCGGTCGTCGGGCACGATCGTCGCGCTGGCTCTCGCGTTCACGCTCGGGTTCGCCGAGCTGGCGGACGCCGCCAAGCTGGCGCCGATCGTGGGGGCGTTCGTGGCGGGCGTCGCGCTCTCGCGCAGCGAGGTCCAGGAGCGGGTCAGCCGCGAGCTCGCGCCGGTCGGTCACCTGCTGATCCCGGTCTTCTTCCTGCAGATCGGGATCGCGGTCGACGTCGAGAAGTTCGCGTCGCCCAAGGTGCTCGGGATCGCGGCGGCGCTGCTCGTGTGCGCGGTCGTGGGCAAGGTGGTCGCCGCGCTCGGTACCTTCGGCGCGCCCGGCGACAAGTGGTTGATCGGGCTCGGCATGATCCCCCGGGGCGAGGTCGGCCTGATCTTCGCCACGCTCGGGCTGCAGGAGGGCGTGCTCGGCAGCAGCCTCTACGCGGCGCTGCTGCTCGTCGTCCTCGTGACCACGTTGATGTCGCCGCCGCTGCTGCGGTGGCGGCTGCTCCGAATGCGAGCCCGCCCGAGCCCGGTCGGGCCGAGCGAACGGATGCCCGAGGGCGGCTGGCTGCGCCTCGACGACTCGCTCGTCGAGCTGGCCGCCCGCCCGCCCGACCACGTCGCGCTCGCCGTCGGGCTCGACGCCGCGCTCGCCCTCGCCGGCCCCGACCGCCGGCCCGGATCGAAGCTGCTCGACTGGCTCGGCTCGCTCTCCGACACGGCGTTGCGGTGGGGCGGGGACGCGACGCGACGGTTGTTCACCGTCCTGGTCGAGGGGACGCCGCGGAGCTGGCGGTTCCTCGAGACCACCGGCCTGTTGCAGCGCGCCCTGCCCGAGCTCTCCGAGGCGGTCGACCGCCGCCGCGCCGATCCCCTCATGCTCGAGCCCGCGCACGTGCTCCGGTTCGAGCTGGTGGAGCGCGTGCGTGACGCCGAGGTGCGCGACCGGCGGGCAGCCACCGAGGCGTCACAGCTCGAGCACGGCGAATGGCTGCTGCTCGCCGCGCTCATCCTCGACGCCGCCGGCGACGACGCGGAGCCGGTGCCGCTCGCCCGTCGCCTCGTCGGCCGGCTCGACCTCGGCGCCGCGGCGGAGGAGGAGATCGCGTTGCTGGTCGGCAACGCGGACCTGTTGCGCGCCGCGGCGCGCCGGGTCGACGGGTTCGAGGAGGAGCGGGTCATGCAGCTCGCGGCCCACCTCGACACGCCCGAGCGGGCGCGCGCGCTCTACGTCCTCACGATCGCCCGTGAGGAGCTGGACGCCTGGGAACGGGCGCGCATCGACGAGCTCCTCGCCCTGATCGTCGCCGCGCTGGCCCGGCCGACGCTCACCGGCCGCGAGGCCCGCAACGAGGTCGAGCGCCGGCGGCTGGAGGCCATCGCGCTCGCCAACGGCGCGCGGCGGCTGGTCGAGCGGATCGAGGCCGCGCCGCGGGGCTACCTGCTCAGTCACGGCCCGGACGACGTGGCGCGCCAGGCCGCCCTCGTCGACCCGCTGCCCGGCCGCGCCGAGGTCCGCGTCAACGTCGCCGCCGTCGCCGCGGACGAGTGGCGAGTCGAGGTGGCGTTGCGCGACCGGCCGGGTCTCCTCGCCTCGGTGTCGGGCGTGCTCGCCGCCTACGGGCTCGACGTGCTCGACGCCGTGGTCGCGACCTGGCCCGACGGTGCCGCGCTGGAGAGTTTCCACGTCCGCCGCGCCGCGCTCGAGCCGGCCCAGTTCGAGCCGCCCGATCTCGAACGGACCCAGCCGCCCCAGGCGAGCTGGCTCGAGGAGGCGATCGCGGCGACGCTCGACCGGCCGTCGAGCGCGGTACCCAACCCCGACGCCGACATCGCCTTCGACGACTCCGCCTCGCCCTGGTACACGCTGTGCGAGGTCCGCAGCCCCGACCGGCGCGGGCTCCTCCACACGATCGCGGTCGGCATCGCGTCGGCCGGCGCGAGCGTGCACTCGGCCCGGCTGGCGACCGACGGCGGGGTGGCCCGCGACCGCTTCGAGCTCACGGACCGCAACGGCCGCAAGCTCGACGCGACGACGAAGTCCGCCATCGTCGACGCCATCACCGGCGGGGTCGCCGAGCCCCGCGGCGGGCTGGCGGGCCTGCGCGACCGCGTCTTCGCCGGTCGCCGCGCCCCCGCCCGATGACCCGGAGTGGGTGTCAGGTTCCGGTCATCAATCGTCGCAGTTCGTTCACAGACGCGAGCGGAACCTGAAACGACTCTTTCTTAACGTCCCGCTCGGCACATCGCGGGACCGGGGGGCGTCGTGTCACCCGCCGCAAGTCCGATCCCGGCGCCCAGCCGGGTCCCGAGGAGGGTCGAGTGAGACTGACAAAGCGCAAGGTGGGGATCTTCGTGATCCTCACGCTCGGCGCGCTCGTCGCGATGGCGGTGCCGGCGTTCGCCGACCCGTCGACGGACGCGCCGGGGAAGGCGATCCGCCACGCCGACATCGGCGTGAGCCTCAACTTGCTGTGGGTGGTCATCGGCGCGGTGCTGGTCATCTTCATGCAGGCGGGGTTCGCGCTGGTCGAGACCGGCTTCTGCCGGGCGAAGCATGCGGCCCACGTGGTCAGCACCAACTTCGCGATCTTCGGTCTCGGCTTCGCCGGGTACTTCCTGGTGGGATACGCGATCATGTTCAGCGGCTTCAGCGCGCCCGGCATCTTCGGGCTCGAGAAGCCGCTCTCGGCGTCGCAGGGCCTGATCCACTTCGGCAGTAGCGGGCACTGGACGTTCTTCTGGGCCAAGAGCGGCTTCGCGCTGAGCGGAAGCGCGTACGGCGCCGCGACGATGGCGTTCTTCCTCTACATGGTCGCCTTCATGGACACGACGGCGACGATCCCGACCGGCGCCATGGCCGAGCGGTGGAAGTGGAACGCGTTCGTCGGCTGGGGCCTCTTCTGCGGCGCGCTCTACTACCCGCTGTTCGGCGCGTGGACCTGGGGCGGCGGTTGGCTGTCGCAGCTCGGCAACAGCCTGCACTTCGGCTTCGGCTACACCGACTTCGCCGGATCGGGTGTCGTGCACGCGATGGGCGGGTTCGCCGGCCTCGCGGGCGCGCTCGTGCTCGGACCGCGCATCGGGAAGTACGGGCCCGACGGGAAGCCGAGAACGCTCGGCGCGCACAACATCCCGATGGCGTTCCTCGGGACGTTCATCCTGCTCTTCGGCTGGTTCGGCTTCAACGCCGCGTCGACCTTCTCGGCCACCGACGTGCGCTTCGCCGTCGTCGCGACCAACACCGCGATCGCGGCCGCGTTCGGGGCGACGATCGCGATGTTCTACTGCATGAAGCGGATGGGGAAGCCCGACCCCGGCATGATGGCCAACGGCATGCTCGCGGGTCTCGTGGCGATCACCGCCCCCTGCGCGTTCGTGCAGCCGTGGGCCGCGGCGGCGATCGGTGGGATCGCGGCGGTCATCGTCGTCGAGTCGGTGTTCTTCTTCGAGCGCAAGGGCATCGACGACCCGGTGGGCGCGATCTCGGTGCACGGCATCTGCGGCATCTGGGGCGTGCTCAGCGTCGGGATCTTCGCCGACGGCCGCTACGGCGCGGGCTGGAACCTCACGACCGTGGGCCCGGCCGCGAAGGCGCACGGCCTCACCGGCTTCCTGTACGACTTCGGGAAGCTCGGTTGGGGGCAGTTCGCCTCGCAGGCGATCGGCTCCGCCGTGATCATCTTCGTGATGGGCGGCGTCGCCTACGCGTTCTTCAAGATCCAGAACGCGCTCATGAAGGGTGGCATCCGGCCGACGGCCGAGGTCGAGATGCAGGGCCTCGACCTGCCCGAGATGGGCGTGCTCGCCTACGACAACCTGCAGGTCAACGAGCTCGACATCGTCGGCTCCGAGGGGACGCAGGTGGTGGCCGCCGCTCCGGGCGGCTCACCCGATCCGAGCATCGGCCGCTAGCCGCCGACGTTCGTGCGCATGGAGGGCCGGCGGATTCACCCCGCCGGCCCTCCTCCGCGTCCTGGGAGCGTGTGCCTCGCCGACAGGCGAGTCGATCACGCGACCTCGAAGCCGAACTCGATCAGCACCGATCGCAACATCGCGCGCCGGCGTTCGACGAAGCCGTCGGTCAGCGGGTAGCCGAAGCGCCGACCGGGTCCGCAGAGCGCGACCGGGCTCCCCGGGTTCACGCGCACCGTGACCTCGTCGCGTCTGAGGAAGCGGCGGCGCCCCAGCGCGAACCACAGTTCGAGCCCCTCGTCGAGCACCTCGAAGCGCCACGGCATGACGCGGACCATCAGCGCGCTGACCGCGATGCACCCGACGGCGAACGGAGGTGCGAACGCGGGGAGGTCCCACACGGCGATCATCAGCCCGAAGCCCATGATCCCGAGGATCAGCGCCCGCAGCCATCGACTCTCGCCGACGAAGCGCCGTTCACGACCGGGTGGTGTGATGAGGCCGTCAGACGTCATGCTGCGACCCTCCTGTCGAGAGGACCCAAATGCTAACGAGTTGTCTCGGCAGTGGTGCACGCGACTTGAAGCTGAACGGATGCTTGCGCGCGCGCAGCCGCGCTCGCCTCCCGGCGAGGTAGCTCGTCAGACGAGCTCGGGGTCGGTCATCACCTCGACGAGCGCCGGCCCCCGGTTCGTGACGGCGTGGTCGAGCGCGGCCTTGATCGCGCCGTCGAGCTGGTCGCGCTGCTCGACGCGGATGCCGAGCGCGCCGCAGATCCGCGCGTACTCGCTGAAATCGGGGTTGTGCAGGGACGTCTGCCAGACCGCGAACTCTCCGGCCCGCTGCTCCTTGGTGATCTTGCCGAGCGACCCGTTGTTCAGCAGGACGTGCGTGATGCCCATGCGGTACTTGACCGCGGTCGTGAGCTCGGCGAGGTACTGGCCGAACCCGCCGTCGCCCGTGACCGCGACGATCGGCCGCTCCGGGGCGGCGGCCCAGGCGCCCATCGCGGCCGGGAAGCCGAACCCGATCGACCCGAGGTAGCCCGACATCAGCACCGACTGGCGCGTGCACTCGAAGTAGCGCCCGAACGAGTACGCGTGGTTGCCGACGTCGACGGCGATCACGGCGTCGTCGGGAACGAGGCGTGACATCGTGTCGAAGACGGCCGCCGAGCTCACGCCGTGACCGCGGTCGTCGGCCAGGCGCCGGCCCTTCTCTGCCCGCCAGATGTCCCACCGCTCGGCGACCTCTCCCGACTGGTCGACCCGCTCGGGGTTGGCAGGCGCGGCGGCGACGCGGTCGAGCAGCAGCCGCGCCGTGACGCCCACGTGGCCGTGCACGGGAACCGTCACCGGGTGGAACCGACCCAGCGCCATCGGGTCGTAGTCGACCTGGACGATCGGCTTGTACGGCGCGATGCCCGTGTGGTTCGAGAAGGACGCGCCGAACACGACGAGCAGGTCGGCCTCGTTCATCAGCCAGCTCGCCACCGGGGTACCGCTGCGACCGAGCACGCCGGCGCCGAGGGGGTGGTGGTCGGAGATCAGCCCTTTGGCCTTGAACGTGGTGAGGACCGGCGCGCCGAGGTGCTCGGCGAACGCGCGGACGGCGTCCATGTCGAAGCGGGCGCCGTGGCCGACGACGATCACCGGCCGGCGGGCTCGCCCGATCAGCGCGACGGCGTCGTCGACGGCGGTCGCGGGCGGCGTGATGGTGTCGTCGGCGACGCGGCCGACGGGGCTCGACGCGCGCGCACCATCCGGCGCGCGCATCTCCTGGACCTCGTCCGGGAGGACGAGGTGGGCCACGTTGCGCCCGACGAGCGCGTGCTTGAGCGCGAGCGTCATCAGCTCCGCGTGGTCGGACGCGGGGAGCACCGTCTTCGAGTAGCTCGCAACGTCCGCGAAGGCGGCGGTCAGGTCGACGTCCTGGAACGCGCCGCGGCCGAGCACCTTCGACGGCACCTGTCCGGAGATCGCGAGCACGGGTGCGCGGTCGACCTTGGCGTCGTAGAGGCCGGTCAGCAGGTTGGTGGACCCGGGCCCCGCGATGCCGAAGCACGCCGCCGGCCGCCCGGTGAGCTTGCCGTAGGCCGACGCCGCGAAGGCGGCCGCCCCTTCGTGCCGGATGCCGACGAACGTCAGGTTCCCGGCTTCCTCCTGGCGGCGCAGCGCGTCGGCGAAGCCGAGGTTCGAGTGACCGACCATGCCGAAGACGTGCGTCACGCCCCACTCGACCATGGTCTCGACCATGACGTCGCTGACGGTGCGCTCGTGCTCGGCCTCGTCCTCGAGCTCGACGTAGACGCCGTCGTCGCGCACCTCGACCGGGTAGCGGGCGGGCGCGTCGGTGAAGCCGGGTGGCGGCGTGCCGGTGAGCGGGTCGTAGTCGTAGCCGTGCCACGGGCAGCGCAGCCAGCCCTTCTCGATCGAGCCCTCGCCCAGCGGGCCGCCCTGGTGCGGGCAACGGTTGTCGAGCGCGCCGTAGCGGTCGCCGACGCGGGTGAGCACCAGGCTCTTGTGGCCGGCGACGACCGTGCGCACGCGGCCGGACGCCAGCGCGTCGGGCTCTGCGACCTTGTGCCACGTCGTGGTCGGGCGGCGCTCGGTCCCGCTCACGGGGCCATGACCCCGCCGTAGGGGACACCGGCCAGGTGGGCGATGTCGCGGTCGAACGTCGTCAGGTCGTCGAGCGAGAACTGGTCGAGGTGCGTGTGGCCGCAGGCGCGGGCGAGCACCTGCATCAGCTCGACGCTCGCCCGCAGGAAGCGGTCGAGGCGGTGCGCGGCCTCGTCGACCGGGAGGCGGGCCCGGAGGTGCGGCTTCTGTGTTGCGATCCCCACCGGGCAGTTGTTGGTGTTGCACGCGCGCATGCCGAGGCAGCCGATGGCCTGGATCGCGGAGTTGGCGACCGCGACCGCGTCGGCGCCGAGCGCGAGCGCCTTCGCGAAGTCGGGCGCGTGGCGCAGGCCGCCGGTGACGACGAGCGTGACGTCGCGGCGCCCGCGCTGGTCGAGGTGGCGGCGGGCCCGTGCGAGCGCCGGGATCGTCGGCACCGAGATGTGGTCGCGGAAGAGGAGTGGTGCCGCGCCCGTCGCACCGCCCCGCCCGTCGAGGATGACGTAGTCGACCCCGACCGCGAGTGCGGCGTCGATGTCGGCCTCGACGTGCTGCGCCGACATCTTGAACCCGACGGGGATGCCGCCCGAGTGCTCGCGCACGAAGTCGGCGAAGCGGCGGAAGTCGTCGAGCGAGTCCCAGTCGGGGAAGCGCGACGGCGAGATCGCCGCGGTGCCCTCGGGCAGGCCGCGCACCTCGGCGATCTTGCCGACGACCTTGTGGCCGGGCAGGTGGCCGCCGGTGCCCGTCTTCGCGCCCTGCCCGCCCTTGAAGTGGAACGCCTGCACCTTCTTCAGGAGGTCGGGGTTCCACCCGAAGCGCGCCGACGCGAGCTCGTAGAAGTAGCGGCTGTTCTCCGCCTGCTCCTCCGGGAGCATCCCGCCCTCGCCGGAGCAGATGCCGGTGCCCGCGAGCTCGGCCCCGCGCGCGAGCGCGACCTTCGCCTCGTGCGACAGTGCCCCGAAGCTCATGTCCGACACGAAGATGGGGATGTCGAGCCGGAGCGGCCTGTCCGCGTTGGGGCCGATGCAGACCTCGGTGCCCACGGCGTCGCCGTCGAGGCGGGGGAGCCGGGCGAGCTGCGCGGTGACGAACTGGATCATGTCCCACTTGGGGAGCTCGTCGCGCGGGACGCCCATCGCGCCGACAGGACCGTGCATCCCGGTCTTCGACAGGCCGTTCGCCGCGAGCTCGTGGATGTACGCGACGAACGGCTCCTCGGGAGCCATGTGCGGGTCGCGGTAGTACCCCTGGTAGACGTCCGGGTCGAACGGCTGGGGGTGGCGCATCTTGAAGCGCAGGATCTCGTCGCGGTCGACGACGAGCGCGTCGCCGTCGAGCATGCTCGTGAACTTCTGCAGCACCTCGGCGTTGTTGTACGCGCTGACGCCGGTGTCGATCCGGTAGTCCCACCCGTGCAGACCGCAGATGAGGTTGTCGCCCTGGACGGTGCCGTCGGCGAGGAGCGCGCCCCGATGGAGACAGCGGCCGTAGAGCACGGAATGGTCGTCGCCCCGGCGGACGACGACGAGGTCGATGCCGTCGACCGTCGCACCCGTGGGCACCCGGTCGGGCAGCTCACTCCAGTTGGCGATCTTGACCGCGTCCATCACCCCATCCCCCCTCGAACCGCGCTCGACTCGGCGGTCAGTCTCGCCGGAACGCCGTCCGTTACAGGGGGCGCCGCGGCGTCGTCCCCGGGCGCCATCGGCACCGTCGGCCGCACGTCGCGGACGAGCCCGAGGGCGACGGTCGGGAACAGCAGGGCCGAGAGCAGGCCGGCGCCGACGAACGCCGCCGCCGTCGCCGCGTCGAGGGCGTGGATGGCGACGCCGATCTGGGTGGCGGCGACGATGAAGGGGAGCGAGGTTGCCTGGAGCAGGCCCGCGACCGCGGCGCCCCGCGTCCCGACGAGCGGCCGGTAGACGAAGGCCGGGACCCCGCGTGCGAACAGCAGCGCGGCGAGGAAGATGGGGACCTTCACCAGCACCGACGGGTGGTCGAGCAGCGCGTTCAGGTCGAAGCGCATGCCGCTCGTGACGAAGAACGCCGGAATGACGAACCCGTAGCCGATCGCCTCGAGCTTGATCTTGAACTGTGGGTGCGTACGCGTGGCGTCCCGGTCGACGACGCTCACGATCGCGCCGGCGACGAAGGCCCCGAGAATGGTCTCCAGCCCGAGGTGCTCGGCGAGCACGACCATCAGGAGCAGGAGCAGCATCGCGCCCCGAACCCGGATCTGGGCGGTCGTGTCCTGCAGGCGCAGGAGCACCGACGAGACGCGCATGCGGCGCGAGCGCCGCGTCAGCAGGTAGCCCAGCAGCACGACCGCGGCGACGAACGCGCCGAGCAGTGCGGCCTTCGTCCCCGTGCCGGTGGAGTCGCGCGAGAAGAGGAGCGAGAGCAGGATCACCGCGGCGAAGTCGCCGATCGACGCGCCCGCGACCGCGAGCTGCCCGAGCCGGGTGTCGAGCTGGCCGGCCTCCTTGAGGACGGGGATCACGAGGCCGAGCGACGTTGCCGTGAGGATCACCGCCGTGAGCAGCGGCTGGTGCACCTGGCCGGTCGCGTCGAGGAGCTCGCCGGCCCCCAGCGCGAGCACGAGCGACACGAGGAAGCCCAGGCCGGCGACCCGCAGCAGGCGGCCACGGAGCTGGTCGAGGTCGAGCTCGAGACCGGCCAGGAAGAGCAGGAAGGCCAGGCCGACGAGCGCCAGGATCGCGACCGGCTCGTCGGGCGTCGCCCATCCGAGCACCTGCGGGCCGACGACGATGCCGGCGACGATCTCGAGCACGACGGCAGGCACCCGCAGCCGGGGCGCCAGGCCGAGCAGCAGCGGGATCGCGAACGCGACCCCCATGACGACGGCGAGGCTGTCGAACGACACGTCGGGCACGGCGACCCCCTGGTTCGCATCCGGTGCCGTCCAGTGCGCGCCGTCCGCAGGATCGTTACGCTGCCGGGCGTGGGCGGGGTCGCGACGGACTACAACTCCGACGCCGAGCTCGTGCAAGCGCTGCGCGACGGTGACGAGTCGGCCTTCGCGTGGCTGCTCGACCGCTACGACGCCCCGTTGCGGCGCACCGCGCTGATGTACGTGCCGACGCGGGCCGCGGCCGACGAGGCCGTCCAGGAGACGTGGCTCGGCGTCATCAAGGGCATCGACCGGTTCGAGGGCCGCTCGTCGCTCAAGACGTGGATCTTCCGGATCCTCATGAACATCGCCCGGACGAAGGGGGTGCGGGAGACGCGCGCGATCCCGTTCGCCTCCGCCCGGGGTGCCATGAGCGAGGGCGACGAGCCCGCGTTCGATCCCGACCGGTTCCGGCCCGCCTCCGACCCGCAGTACCCGTTCCACTGGGCGTCGTTCCCGACACCTTGGGAGCACGAGCCGGCCGAGCGCCTCGACGCCGCCGAGACGCTCGCCGTCGTACGCGCCGCGCTCGAGCGTCTGCCGGCCGCGCAGCGCGAGGTCGTCACGTTGCGCGACCTCGAGGGCTGGAGCTCGACCGAGGT
>DASRHL010000442.1:0-7109 GCA_035650535.1 Acidimicrobiia bacterium
GACGGCGGCGACGTCGGGGAAGTGCCCCTCGCCGACCTGCTGGCGCCGGCACGCGTCGTCGAGCGTGACCAGCTTCACGTCGAGTGGATCGTGGAAGTCGGCGACCGGCGGGTCGTTGAACGCCAGGTGCCCGTTCTCGCCGATCCCGAGACAGCAGACGTCGAGCGGGTGGTCGTGCAGCAGTGCCGCGTAGGCGCGGCACGCGGCCCCGGGATCGGGAGCGTCGCCTTCGACGTAGTAGAAGTCACCGATCGGCACGCGCTCGACCAGTCGTTCGCGCAGGTAGCGCCGGAAGCTCGCCGGATGGTCGGCCGCGATCCCGACGTACTCGTCCATGTGGAAGCCGATGACCCGACTCCAGTCGACGTCGGCCTCGCGGACGAGCGCGGCGAGGAACGCGACCTGCGAGTTCCCGGTCGCGAACATCGCGTGCGCCACGCCCCGCTCGGAGATGGCACGGCGCAGGAGCCGGGCGGCGTCGGCGGCCGCGCTCGCCGCGAGCGCGTCGCCGTCCTCCAGCACACGGACCCGGAGCGCGTCGGCGGCGAAGTCGCGGCGCATCAGGTGATCGGGAACTGCGGCAGCCAGGGCCTGGTCGCGGTGAGCATCGCGTCCGTCATCTCGCCGAGCCGGTCGTAGTCGAGTCGGCCGGCGAGCGGGTCGAGGAGCATCGCCGCGAAGACCTCGTCACGGTTCCCGGTGACCGCCGCCTCGACCGTGCGTTCCTGGGCGGCCGCGACCCGGCGGACGCACTCGGCGACGGCCGGCGGGAGGCGGACCCGGTCGCGGCCTCGGACTCCCTTGCCGTCGGCGACGCAGATGCTCTCGACGGTCACGCCGTCGGGGAGGTCGGCGACCTGGCCGTCGTTGGGGACGTTGAGCGGGAACCAGCCCGGTCGGTCGAGCTCGAGGCACTGGATCACGGGCGCCACCATCTCACCCGACGGCATCGCCGGGATCTCGGCGGCCGCGAGCAGGTCGTCGAGCTCGGCCACGTACGCCGCCTGCGACGCCTCCCGGTCCTCGATCGTGGTCAGGGTGACGCCCCAGCGCGCACCCCAACGGGACTCCTCGGTCAGGAATCCCGGGAAGAACTCGACGAGGTGCCGGTCGCCCGCGCCGGGCAGGACGCCGAAGCGTGTGAACAGCTCCAGCTTCACGCGGTTGTGGCGCAGGAGGTCGCCCTTGGTCCACCGGGCGCCTGCGGCAGGCGTGCCGGGCAGGAACCCGTCGGGCAGCTCCATCGCCAGCGGCTCGGCGGCGCGGCGGTCCGCGTCGTCGAGGAGCCCGCGCAGGAGCGCGAGCCCGTCGCGGCCGCCGGCGTCGAGGCTCGAGATCAGCGGCAGGTGGTTGACGCCGGCAACGGTCGGCTGCAGCTCGAGGAAGCTCGTGTCGAGCAGCAGGCTGAGCAGGAACTGCGTGATCGTGATCTCGTGGCAGAGCCCGATGGTCCGGATCGACGACTCGCGCGTGACGGCGCGGCAGATCGTCGTCATCGGATTGGTCAAGTTGAGCATCCACGCGTCGGGGCACAGCTCCTCCATGTCGCTCGCGAGCTGGAGGAACACGGGGATGTTGCGTTGCGCCCGAATGACACCCCCGGGCCCGACGGTGTCGCCGACGGACTGCCTGATGCCGTAGCGCGCGGGGATCTCGAGGTCGTGGCGCATGGACGCGAACCCGCCGGTGGAGATGTTCACGACGACGTAGTCGGCACCCTCGAGCGCGGCCCGCTGGTCGGTCGTCCCGAACGCGGTCAGGCCGATGCCGCGCACCGCCGCGATGTGCTCGACGAGCTCGACCATGCGCGGCACGGGCGCAGGGTCGATGTCCTCCACGACGATCTCGGCCTCGTGCAGCGCCGGGGTGTTCGCGACGTCGACGAGGAGCTTGGGCACCCACTGGTAGCTCCCGCCGCCGATGATCGTGATCCGCGGTGCCATCGGAGCCCTCCGGACGCTCGTCGCACGTCAGTCGCGCAGCGCGACCGTGACTTCGATCTCGACCGGGCCGCGCCGCGGGAGCGCGGCGACGCCGATCGCGGAACGGGTGTGGCGGCCGGCCGCGCCGAACACGTCGACCAGTAGGCGGCTGGCGCCGTCGACCACCGTCGGCTGCTCGGCGAAGTCGCCGGTGCAGGCGACGAACCCGGTGACGGTCAGGACCCGCGCCACGCGGTCGAGGGTGCCGAGCTCGGCCCGCAGCAGCGACAGGGCGTTGCGCGCGCACCATGCCGCGCACTCGACTCCCACCTGGGTCGCGACCTCACGCCCGAGCAGCCCGGTCGCGTGCAGCACGCCGTCGGCGTTGCGGGGCAGGCAGCCCGAGGTGCGGGCCGTCCCACCGTGCACGACGACCGCATCGAGCGGGTCGTGGGGCGGGAAGGGCCCGGGCAGCGTGATCCCGAGCCCGGCGAGCCGGGCCTCGTATGACATGAACGTCAGACTAGGGGGCACGGCGCAGCCACCGGTCGAGGAACCGGTAGGCGCGGTCGCCGTGCCACCGGTGGCCGCCGTCGAAGACGTCGTGCTCCAGGCCGTCGGGCGCGCCGAGCGCGGCGTAGACCGTCGCGAGGCGCGCCACCTCCCGGCGGGCCGCGTCGACCGGGAAGATGAGGTCGTCGGTGCCGGACTCGACGAGCAGCGGCCTCGGCGCCACGAGCGCGCCGAGGCCGACGTGGTCGAGCTCGCCCAGCATGCCGGGGAGCACCTGCGAGCCGCACAGGTTCCACGGGACGCGGTGCGCGGCCCGCCATTCGTTGAAGTAACCGCTGACGACCGCGGCGCGGACGCGCGCGTCCGTCGCCGCGACGAACAGCGTCAGGGTCGCACCGTAGGAGAAGCCGACGGCGCCGATGTGCCCGGGGTCGACCAGCGGGTGCTGCGCGAGCAGGTCGAGCGCGCAGCGGAGGTCCCAGACGTTCTGCGCGAGGGGGTTGAGCCCGGCGGCGGTCGCGTGCACGAGGTTGAGGTCGCACGCGTACTTGTCGGGCGGGTTCCAGTCGGCGCGTTCGCCGAAGCAGCGCAGGTCGGGAGCGAGGACGACGTACCCGCGGCGCGCGAGCTGGTGTCCGTAGTCGCCGTTGTGCTCGCCGGCCGCCGTCACGCTCTCCGCGTCCGGTAGCGCGCACACCTCCGACTTCCCGGGCCCGTGCCCGTGCACGGCGAGCACGGCGGGCCCGGGCCCGACGCGCTCGTGCGGGACGAGCAGGAATGCCGGTACCGACATCGCGGATTCGCTGTCGAAGACGAGGGACTCGCGCCGGTACGTCCCGCAGTCGACGGTCTCGCGGATGTCGAGGTCGAGCGGCACCGGCGCGGGGGTGACGCCGAGGAGCGCAGCAAGGCGGTCGCGGCACCGCTCGCGCCACGCGGGCACGGCCGTCGGATCGTCGGTCGGGCACGGATCCCGCGCCACGACCGACTCGAGGTGCAGCATCCAGTACGCCCAGGGCGAGAAGTTGCGCACCCGGCTCGTCGGCCGCTCGGTCACACGCCCTCGCCCAGCGCCCACGACAGTCCGCCGGCCAGGTGGCGCAGGTAGGCGGGCGACTCCCACGCGGCCGGGAAGTGGCCGAGGCTGGTCGAGAACGTCCGGCCCGCGCCTTCCCTGAAACACCACGACAGCGGGTACCCGAAGGGCGGGCGCGACGCGCCGGGCGCGTCCTCGTCGAGCTGACCCTCGGGCACGCGCAACAGGATCCGCGCATCGGGCCGGAGGTCGCGGAACTGGTACACCTCGTCGTACCAGCGCCAGCTCGGCGGCAGGTGGCGGGTCGCGGGGTGCGCGCTCTCCACGACGTCGAGGTCGACCTCCTGGGTCCACGGATGCCCGTCGAAGCGGGCGCCGACGAGCAGGCCGTAGTCGTCCCACGCGTAGCAGGCGTCGGTCGCCGAGTGGATGGCGACGATCGCGAGCTCGCCGGCGCGGACACGGTCGGCGACGACCACGCGCTGGCGGCTGCTCCACGGGGTCTCGCCGATCGTGAACAGCGCGAGCGCGCGGGCGCCCGCCAGCGTCTCGTCGTCGAGCTCGCGGACGTCGTCGACCCGGCGGCTGCGCATGCCGTGCAGCTCGGCGACCTGGGCGACGCCCACCGCCGCCTGGTCGAGCACGCCGTGCACGCCGGCGGGCCCGTCGAGATAGGGCGCGACCTGGGTGACGAACAGCAGCACGTCGGCCGGCATCGCGTCAGCCCGTGGCCAGCGGCTGGTACTTCTGCTCGCTCACCCAGCACGTCCCCTGCGGCTTGCCGTTGCTCTTCACGATGCACTGCGACGACGGCGGGTCGTTGTTGTGGATCCGTACGACCTGGTACTGCGTCGGCCCGTAGAACTTGTCGGGCCCGTAGCTCAACGTGTTCACCCAGGTGCCGTCGAAGTTCGTCACCTTCGACATCGCCTGCGCGAACGTCCGCCGGTTCAGGTTCTTTCCCGCGGCTCTGGCCGCGGTGGCGAACAGGCGGATCGCCTGGCACCACCCCGCGACCGGTCCCTGTTCCTCGAGGAACGCGCTCGACGCGCCCTTCGGCTTCTTCGGGTACGCCTTGTGCCACGTCGTCCAGCAGCTCCGCAGGCCCGCGTTGTAGCCGCCCTCGCTCTCGGGGCGCGGGTCGTCGATGCCACCGAGCGTCAACGTCGTGATGCCCTCCTGCCCGTCGAGCGCCTTCTCGTACGGGACCGGGATCAGGCCGAGCGCGGACGTGATCGAGCTCTCGTAGTCGGACAGCAGCAGCCTCGGGAAGTACGACTGCTGGGTCATCGCCTGGAGCAGCGGGTAGAAGACGTTGAACGGGATCAGCGGGATGACGGACTTCACGCCCGCGCTCCGGAGCTTCTGGATGACGAGCGGCGCGGCGGCCGTCGTCTGCGCCGACTGCGACGGGCTGGCGGCGATCGTCTGCACCTCGGCGGTGATCCCGGCCTTGCGCAGGTCGGGGAGCAGGTACGAGTTGAGCGCGAGCTGGTCGCTGGCGCGGTCGCCCGCGATGATGCCGAGCTTGTCGGCGCCGCCGATGAGCCCGGCCGACTGGCCCCACTGGACCAGCGTGGCGAGGAGCGCGGACTGGTCGACGCCGAGCCACCAGAGGTATGGCGAGCCGACCTTGGTGTAGTCGGAGATCGAGGTCCACTGCGCGAGCAGCGGCGTCTTGCCCTCCTGGGTGATGCACAGCTGGTTGTCGCCGGCCCAGCCGCCGACACCGTCGACCACCGCGAACGCGGCCGGGCTCCCTTCGGTCCAGTCCTTGCAGAGCGACCGCATGTTGGCCGCGTCGAGCGGGTTGTAGTTGGCGATGATCGCGTTGATCTTGCGACCGTTGATCCCGCCCTTGTCGTTGATCTCCTTGACGAAGAGCTTGATGGCCTTCGTCTGCTCGGTGAACTCGACGTCGCCGGCGAACCCGAGTTGCGACGAGAGCGCCTGCAGGTTGACGACCGGGAACACGACGTTGATGCTGCTGCCGGTGACGCCGCGTGCGCTCGTGCTCGCCTGGTTCACCGGTGGGCCGGGCGGCGGCGTGTTCGCGCTCCGAGCGCCGTCGACGATGCCGGTGACGGACGCCGCGAGCTGCACGGTGCGGCCGGCGAGCCGGGCCGTCGCGGGCCCGGGGTGGGGCGCGAGCGACTTGCCGCTGCCGACGCCCCCGAACGGCTGCGGGGAGGCCGGCGGCTCCGGCGCCCGGGCGACGTAGACGACGAGTCCGGCGATGGTGGCGACGACGACGGCGATCGTCCGCAATTGCATCGCTCTCGGTCGCCGGGCGAACCGCCGCGCCGCCCGCCTCGTGACGCGGACGGGGTTCCAACGCGCCGCGAGGTCGCGGGCCGGTCGGGCGAGTCCTGTCATGCCAGTCACGAGCGCCCCCCACGGCCGTGGCCGTCGTCCGCTGCCGTCCCAGATTCTGTCGTCATCCGCGCGCTCGCCGGCGTCGGGCCCGACACGAGGAGGGCGTCCTCGCTCGCGCCGAGGTACGCGGCGAGCGCGCGCGGGTCGCGGCTCACCTCGTCGGGCGTCCCGGACGCGACCACGCGGCCCACTTCCATCACGACGACGGTCGAGCACAGCTCGAAGACGAGCGGCACGTCGTGTTCGACGAGCACGATCGTGGTGTCCGCGACCTCGTGGAGCCGCCGCAGCAGCGGGACGAACGCTTCGGCCTCGCGCTGGGCGATGCCGGCCGTCGGTTCGTCGAGCAGCAGCAGCCGGGGCTCCGCGAGCACGATCGACGCGAGGTCGACCACCCGCCGCGTGCCGGTCGAGAGCTCGGCGGTGCGGTGGTCGCGGAAGCGCTCCAACCCGAACGATCCGATCACCGCGTCGACCGCGGCGCGCTTCGCCCGTTCCGAACGCCGGGCCCAGGGCAGCTGCAGGGTGGTCGAGAGCACGCCGACGGCGTGACGCGCGTCCTGACTGAGCAGCAGCGTGTCCTCGACCGACAGTTCGGGGAAGAGCTGGCAGTCCTGGAAGGAGCGCACGGTCGCGAGGTTGATCCGCTCCTCGGGCAGGTAGTCGCCGACGTCCTCGCCGTCGACGCGGATCGACCCGGCCCGGGGAGTGACGAACCCGGAGATCGCGTCGAGCACCGTCGTCTTGCCCGACCCGTTCGGCCCGATCAGTCCGACGATCGAGCCCGGCTCGGCGTGCAGCGTCACGCCGTCGACCGCGCGCACACCGCCGAACGCGACCACGAGACCCTCGACGTCGAGTCGCGCCGGCCCCTCCGATCGCGCCCCACCGCGTCTGTTCCCTTTTCCGCCGTCACGAGGGATTCCGGAACGAACGCGGGAGGGGGTGGTCACGAGAGGACCTCCTCCACCAGCTCCTCGGGGTCGAACGGCACCTCGTCGGGAGGCGGCATGCGGCGCGCCCGCCGTCCGGTGACGATCCGGGCGACGCCTCCGGCGACCAGGTCGCCGAGGCGGTGCATGATCTCCGCGAGCCCGCCGGGCAGGTAGAGGATGAAGGCGAGCAGGCCGAAGCCGCTCGTGAGGAACAGGACGGTCGAGGTCGTCCCGAAGATAGCGGGCAGGCCGAGCAGGTAGACGGCGCCCAGCACCGCGCCCGGGATCGACCCGAGGCCTCCGATCACGACCATCGACACGACGAGG
>DASRHL010000443.1:0-8333 GCA_035650535.1 Acidimicrobiia bacterium
GAAGATCTTGAAGCTGTGGTCGATGTAGTCGCCCTCCGAGAGAAACCACGCTGACGCCCGGGTGATCCTCGGAATCAGCGCCGGGAACCGGCGCGTCACCCGGAAGAGCCACTCTCCGACCGTGTTCTGCAGGAAGGTCTCGTTGATCATCACGTTCACAGAGGACCGGGGCCGTAGTGGCCCAGCAGTCCTGTTGCGCCGGATCGTCAGCGCCTGGTCGGTGTACGGGAACACGAAGAACTCGAAGTGGTCGTTGTCGGCCGCGAACCGGTCGAACTCTCCCAGCACGCGGTCCAGCGCCAGCGGCTCATCGACGCGATGCAGAGCGAACGCCGGGACCGTCCGCAGCGTCACGGCAGCGATCGCGCCGAGCGCCCCGATCCCGACCCGCGCGGCACGGAGCGCGACACCGCCGTCGGGGTCGTCCGGACCGAGCGAGACGACGTCGCCCGACCCGGTCACGAGCTCGATCCCAGCCACTTGGGCCGAGATGTTCGGCAGCTGTGCACCGGTTCCGTGGGTCGCGGTCGAGATCGCGCCCGAGATCGTCTGCCGGTCGATGTCGCCGAGGTTCGCGAGCGCCAGACCCCGCTGGGCGAGCTCGTCGTTCAGGCGCCAGAGCGGGATGCCGGCCTCGACGGTGACGGTGCGGGTGTCCTCGTCGATCGCGACGACGCGGTCGAGGCGGTCGAGGCGGAGCTGGCGCCCGTCGGTGCAGGCGGCGCCCGTGAAGGAATGGCCGCTCCCGACGGCCTTGACCTTCTGACCCGCGGCGGCGGCCCGGCGGACCGCCTCCGCGACCTCGAGCTCGCTGGTAGGCGTCTCGACGGCAGCCGGGTGGCACCGCTGGTTGCGCCCCCAGTTGCGCCACAGGTTGCGGTCGGGGCCGACGGTCCGCCCGCCGCGAAGTGCCATCGTCACGATCGTACGCGCGCGTCCACGCGCTAGCCCCAGCCGAGCTCGTGGAGACGTGCATCGCTGATGCCGAAGTAGTGACCGACCTCGTGGAGCACGGTGACCCGCACGTCGTGGGCCAGCGTGTCCGCGTCGGGTGCGCGCGCGCAGAGCGGACCACGGAAGATCGTGATGCGGTCGGGCATCGCGCCCGCGTAGCTCATCGGACCACGCGCCGTCAGCGGGACCCCCTCGTAGAGGCCGAGCAGGGTTCCGGTGCGACCCGCGATCTGGTCCGGACGGGGCCAGTCCTCGATGACGACCGCGACGTTCTCCATGCGCGCGCCGAGCTCGACCGGAATCGAGTCGAGTGCCTCGGCGACGATTCGCTCGAACTCCTCGGGCGTCGCGTCGACCGGCATGGCCCACGAACGGTAACCCGGGTGTGCGCCGTGCTCCGCGCCGCACCCCACTTCCGGCCGAGAAGTGATGTTTTCCCCTTGACCACCCGGTGTCGTGTCCGTAGATTTGCGGTTGCCGACGACGCAACGGCACGGACCCGGAAGAGGACCTTCGGGAAGACTTCCGGATGACGGGTCGGAGCCAGTCGGTCGGGGAACGGGAACCTTCGGGAACCCGGGAGCCGGAGACACGACCGAGGCCGAAGCGAGGGTGTCCCGCCCGAGTGGAGGCGGCGCCACCGGGTGCGCTCACAGAGCGGGCCGGTGCCCGTGAGAGGCGTGACTCGAAGGGAAGTCGGGCCCCGAGAAGTCCGGAGCTGTTCGCAGCGAAGGCTACTCGGGGCCCTTCGCATTCCCGGTCCGTCCCCCGCGGTGGCGGCGCGGGCGTCCGCGTCACTGACACACCCCGCCGGTACGGTGCCGGGCATGAGTGTCGTCCCACCGCGGGTCGCCGCCGAGCCGGCCCGTGACCTCCTGCTCGACGACCTCGACGAGACCCAGCGCGAGGCGGTGACGACGGACGCGGCGCCGCTCGCGATCCTGGCCGGCGCGGGCTCGGGCAAGACGCGGGTCCTCACCCGGCGGATCGCGTTCCGGGCGCGCGAGGGCACCGCCGATCCCGAGCACGTGCTCGCGATCACCTTCACACGCAAGGCGTCGGGCGAGCTGCGGTCGCGCCTCGCGCGGCTCGGTGTGCAGCGCCACGTGACGGCGGGAACGGTCCACGCGATCGCGCTCGCGCAGCTCCGACGGCGCGCCGAGGAACGCGGGCGGACGATGCCGGGTGTGATCGAACGCAAGGTCCGTCTCCTGCTCCCGCTGGTGGGTGGGCGCGGGCCCCAGGCCGCGCTCGACGCCGGTGAGATCGCGAGCGAGATCGAATGGGCCAAGGCGCGCCTCGTCCGTCCCGAGTCCTATCCCGACGCTGCCGCGCGTGCGCGCCGCGAGCCGCCCCGCGACCCGACGGCGGTCGCCGAGATCTACGCCCGGTACGAGCGCGAGAAACGGCGCCGCCACCTCCTCGACTTCGACGACCTGATCTGGTGGTGCGCGGACGCGCTCGAGAGCGACGCCGAGTTCGCCGCCGTCCAGCGATGGCGGTTCCGGCACCTGTTCGTGGACGAGTTCCAGGACACGAGCCCGGCCCAGTTCCGGCTCGTGCGCGCGTGGCTCGGCGATCGTTCCGACCTCTGCGTGGTCGGCGACCCCAACCAGGCCATCTACGGGTTCGCCGGCGCCGACGCCGGCCTAATCGGCGGGTTCACCCGGCACTTCCCCGGCGCCCGCGTGGTGCAGCTCGGCTGCAACTACCGGTCGACGCCGCAGATCGTCGCGGTCGCCACCGCCCTCCTCGCCGACGGCGGCGGCGCACCCAGGCCGGCCGTGCGCGCCGTCGCCGAGCCCGGACCCGACCCGACCGTCACCGCGTACGACGACGACACGGCCGAGGCCGACGGCGTCGCGGCCCGGCTCCGCGCCGCGCACGGCGCCGACCGACCCTGGTCCTCGATGGCGGTCCTCTACCGGGTCAACGCCCAGTCCGCCGCATTCGAGGAGGCGCTGTCGCGCGCCGGGGTGCCGTTCCGCGTGCGGGGCGCGGGGCGGTTCCTCGAGCGGCCCGAGGTCAAGCTCGCGATCGAGGAGCTCCGCCGCGACGCCCGCGGCGCGCCGGGCCGGCCCTTCGCCGAGCTCCTCGCGCGGCTCACCACCCCGGCCCCGAACCGTCTGCTCGACGACCGCTCCGAGGAACGCCGCGAGCACGTGGAGGCACTGGCCCGGCTCGGCCACGAATACCTCGGCGCCGACGGCGGGCCCGGATCGGTCGACGGGTTCCTCACGTACCTCACGACGGTGCTGCGCGACGACGCCGGCGACGCGACCGACGACGCCGTCGAGCTCCTCACGTTCCACCGCGCCAAGGGTCTCGAGTTCGCGACGCTGTTCGTCACCGGGCTCGAACGCGGGCTCGTCCCCATCACGCACGCCGAGACGCCGGCCGAGCGCGCCGAGGAACGCCGTCTCCTCTACGTGGCCCTCACCCGCGCGGGAAGCGACCTGCATCTCTCGTACGCGAAGCAGCGCACGATGGGCACGCGGACGGTCCGTCGGCAGCGCAGCCCCTGGCTCGCGCCGATCGAGGAGGCCATGGGCATCTCGCCCGCGCCGCGCCCTCCGGCAGCCGCGCGCGACCGGCTCGCCGCTGCCCGCGACCGGCTCGCGCGGACGACGGTCGAGGAAGACGCCGACGTCGACGCGCACCTCTTCGACGCGCTCGTCGAGTGGCGGCGCAACCTCGCGCGCGCCTCCGGTGTTCCCGCATACGTGATCTTCCACGACGCCACGTTGAAGGCGCTTGCGACGGCACGGCCGGACTCCCCCGACTCGCTGCTCGCGGTGGCGGGCATCGGTCCCGTGAAGGCGCAGCGGTACGGCGAGGCCATCCTCGGGCTCGTCGGGCGCCACTCGGGCTGAGTTCGTCCGTGCCGCGCCGGCGGGCGCGTCCGGTCATCGGCGGTAGCGTCGCAGCCCGTGCACCACTTCGACGAGACCGCCGACCGAGCCGCGCGCGCGTGCCTCGACTACGCGCTCGAACGGCTCCGCTACGACCCGGCGCCGCTCGACCAGCCGACGACCTACGACGACCTCGCGCGGCGGGTGGGCGCGACGATCACCAGCGCCGGGCGCGATCCGGAGGATGTCCTGCGCGTGTTCACGGAGGTGCTCGCGCCGGCGTGCATCTCGAGCGACAGCCCGCGGTTCTTCGCGTTCATCCCGGCGGCGCCGACGAAATCGGCACTCGTGTTCGACACCGTCGTCGCGGCGTCGTCGATGAACGCGTCGTCGTGGCTCGAGGCGTCGGGGGCGATCTACGCCGAGAACGAGGCGCTGCGCTTCCTCGCCGATCTCGCCGGTCTCCCGCCCGGCGCCGGGGGCTGCTTCGTCTCGGGCGGCTCCGCCGGCAACCTCTCGGCTCTCGTCGTGGCCCGCGAGACGGCGACGGCGCGGCGGGGCGCCCGTCCCCCGAAGTGGCGGGTCGCCGTCGGCGAGCAGGCCCATTCGTCGGTCGCGAGCACGCTGCGCATCCTCGACTGCGACGCGCTGGTCGTGCCGTCCGACGACCGGGACCGCCTCACCGGCGCGGCGCTGCGGCGCGTCCTCGACGCCGATCCCGACCCGGGCTCCGTGTGCGCGATCGCGGCGACGGCGGGCACGACGAACGCGGGCATCGTCGACGACCTCGACGGCCTCGCCGACGTGGCCGCCGAGCGCGATCTCTGGCTCCACGTCGACGGCGCGTACGGCGCGGCCGCGCTGTGCGCGCCTTCCGTCCGGGCCCGCTTCGCGGGGATCGAGCGGGTCGATTCGATGGTCGTCGACCCGCACAAGTGGTTGTTCGCGCCGTTCGACTCGTGCGCGCTGCTCTACCGGGAACCGCAGCTCGCGCGAGCGGTCCATGCGCAGCACGCGTCGTACCTCGACGCCATCCGCACCGGCGACGAGTGGAACCCGGCCGACTACGCGTACCACCTCAGCCGTCGTGCCCGGGGGCTGCCGTTCTGGTTCTCGCTCGCCGTGCACGGCACCGACGCATACCGCGCCGCGATCGAGCACGTCCTTGCCGTCGCGCGCGCCGCCGCCGACCGGATCCGCGCGGCGCCCCACGTCGAGCTCGTGCGCGACGTCGAGCTGTCGGTCGTGCTCTGGCGGCGCCCCGGATGGACGCCCGACGACTACGTCACCTGGTCGCGCCGGCTCCTCGCCGACCAGGTCGCGTTCTGCCTGCCGACCCGCTGGCACGGCGAGGTCGTCGCCCGCGCCGTCTTCCTGCACCCGAACACGACCGTCGAGATGTTCGACGAGGTGCTCGACTCGATGCGCTGACCCGGCGGGCTCACGCGGCCGGGATCCCGGGGAGCCCGTCGATGGAGCGGGCGTTCGCCGTGGCCCGGTAGTCGGCGAGCTCCTCGTCGGTGCGCTTCGCCGTCCACTCGACGAGCTGGTCACGTTCATGCTCGAACCGGTAGCGCGGGACCGCGTAACCGCAGGAGTCGGCGATGCGATCCGCGTGCACGACGACGACGCCGCGCGCGCCCGGGAGCACGGGAAACGAGGCCCCGACGACCCGCGGGTCGTCGAGGGCGGCGAGCGTGCCGCGACCCGAGACCCGGAGGATGCGCGGCGGGCCCTCGAACGCGCACCACATCAAGGTGATCCGGCCGTTCTCGCGCACGTGCGCGACGGTCTCGATCCCGCTTCCCGTGAGGTCGAGGTACGCGAGGGTGCGTTCGTCGAGGATCCGGAGCGTGTCGAGCCCCTTCGGAGAGACGTTCACGTGGCCGTCGCCGGCAAGTGGCGCGGTGGCGACGAAGAACACGTGCTGGCGCCGGATCCAGTCGGCGAGCTCGGGCGAGATCGCGTCGTACTGCCGTCCCATCAGAGGATCTTCGCGCCGTGGCGAGGCGGTCCCGGCCCGATTCCCGGCGCGTCAGCACGTGCCCCACAGGCCCCGGCGTCCGCGGCGGGCGGCGAGCTCGTCGGCCAGCAGGGGCCGGGCGTGCGCGGCGTTGGGCTGGATGACCAGGAGCCGGGCGTAGCCGAGCCGCAGGAGCTCCTCCTCGTACAGGTGGCCTCCGACGTAGACGTAGGCGAGCCGCCGGCCGTACCGGTCGCGGGTCTCGACGTCGGACTCGAGGCGCACCACCTTCCCGGTCAGCCGGCGGGCCGTGTAGGCGGCCGCCTCGGGGCCGAAGCACTGGACGGGCTTGCGCGGATCGTGGGTCTCGGGGGTGTCGACGCCGAGGATCCGGACGGTGTCGGTGTGCCCGTCGGCGAAGGCGACGACGATCGTGTCGCCGTCGACCGCGCGGACGACGCGGGCTTCGGGGTTCGCCGTGCGCCGGGCCTGTCCCGACCACCACCCCGCGACCGAGGCGGCGGCCAGCACGGTGACCACGACCACGGCCCGGGTGAGGGCCATGGGCGAACGCTACCGCCGGCGTGTGACAGGAACGACCGGGGCCGTCCGTCGAATCCCGACCGGAGGCCGGTAGGGTCGGCGGGCCATGCTGCGGCGGCTGAAGTGGATCGTCCTCCTCCTCGTCGTGGTCGTCGTCGCGGGGGCGGTGATCGCGGTCCTGACGACGCGGCCGGGACTCAGCGACGCCCGCGACCGGGTCGACACCCGTTGGCTCGTCCTCCGCCCCTCGCTGATGGCCCGCTACGCGGCGCTCACGCCCGTCGAGCAGGCCCTCGTCGCGGCGGGCGGCCCCGACCGGGCCGTCACCCGCGACCTGCGCGACGAGCTCGCCCGCTGGAAGGCGCTGGCCGCCCGCTCGACGGCGAACGCCGACCCCGGCGCCGAGGCCCTCGCCGCCAACGCCCTCGAGGCGCTCGCCCGCCGGACCAGGGCCAACATGACGAACGGCAAGCTCAACGGGAACCAGGCCCTCACCGCGGCGCTCCAGACCTTCGACACGAAGGTCCCGCAGCCGCCCGACGCCGTCTCGAAGTACAACGACGCGGTCCGCGCGTACCAGGAGGAGCGCAGCGGCACCGTCCACTCGGCGGTCGCGTCGCTCCTCGGCTACGACGAGCGCCCCCAGCTCGTCGTCGGGAGCTAGCGCGCCGCGCCGAGCAGGCCCTCGTTGGCCCGTTCGATGCGGGCGACCTCGCCGACCGGCGCGACCCGCCAGAACGCGCGCAGCGTCGCGTCCCAGTCGGCCAGCATGCTGCCGGCCCGGTCGGACCCGGTCACCTGGCGGTGGCGCTCGACCAGGAACCGCAGCTCGGCGGCCTGGGCGTCGTCGAGGCGGGCCGCGTCGACGAGCTGCGGGTTCATGCGACCGACGAGCTGGTGGTCGGGGTCGAAGACGTAGGCCTGGCCCCCGGTCATGCCGGCGCCGAGGTTGTAGCCGAACGGGCCGAGGATCACCACCGTGCCGCCCGTCATGTACTCGCACGCGTGGTCGCCGGTGCCCTCGACGACCGCGGTCGCGCCGCTGTTGCGGACGCAGAAGCGCTCGCCGACCCGGCCGGCCACGTGCAGCTGCCCGCCGGTCGCGCCGTACAGCACCGTGTTGCCGGCGAGCACGGGGTCGCCGGCGTCGTCGGCCGGCGCCCGCACGACGATGCGGCCGCCGCCCATGCCCTTCCCGACGTAGTCCTGGGCCTCGCCGACGAGCTCGAGCGAGACGCCGTCGGCGAGGAACGCGCCGAAGCTCTGCCCGGCGGAACCGGCGAACCGGACGCGCGCAGAGCCGGGCGGCAGGAGCTCACCCCACTCGAGACCGATCGCCCCGCCGAGCGACGCCCCCACGGTGCGGTCGGCGTTCGTGATCTCGTACTCGAGCGTGACGTCGTGGCCCTCCCAGATCGCCGGGTACGCGTCCTCCAGCAGCCGGGCGTCGAGGGACGACCGCGGGCGCTGGATCTCCACGCCGGCGACGAAGCGGCGCGGTGCCCGCGGGTTGGCGGGAACCTCGAGCAGCGGCGCGAGGTCGAGCGCGTCGGCCCGCGGATCACCCGTCACCCGCTGGCGCAGGCACTCCACCCGGCCGATCGCCTCGTCGAGCGACCGCAGGCCGAGCGACGCCAGCAGCTCGCGCACCTCCTGCGCGATGTAGAGCATGTAGGTGGCAACCCCCTCGGGCGAACCGGCGAACTTCGCCCGGAGGTTCGGTCGCTGTGTCGCGATCCCGGTCGGGCAGGTGTCGCGGTGGCACGCGCGCACCATGATGCAGCCCTCGGCCAGCATCGCCGCCGTCCCGAAGGAGTACTCGTCGGCGCCGAGCAGCGCGGCGAGGAGCACGTCGCGGCCGGTCTTGAAGCCGCCGTCGACGCGCACGCGCACGCGGTCGCGCAACCCCTCGGCGACGAGCACCTGCCGGGCGTCGGCGAGACCGAGCTCCCAGGGGAGCCCCGCGTTCTTGATCGACGAGAGCGGCGATGCACCCGTGCCCCCGTTGGAGCCCGAGATCT
>DASRHL010000444.1:0-6240 GCA_035650535.1 Acidimicrobiia bacterium
GTCGAGGAGGACCCGGCCCACCCGAAGCGTCTCGTGACGGTGCGCGGGGTCGGTTACCGCTACGAGCGGTGAGCGCAAGCGCGTCTTGACACGGCGTTCGTCGCCGCGTTGCCTCGCCGCAGGGTTGCGTTCACCTGCGTCCCGTATCGTCCGGTCGTACCGGCAGTCGACGATGGCGCGGGAAGGCGGACGCCATGGGCACCGGCCCGTTCGACAGCGACGTGCTCGCCACGGACGAGTGGCAACTCCGTTCCGTCGACCTGCTTCTCGGCCCCGCGCCCGACCTCGCGGCCCTGTTCGCCGCGCTGGTCGAGGCGATGTCGGCGGCCCAGCTCGTCCCGCACACCGTCCACTGCGACGCCGACCGCGACGGCTACCGGCTGCACGCCTCGTGCGACGTCGGCACGGAGCTCGTCACCATGGAGCGCATCCTCCGGATCCTGCGGGAATCGGAGCTCGACGACGGTGTCCAACCGGCCGAGACGGCCGCGTGAGCGCGGGCGGACGCATCCGGGTCCGGCGCCGGATCGACCGTCGGGAGTTCGGCCCCGCCGAGAGTGAAGCGGAGCTGCTGCGTCTCGTCGCCGACGCCGTCGACGGCGGCCACCTCAACGTCCAATCGCTCGTCGTCGACTGGCGCGACGACGGCTGCTACCTCGAGGTCTTCGCCGCGGGCTACGTCGTCGTCCGCCTCGCGCAGGAGGGGTGCGGACTGACCTCGGGCTGACCGACGAGCTAGACCTCGACGCGAGGCGAGCGCCGAGCGTCACAGCTTTGCGAGGGCGTCGGCGTACTCCTGCTTGGCGCGGGGGGTGCCGAGGTCGGGCGACGAGAAGGTGTCGACGACCTTGCCCTCCTTGTCGACGACGAAGGTCGCGCGGTTGGCGCAGCCGAGGGCCTCGTTGAAGACCCCGTAGGCGCGGGCGACCTCGCCGTGGGGCCAGAAGTCGCTCAAGACGGGAAACGTGAAGCCCTGCGCCTCTGCCCACTGCTTCTGCGCGTGCCGGGTGTCGCACGAGATGGCGAGGACCTGGGCGTTGGAGGTCTCGAACGCGGACGGGTCGTCGCGGATCTCGCACAGCTCGCCCTGGCAGACGCCGGTGAACGTGAACGGGTAGAAGACGATGACCACGTTCTGCTCTCCCCGGAACGACGAGAGGGTGACGTCGTTGCCGTTCTGGTCCTTCAGGGTGAAGTCGGGCGCGGTGTCGCCAACGTTGATGCTCATGCCTTCGATCCTACCGACGCGAGCGCGGCGCCGATCGCGGCCGCGGCGCTCTCGGCCGGGGCCGCTCGTGTGATCCCGTTCAGCGTCGTTACCGTCGCGTAACCGGACTTGACGAGCGTCAGGTCGGTGTCGCCGCCCGGTTCGCCCGCATGCCCCTCGTAGCGCAGCTCGATCTCGCCCGGGCGGTGTTCGGCCGACCACGCCTCGGCGAACGCCGCGAGCCGGGCTTCGCGGACGCCGGCGACCTCGTGCAGCTCGACGTTGGGGACGTTCAGGTTGAGGACGCGCGGACCGTCGGCGGGCGCGGCGACCCATGGAATCGCCGCGGCGGCGAGCGTGGCCGCCGTCGACCAGTGGAACGTGTCTCCCCACGCGATGCTCACGGCGAGCGCAGGGACCCCGAGCGCGGCGGCGGTGAGCGCGGCGCCGACGGTGCCCGAGTGCAGCACGAGGTGCCCCGTGTTCGCGCCCGGGTTGATGCCCGACGCGACGACCTCCGGGCCGGGGCCGAACGCGCCGAGACAGGCCGCGTAGACGGACGCCGCGGGCGATGCGTCCAGCGCGTGCACGGTCACGCCCGGCAGGTGCGCCCACTCGACGTCGGTGCACGCGATCGGGCCGGAACGGTGCAACCGTCCGATCGCGGCGCCGCTGCCACTGCGTTCGCCGCTCGGCGCGACGACGAGCAGGTCGTGGCCGTCCGCCGCGAGCGCGGCGGCCAGCGCCTGGATCCCCGGCGCCTCGACGCCGTCGTCGTTCGTCACCAGGATCCGCACGGCCGGACCGTACCTCGCCCCACTGCCGTTCTCGGCACGCTCGACCGGAAGGATCCCAGCCCGGCGGGCCGAGAACCACGAGGGAGTCGGGGATTCGCGTGCCGTTCACCTGGCGTTCGTGGTCCGCTCGCCGGGGTCGCGTAGCGTGATCGCATGACTGCGCCCGTGATCCCCTTGACCGGCGCCGCGAACTTCCGTGACCTCGGCGGCCACTCGACCCCCGACGGGACCGTCCGCACCGGCCGGGTCTTCCGCAGCGACTCGCTCGCGTATCTCGACCGCGACGAGGCCGAGCGGCTGGTGGCGGAGCTCGGCGTCGAGGTCGTCCTCGACCTCCGCAGCGACCAGGAGGTCGGCGAGCTCCCGCTGACGACGCTGGAGGCGGCGGGGATGACGGTGCGGCGCATCCCGTTGCTCGACGGGTTGCACGCGTCCGACGAGGACTTCGAGTGGGAGTCCCTCACCCTCGTCGGGCTCTACCAGCTCATGCTCGACCGCTGCGCCGACGGTTTCGTCGCGGCCACCCGCCTCGTCGCCGACGCAACGCATCACCCGCTCGTGTTCCAGTGCGCCGCCGGCAAGGACCGCACGGGTGTGCTGGCCGCACTCGTGCTCGGCACCCTCGGCGTCGACGACGAGACGATCGCGCTCGACTACGCGCGCACCGCCGCGGCCATCGAGGTCATCCGGCGCCGGCTCGCGGCGCGGCCGGCAACACGCGAGGTGCCCGAGCAGTTCCTCGCGGTCGAGGCGGCAACCATGCGGCAGCTGCTGCAGGGACTACGCGAGGAGTACGGGTCGGTTCCGGGCTACCTGCACGCGCGCGGGCTCGAGCCCGAGGCCGCGGACGCATTGCGCGCCGCGCTCGTCACGCGAAGCGGATGACCGAGACGATGCCCGCGACGAAGCAGTAGATCGCGAAGGGCATCAGGTTCTTCGACTGGAAGAACCGGACCAGGAACCGGACCGAGAAGTACGCGGCGATCGCCGCGAACACGGCCCCGACGACAGCCTGACCCCGGATCCCGTCGCCCAGGTGGCCGGTCAGGTCGGGCAGCTTGTAGACACCCGCCGCGAAGATGATCGGCGTCGCGAGCAGGAACGAGAACCGGGCGGCGTCCTCGTGGTCGAGCCCGCGCACGAGGCCGGCGACCATGGTGATGCCGGAACGGCTGATGCCGGCGAACAGCGCCCCGATCTGGGCCACGCCGACCGCCCCCGCCTCCTTGAACTCGAGGGTGTCGAGGCGGCGGCCGACCTCGGTGTCGCTGCGTGCCGTCTCGTGGGTCTCGACGAGACGGCGGACGGCCGCCCGGCGCCGGACCCGTTCGCCGACGAACAGGATCACACCGTTGACGGCCAGGAACGCCGCCGACGCCTCGGGCTTCGCGAACGTCGTCCGCAGGAGGTGCTCGAAGGCCAGGCCGAACGCGCCCGCCGGGATCGTCGCGACGACGAGCAGCCAGGCCATCCGCTCGTCGGGCGTCTCGATGCGCCGGGTCCGCAGCGTCCGGAAGAAGCCGCCGATGATGCGCACCCATTCGTCCCGGAAGTAGACGAGGAGCGCGAGCGCGGTGGCGACGTGCAGTGCGACCAGGAACGCGAGATAGAAGGACTCGCCCTTCGACTGCGCGCTCACCAGCTCGTCCCAACCCAACCACGCCGGCACGAGCACCGAGTGGCCCAGGCTCGAGATCGGGAACAGCTCGGTGACGCCCTGCAGCAGGCCGATCACGATGGCGCGGAAGTAGCTGAGCAGCGGAACGCCTCCCCGGGGAACCCGCAGATCTTACGGGGCGCTCGGGGCGCCCCTCGCCTCGTGAGAGGCCGGTGAGAACCGCGTCAGGCGGGCGGCTCGAGGTACCGGGCGGCGGTCACGCTCCCGGACTCCACGTCGAGCGCCCACGTCGAACCCTTCTCGAACGCGTCGCCGGCGACGTCCACGCCGGGACGGTTGCGGAGCTCCTCGAGGAGCGCGCCGACGACGTCGCCGTGAGTGCAGAGGACCGCTTGCTCGTCGCCGACCTTGTCGATCAGGCGCAGCACCTCGGTCGTCGTCGCACCCTCGACCAGCGCGTCGGAGAGGTCGACGGGCAGTCGCAGGCGCTGCGCCAGTGGCTCGACGGTCTGGCGGCACCGCACCGACGGGCTCGACACGATCCGCGTGATCCCGCAGTCGCCGAGCAGGTCGACGAGCGCCTCGGCCTGCCGGCGGCCCACCTTCGTCAGCGGGCGCAGGTCGTCGGGGCCGTCCCATGCCGAGCGGCTCCCGGCCTTCGCATGGCGGACGACGTACACCGTCATCGTTCGCTCCCGTCGGGATGCGCTGCCGCCGCAGCGCCGGAACCTGCCTCCGGCAGCCGCGCCAGCAGCTCCCGGTCGTGCGCGTACGACAGCAGCTTCGCAGCTCCGGGCGGCGTGAGCCAACGCAGCTCGTCGACCTCCGGGTTGGGGATCGCGCGGGCGACCTCGGCGTCGGCACCGGGGGGTGCCCGCATGACCCAGTACCGCACGATCTTCGACCGCCCCTTGTTGTCGACGTAGCGGGTCGAGCCCGCCTCGGCGCCGAGCTCGCACCGGAGCCCGGTCTCCTCGGCGACCTCGCGGCGGGCCGCATCCTCGAAGGATTCGTCCGGATCGCACTTGCCTTTCGGAAACGTCCAGTCGTCGTAACGGGGCCGGTGCACGACCGCGAGCTCGACGGCGCCGTCGCGCTCCCGCACGATCACGCCACCGGCGGCGCGGACCTCGACGGGATCGGACTGGTCCGCTCCGGTCACAACCAGGAGCGGAGCTTCTTGCGGCTGGCCCTGCGCCATACGTCGGCCCAGGCGTCGCGTGAGTCCTGTGCGGCGCGGTGCTCGATCGCGGCGAGCATGCCCCCCGCGAACGCGACGTCGAGGTCGCCCGACGACGCCGCGGCCTCGCGTAGCCACTGGCCGGCGACGACGGCGTCCTGGTGCTCCCCGAGCACGTCCTGGAGGCGCGTGATCCGTTCCGCGAACCGGCGCGCCTTCTTGCCGAACACCGGCTCGACGGCCTCGGCCGCGTACCGCGCGCGCTTGGCCCGGATGCGGATCTCGTGCAGCGCCGGGTCGGGTGGATCGTCGGGCAGATCGTGCACCGCGCGCCGCAGGTGGCCCCACGGCGCCCGGACGAGCCCGCGCAACACGTCGGCGTCGGAGTCGTCGTCGCCGGCGACTCGCAACGCGAGGCGCGGGTGGTGCGCGGCGTCGACGAGGCGGTCGAGCAGCGCGACGTACCGCTGCGTCCGCATCGCGCGCAGCAACTCGTCGCGCGCGTCCGCGCGTTGGGCGGCGAGCCCCTCGACCATCCGCTCGCCGGCCTTGCGCTCACCGGCAGGGAGCTCGTCGAGCCGGTGCTGGAGCCGGTCGAGGAGCACGTCGGCGTCGCGCACGGCGCCCAGCTCGCCGCCGAGCCACTTCAGCTCGTCGCGGAGGCTCGCGGTCCACTCCGGTTCGAGCAGGGTCCGGAACGTCCGCAGGTGCGACCGCAGGCGGCGCGTGGCGACCCGCGCCTGGTGGACGGCCTCGGGGTCCTCGCCGAGCCGGACGCCCGGGTCGTTCTCGAGCAGCTTGGCGACGGAGACGGCGATCGCGCGCTGCACGACCTCGGGGATGGTCGACACGTGGCGCGAGGCCGACGTGACGACGTCGGGCGGTGTCGTGGCCCGCGGGCCGAGCGCCCGGACGATCTTGGGTGTCGGGTCGGGCGTGCCCGCGCCCGCGTCGCAGAGCCGCTGGACGAGCGGCGCGGCGGCCTCCGCGGGTGCGCCGGCCGACAGCTCGATCTCGATCTCGCGGAAGCGGTCGACGGGCTGTGATCCCTCGAGCACGGTGACGTCGTCGTCGACCAGCTCGGCGAGGGGCAGCCCGTCCGTGCCGAACAGGGGGATGCTGTGGCGGCGCGTGCGCAGGCGGGCGACCGGCGAGATGCGCTCGGAGCGCACGAGGGCCTGGACGAGGTCGATCGCACCCTCGGGGGGCGCGCCCGGCCCGCCCGCGAAGTGGAACTCGCGGCGCGCGAGCCCTTCGGCCGCCGCGTCGGTCGCGTGACGCTCGGGGAGCTTCACCAACCAACCCTCGTCGGTCCGGTAGCGGAGGCTCGCGCCGGCACGCGTCAAGCGGAGGTCGGGCGTGTCGTAGTAGGTCGCGGTCATCTCGAGGTCGCGCGCCGTCCCCGCGATGACGCCGGCGCTGCCGTCAGCGAGCGGCG
>DASRHL010000445.1:0-3632 GCA_035650535.1 Acidimicrobiia bacterium
CGAGGAGGACGTCGCCGAGATCGTCTCCAAGTGGACGGGCATCCCGGTCAGCCGGCTCATGGAGGGCGAGATGGCCAAGCTCGTCCGCATGGAGGACGCGCTCCACGCACGAGTGATCGGACAGGACGAGGCCGTCACGGCCGTCGCCAATGCGATCCGCCGGGCGCGCGCCGGCCTCTCCGACCCGAACCGCCCGATCGGCTCGTTCCTGTTCCTCGGCTCGACCGGCGTTGGCAAGACCGAGCTCGCCCGTGCGCTCGCGGACTTCCTGTTCGACGACGAGCGGGCGATGATCCGCATCGACATGTCGGAGTACCAGGAGAAGCACAACGTGTCGCGCCTGGTCGGCGCGCCTCCCGGCTACGTCGGCTACGACGAGGGTGGCCAGCTCACCGAGGCCGTCCGCCGGCGCCCCTACTCGGTCGTACTGCTCGACGAGATCGAGAAGGCACACCCCGACGTGTTCAACGTGCTGCTCCAACTGCTCGACGACGGCCGCCTGACCGACGGCCAGGGTCGCACGGTCGACTTCACGAACACCGTGCTGATCATGACGTCGAACATCGGGGGCGGTGCGAGCGAGGCGGTCGTGATGGCCGCGGTGCGCAACACCTTCAAGCCCGAGTTCGTGAACCGCATCGACGAGATCGTGTTCTTCCACCGCCTCGACGAACGGCACCTCGAGCAGATCGTGGCGTTGCAGGTGGAGCACCTGCGCCGGCGCCTGGCCGAGCGCAACCTCGGTCTCGAGCTCACGGAGGCCGCGCTCGCGCACATCGCGCGGACCGGCTACGACCCCGACTTCGGGGCGCGCCCGCTCAAGCGCGTCATCCAGAAGGAGCTCGCCGACCCGATCGCGCTGGCGCTGCTGCGGGGCGACTTCCACGAGGGCGACATCGTCGTGGTCGACGCCACCGCCGACGGCACCCTCGCCTTCTCGAAGCAGGCCCCGGTCGGCGCCGGTTGATCAGCTCCCGCCGAGCACCTCGGCGGCGACCCGGAGGGCCGAGACCGCGGCGGGGACGCCGGCGTAGACCGCGACCTGCATGAGCACCTCGACGAGCTGCTCCTTCGGGATGCCGACGTTGCGGGCGCCGGCGAGGTGGCCGCGCAGCTCCTCGAGGCGGCCGAGCGCGGCGAGCATGGCGACCGTGATGAGGCTGCGGTCGCGCACGGGCAGCTCGGGGCGTGACCAGAACATGCCGAACGCGAACTGGGTCACGAGCGGGAAGAAGTCGGGCGCGAGCTCGGCCGACGGCATGGGCGAGCGGCCGCTGCCGACCGGCTCGCCCCAGAGCTGGGTCTGGATCGCCCGTCCCTTCGTGAGCCAGTCGTCCGGTGCCGGGGCTTGGTCTGCGGCCATCGTTTCTCCTTCGTGGATCCGGTCGTGAGCGACTATCGTGTCCCCAACGTGGCGGCCGTCGCGTTCCCTTCTTTCGCTCTCTGTGCCCGCGCGCGCTCGCGCGGCACGGCCCGACCGGGGAGCCTGTCGTGCCCGGAACGGTGATCGTCGGGACCCAGTGGGGCGACGAGGGCAAGGGCCGGTTCACCGACTACCTCGCCCGCGACAGCGAGCTCGTGGTCCGCTACCAGGGCGGCCACAACGCGGGCCACACGATCGTGGTCGACGGTGACGTCTTCGCGCTGCAGCTCGTCCCCAGCGGGATCCTCTACCCGCACGTGACCGCGATCATCGGCAACGGGGTGGTCGTCGACCCGGCCGTCCTGATCGACGAGCTCGACATGCTCGAACGCAAGGGCATCGACACGAGCCGGCTCCGCCTGTCGGGCAACGCGCACCTGATCATGCCCTACCACCAGGAGCTCGACCGTGTGACCGAGCGCTACCTGGGCAAGAACAAGCTCGGGACGACCAAACGCGGCATCGGCCCGGCGTACGCCGACAAGGCGCTGCGGGTCGGTCTGCGGGTCCAGGACCTGCTCGACCCGAAGATCTTCGGCGAGAAGCTCGAGCTGGCGCTCCGCGAGAAGAACGGCGTGCTCGCCAAGGTCTACAACCGCCTCCCGCTCGACCCGGCGGCCATCGCCGCCGAGTACCTGGCGATGGTCCCGCGGCTCGAGCCGCTGATCGCCGACACCGTGCACCTGGTGCACGAGGCGCTCGACGCCGGGCAGCGCGTGCTGTTCGAGGGCGCGCAGGCCACCTTCCTCGACCTCGACCACGGCACGTACCCCTTCGTGACGTC
Source organism: Acidimicrobiia bacterium (assembly GCA_035650535.1). Classification (GTDB taxonomy): domain Bacteria; phylum Actinomycetota; class Acidimicrobiia; order IMCC26256; family PALSA-555; genus DASRHL01. Next base: position 2,208 of record DASRHL010000445.1, read on the forward strand.
GTCGAACCCGGTCGCGGGCGGGGTCTGCACCGGCGCGGGTGTCGGCCCCCGCGCCATCGACCGTGTGATCGGCGTCGTCAAGGCCTACACCACGCGGGTCGGCAGTGGCCCGTTCCCGACCGAGCTGTTCGAGGGCGACCCCGTCGGCGACCTGCTCGTCGAGCGCGGGCACGAGTTCGGGACGAACACCGGCCGCCGCCGCCGCCCCGGCTGGCTCGACGCGGTGATGCTCCACCACGCCGTCCGCCTCAACACGTGCAGCGAGCTGGCGATCACGAAGCTCGACGTGCTGGCGCCGCTCGACGAGTTGAAGGTGTGCGTCGCATACGAGAGCGACGACGGGACTCGCTACGACCACGTTCCCTACCACCAGTCCGTGCTCCACAAGGTGCGCCCCGTGTACGAGACCCTCCCGGGCTGGGGCAGCGAGATCGACCACGCCGAGCGCATCGACGACCTGCCGCGCGAAGCCCGCGACTACATCCACTTCGTCGAGGACCTCGTGCGCGTCCCCGTCACGTTCGTGTCGGTCGGCCCCGCGCGCGACCAGACCGTCGTGCTCCCGCGCGCCGCCTGACCCGACGTGCGCGTCCTCGTCGTCGGATCGGGGGGTCGCGAGCACGCGCTCGCCGCCGCGCTCGCCGCCAGTCCGACGGTCGACGAGGTCCTCTGCGCCCCCGGGAACCCGGGGATGGGCGCGCTCGGTCGTTGCCTCCCGCTCGACGTCGCCGACGCCGCGGCCGTCGCCGAGCTCGCCGACGCGGTGGACGCGACCCTGACAATCGTCGGGCCGGAGGTCCCGCTCGTGGCGGGCGCGGTCGACGCGGTGGAGGCGCGGGGCCGGCTCGCCTTCGGGCCGCGGGCCGACGCGGCCCGGCTCGAGGGGTCGAAGGCGTGGATGAAGGACGTCCTCGGCGCCGCCGGCGTCCCGACGGCGCGCCACGCGTCGTTCACGGCCGGCGAGGAGCCCGCGGCGCTGGCGTTCCTCGAGTCGCTCCCCGGCTTCTACGTGGTCAAGACCGACGGGCTGGCGGCCGGCAAGGGGGTCGTCGTCACCGAGTCCCTCGCGGAGGCCCGTGACGCGGTGCGCGCGTACCTCTCGGGCGCCGCGTTCGGCGACGCCGGCCGCACGCTCGTCGTCGAGGAGGGGCTGAGCGGCCCCGAGCTGTCGCTGCTCGTGCTCGTCTCCGCCGACGACGCGGTCGCGCTCGCCCCCGCGCAGGACTTCAAGCGCATCGGTGATGGCGACGCCGGCCCGAACACCGGCGGGATGGGTGCGTACTCACCGGTGCCGATCGTCGACGACGCGCTCGTCGCGTCGGTCATGCGGGACGCGGTGGAGCCGACGCTCGCCGAGCTGCACGCCCGCGACGCGGCCTACCGGGGCGTGCTCTACGCGGGGTTGATGCTCACGCCCGACGGGCC
>DASRHL010000446.1:0-3172 GCA_035650535.1 Acidimicrobiia bacterium
CGCGGCATGCAGGCGGAATCCGGTCTCGGCGATCGCGGACGCCTCGCGCTCGGCGCCGACGCCGGCGAGCTCCGCGAACGCGCCGCGGCCGCCCGAGATCACCCCGCGGCTGCCGCGCAACCCAGCGAGCGCGGCCCGCGCGCAGCGGACGCCGCTCTCGGCCGCGTGACTCCTGTGGACGAGGCGTGTGCCCGCGCGGTCGACCATCGCCTGCGCCGACCCGCCGGCGACCGACGCGGCATGGGCGACCGCGTCGACCGGGTCGGCGCCGAGCAGGCGCGCGGCGGCGCCGGCGGCGCCAACCGTGCCGGCCGTCGCCGTCGCGTGCCAGAGCCGCCGGTGGCCCGGCCCAGCCGCTTCGGCGAGCCGCACGGTCAACTCGTAGCCGAACGCGGCCGCCTCGATCGACTCGCCGAGGGTCGCGGTCCGGCCGGCGCACCCGGCGATGGCGCTCCAGACGACGCCGCCGGGGTGGGTAAGCGAGCCGAGATGGAAGTCGTCCTGGTCGTGGAGGTGCGCGAGCAGCGCGAGACGGCCCGCCGCACCTCCCGCCCAGTCGGCGTCGGTGCCGGTGGCCGCGGCCACGCACCCGCAGAAGTCGAACAGCGTCCTGACGGCGGCCGCTCGCACTGCCGCCGACGGGCGGGCGGCCGCTGCCGCCGCATCGACCAGCTCGTCGACGACCGGCGCTATCCCTCCACGACTGAGCGGATTTGGCCGGCGATCGCCTCCACGCTCGGGATGATCGCGTCCTCGAGCTCGGGGGCGTAGGCGATCAAGATATCGTCCGGCAAGCTCAGCGTCGCAGGACGCCCCATCGGCACTCCCCGCTGCACGAGCTCGGAGATCACGGTCGCACCCCAGCCGCCGGCGTGCACCTGCTCCTCGACGACGAGCAGCCTCCCGGTCTTCTCGACGCTGGCGACGATCGCGTCGTAGTCGAGCGGACGGAGCCAGCGCAGCTCCACGACCTCGACCGAGATCCCGTCGTCGGCGAGCGCCTCGGCGGCGGTCACGGACCGGTCGGCCATGAGCAGCGTCGAGACGACGGTGACGTCGGTGCCCTCGCGAAGCACTGCCGCCTCGCCGATGCGCGCGATCGCGTCGTCGCCGAGCATCACCTGGCCCTTACGGCCGTAGAGGCCCTTGTGCTCGAAGAAGAGCACCGGGTCGTCGTCACGGATCGCCGCCCGCAGGACCGAGTACGCCCCCGCGGGCGTCGCCGCCGTCGCGACCTTGAGGCCCGGCAGACCGATGTACCACGACTCGCCGGTGGCCGAGTGCTGCGTGCCAAACCGGCCGGTCGCCCCGCCGATCGACCTCACGGTCACCGGGACCGTGCACTGCCCTCCCGACATGAACCGGAACTTCGGCAACTCGTTGACGAGCGCGTCGGCGGCGGTCGGCAGGAAGTCGCTGAACATGATCTCGACGACCGGGCGGAGGCCGGTGACGGACATCCCGAGCGCGACGCCGAGGAAGCCGTTCTCGCAGATCGGCGTATTCCGGATCCGCTCGAGCCCGAACTTCTCGGGCAGCCCCTCGTTCGTCTTGAAGACGCCGCCCGCGGTTGCGACGTCCTCGCCCATCAGCAGCACGGTCGGGTCGGCGGCCAGCTCATGCTCGAGCGCGGTCCCGATCGCCTCGCGGTACGTGAGCTGGACGACGCCCGCAGAGGGCTCGGCCCGCTGGGGTTCAAGACGCGTAGACATATGCCTTCGTCTCCTCAAGAGAAAGGACCGGTGCTTCGGCGGCCCGCTCGGCAGCTGCATCCACCTCGGTCTGGATCTGGGCACGCATCGCGGCGAGGTCGCCCTCGCCTAGGGCGCCCTCCGCAACGAGCTTTGCCGCGAACAGGTCGATCGGGTCGCGCTCCTTCCAGCGCTCCAGCTCGCCTTCGGGCCGGTACTTGGCGGGATCGGTCCGCGAGTGGCCACGATAGCGGTAGGTCTTCGCCTCGATCAGCGTCGGACCCTCGCCGGCGCGGGCGCGCGCGATCGCTGTCTCGGTCGTCTCGCGCACGGCGTCGACGTCCTGGCCGTCGACGATCACGCCCGGCATGGCGTGCGCTTTGGCGCGCTCGGCGAGATCCTCGACCGCCGTCGTTTCGCGCAGCGGGCTGTACTCCCCATACAGGTTGTTCTCGATCACGAAGACGATCGGCGCGCGCCACACCGAGGCCATGTTCAGCGCCTCGTGGAACGTGCCGATGTTCGTCGACCCGTCACCGCAGAACGACATCGCGACCGCATCCGTGCCGCGCAGCTTGGCCGACATCGCCGCACCGAGCCCGACCGAGTAGCTGGGCCCGATGATCGCGAACGCCCCGATCAGGTTGCGGGAAAAGTCGGTCAGGTGCATCGAGCCGCCGACACCGGTGCAGCAGCCGCTCGTCCGCCCCATCAGCTCGCCAAAGGCCGCCTCCATCGTCATCCCGTGCGCCAGCGCGTGCCCGTGCCCGCGGTAGGTGATCGTCAGGTAGTCGCGCTCATCGAGCGCGCCAACCGCGCCAACCGAGACCGCTTCCTGCCCCTGGCACAGGTGGGTCGTGCCCTGGATTTGGCCTTGCATGAACAGCTCCTGGACCTTGTCTTCGAAGAGCCGGATCTCGAGCATCTTGCGCATCCACCCGACCCGCTCGTTGGCGCTCACGACATCGCCTCCTTCAGGTCACCGGCACCTCGGAAGAGTGCCTCGGCGTCCTCCATCGCCGCTTTGAACGTTCCCACGAACCGGGCGGCGTCGACGCCGTCGACGGCGCGGTGGTCGCAGCTGAGCGTGGCGGTGAGCACGGAGGCCTGGACCGGCCCCTCGTCGCCGTCGATCCAGCGCGCCACCGGGCGCCCGGTCGCCATGATCGCGACCTGCGGCGGCGTCACGATCGCGGTGAACGCGGTGACGTCGAACATGCCGAGGTTGCTGAGCGTGAACGTCGCCTCGCTCAGCTCGGCCGGCCGCAGGCGCTGCGAGCGAGCACGCTCGACCAGGTCGCTGACGGCCGCGGCCGTCTGCACGAGGTCGAGCCTCTGGGCCGAGAGCAGTGCAGGAGCGACGAGGCCGTCGTCGAGGCCGACGGCGATGCCCGGGTTGATCTCCTCGACCTCGAGCAGCCCCTCGGACGTCCAGACGGCGTTGAAGCGGGCGTGCTCGGCGAGCGCCGCGACGCACGCCT
>DASRHL010000447.1:0-18043 GCA_035650535.1 Acidimicrobiia bacterium
ACGAACGAGGCCAAGGCCAAGGCGCTGCGGCCGTACGCGGAGAAGCTCATCACCCGCGCGAAGAAGGGCGGCGTGCACGACCGGCGCCAGGTGATCGCGACGATCCACGACAAGGACGTCACGCACAAGCTGTTCGCCGACATCGCGCCCCGGTACACCGACCGGCCCGGCGGGTACCTCCGCATCCTGAAGCTCGGGCCCCGGCCGGGCGACAACGCGCCGATGGCGCGCATCGAGCTGGTGTGACCCTGTTCGACGCGGGGGAGCCGGCACCCGCGTCCCCGGCGCCCGAGGGCGCGTCCCAGCCGGTGATCCGCCTCGTCGTCGCCTACGACGGCACCGAGTTCCACGGCTTCGCCGCGCAACCGGAGCAGCGGACCGTCACCGGCGTGCTGGTCGAGGCGATCGAGCAGGCCCTGCGCCGCCCGGTCGAACAGTTCACGGGCGCCGGCCGCACCGACGCCGGGGTGCACGCGTGGGGCCAGGTCGTGACCTTCCGGGTCGGGTCCGGCCCCGGGCAACCCGTCGATCCGGAGCGGCTGCGCCAGTCGGTCAACCGGCGTCTCGGACCCGAGGTGGTCGTCCGGTCGGCCGCGCTGGCGCCGCCCGGCTTCGACGCGCGGCGGTCGGCGTGCTGGCGGCACTACCGCTACACGATCGTCAACCGACCGGAGCCCGACCCGTTCCTCGCGCGCTACTCGTGGTGGGTGGCCGAACCCCTCGACCTGTCGACCCTCCGCCTCGGCGCCGACCCGTTCGTCGGCGAGCACGATTTCGCCGCGTTCTGCCGCAAGGGGACCGCGGGCAGCACGACCGTCCGCCGGGTGCTGGCGTCGCACTGGACCGACGGGGGCGGGGGCGTGCTCCGCTACGACATCCGGGCGAGCGCGTTCTGCTGGCAGATGGTCCGGTCGATCGTCGGCCTGCTCGTGGAGGTCGGCAGCGGCCGGCGCCGCCCCGGCGACATCCTCGCCGTGATCCGTTCGCGCGACCGGGCCAACGCGACCCGCCTGGCGCCGCCGCAGGGGCTGTGCCTGCGCGCGGTCGGCTACGAGGACTCCACCGGCCCCGACGGCGGCTCCTCGTCGAGGTAGAGGAAGCCGTAGCCCTCGTCGCGGAAGCGGATCCCCTCCGCGCGCAGCGCAACGTCCCAGTCGCCGGTCACCTCGGGGTCGTTCTGCTCCATCCCGTGGTCGGCGACGAGCACGAACGCGGTCTCGTCGAGCACGCCGGCCCGCTCGATCGCGGCGAGGATGTCGCCGAGACGGCCGTCGGAGTCGTGCACGGACGCGGCCGCGACCTCGGAGTAGGGGCCCCCGACGTGCATGGCGGCGTCGGTGAGCGTGAAGTTGCAGAACATGAACCGCGGGTGCGGGTACGCCGTCCCCATGAACTCGCCGTCCCAGATGCCGACGGCCTGGTCGGTGCCCATGTGGTCGACCACCGACGACCAGCGGTAGTCCTTGAACGGGCGGACGAACCGCTCGGTGACGTGGGGGAGGCCGTCCGACGACTTCGGCATCGGCGGCACGTCGCCGCGCCGGAAGAAGTCGAAGGTCGAGTACCCGGCGCCCGGATCGCAGGGCTCGTTGACCGACGCGGTGAACGCGTCGGGCTCGTGTCGCCGCAGCACCGTGTGGATCGACTCGACGCCCGGGTCGAGGTGCTGCATCGCCCACGGCCAGGTGTCGTTGGAGTTCGTGATGACCTGCTCGCCGGTGCGCCGGTCGTACCAGGCGTTGTGCAGGATCCCGTGGTGACCGGGCAGGCGGCCGGTCAGCACGGAGGTGTGGTTGGCGAGCGTGACGGTCGGCAGCCCGGCCATCGCGCCGAGCTCGTAGGCCGTTCCCATCTCGACGAGCCGGGCGACGTTGGGGGCCTCGCCCCGCCGGGCGAGGTCGTAGAGCACGTTGGCGTTCGTACCGTCGAACAGGAACACCACGACGTGGCGGGGCCGGCCGCCCACGAGGTCGAGCGCGTCCGTGAGCACGGCGCCGTCCTGCCCGGCGAGGTGCGCGCCCCGGGCGTCGGGCGGGCAGCCGAGGAGCTCGAGGACGGTCGGCGCGACGTCGACCAGGCGGGCGCTGCGCCGGACGCAGCCGTCGCGGCGGACGCCCTTCCCGGCCAGGACCAGCGGCGCCCGGGCCTGGACGATCCCGAGCGAGCCGTGCTCGCCGAGGTGACCGCCGTGGTCCTCCCAGTTGTGGGCGGCGGAATGCAGGACGCAGAGGTCGGGCGCGGCCGGGTGGTCGAAGAGCTGGGCGACGTGCTCGAAGGCGAACGGGTACGCGTTGGCGCTTCGCCGCGGGTGCGGGTGGGCCAGCTCGTCGTGGAGGGGCGTGAACCGCTCGAGCGACTGGTCGGCCAGCGGGTCGGCGCCCCCCACCGCCACGACCTCGAAGCGGGCCGGTCCGTCGCGGCGGAACCGCACCCAGCCGTCGTGGCTGCGGGCCTCGTACGCCCCGTCGCGCGCGAGCAGGACCATGTCGACGACGGGGTCGAGGGCCGAGTCGAGGAGCACGTCGAGCGCCCGCTCCGCGGTCGCCTCGCGGCCCGGGTGCAGCTCGGTCGGCGCCGTCACCATGTTCGGAGGCTAGCCGGGGGTCCTCCCGGGCATGCTTTGCCCGGGATGGCGCCGGATCAGTAGGATTTCCTCTCCGTGTCTACGTACCAACCGAAGCCGGCGGACATCAGCCACGACTGGCACGTCCTCGACGCCGAGGGCGCCGTGCTGGGCCGCATCGCCACCGAAGCGGCCCGGCTCCTGCGCGGCAAGCACAAGCCGATCTGGGTCCCGCACCTCGACGTGGGCGACCACGTGATCGTCGTGAACGCGTCGAAGCTCGACGTGAGCCCCCGCAAGCTGGCCGACAAGCGGTACTACCGGCACTCGGGATACCCGGGCGGTCTGCGCGAGGAGTCGCTCGAGCACCTGCTCGCCCGTGACCCCGAGCGCGTCGTCCGCCTCGCGGTGCGGGGCATGCTCCCCAAGGGTCCGCTCGGCCGCCGCATGCTCCGGAAGCTGCGCGTCTACGCGGGCCCCGACCACCCCCACGCCGCGCAGCGGCCGAAGCCGCGCGAGCTCGCGTCCGCCCGCCGCGCCGGCTGAGTCGCATCCGGAGGAGACGTACCGTGCCCAAGCCGCTGATCCAGAGCACCGGCCGCCGCAAGGAGGCGGTTGCCCGCGTCCGGTTGCGCCCGGGGAGCGGGCAGGTGGTGGTCAACGGCAAGCCGGTGGAGCGCTACTTCACGATCCTCACCCACCGGCAGGGCGCGACCGAGGCGTTGCGCGTCACCCAGACGGCCGACGTCTACGACGTCGACGCGACGATCGCGGGTGGCGGGATCAGCGGCCAGGCGGGGGCCCTGCGGCTCGGTATCGCCCGCGCGCTCGTCGGTCTCGACGACGAGCTGCGCCCGTCGCTCAAGAAGGCCGGGCTCCTGACGCGTGACGCACGCGAGAAGGAACGCCGCAAGTACGGCCTCAAGAAGGCGCGCAAGGCGCCCCAGTACTCGAAGCGGTAGGGCGCGCCCGCGCCGCGGGCGATTCGCGATGACGCTCCGTTTCGGCACCGACGGCATCCGCGGGGTCGCGAACCGCGAGCTCACCCCCGAGCTCGTGACCGCGCTCGGGCGCGCGGCCGTACGCGTGCTCGGCCGCGACCGGCCGCTGGTCGTCGGGCGCGACACCCGGCGTTCGGGCCCGATGCTCGAGGCGGCGCTCGTCGCCGGAGCCTGCGCCGAGGGCGCCAACGTCGTGCTCGCCGGGGTCGTGCCCACGCCCGCGGTCGCCCATCTGGCGCGCACGCGGGACGCGCCCGCCGCCGTCGTCTCCGCGAGCCACAACACCTACGTCGACAACGGCGTGAAGCTGTTCGCGGCCGGCGGTCGCAAGATCCCCCTCGACCTCGAACGGCAGGTCGAGCGCGAGCTCGTGCAGCTCGCCACGGTGACGCCCGACCCCGGGCCCTCGGGCACCGGCGTCGGCGTGGCCAGCGAGCTGAAGGGCGGGGTCGAGGAGTACGCGACCCACCTCGTCTCGACGATCGAGGGTCGCCGGCTCGACGGCATCCACGTGGTCGTCGACTGCGCCAACGGCGCCGCGTTCCGGGCCGCGCCGCGCGTGCTGCGCGAGCTCGGCGCCCGGGTCGACGTGCTGCACGCGGCGCCCGACGGCACGAACATCAACTCGGGCTGCGGGTCGACGCATCCCGCCGAGCTCCAGCGGACGGTCGTCGATCTCGGTGCGCACGTCGGCCTCGCGTTCGACGGCGATGCCGACCGCGTGATCGCGGTCGACGAGCACGGCGCGCTCGTCGACGGCGACCAGATCATGCTCATCGCCGCGCTCGACCTGAAGGAGCGCAACCAGCTCCGGGGTGATGCCGTCGTCGCGACCGTGATGTCGAACCTCGGTCTCCGGCGCGCGCTCGCGCGCGAGGGCATCGAGCTGGTCGAGGTCCCGGTCGGCGACCGTCACGTGTCCGACGAGCTCGAACGGCGCTCGCTCTCACTCGGTGGCGAGCAGTCGGGGCACGTGATCTTCGCGGACGTCGCGACGACCGGCGACGGCATCCTCACGGGTGTGATGCTGCTCGACGTGCTGCACGGCACCGGCCAACCGCTCTCCCGGCTCGCCGGCGTCATGGAACGGTTCCCGCAGGTCCTGCGCAACGTCGAGGTCGTCGACCGTGGACGCCTCGACGGTGACGGCAAGTTCTGGGCGGTCGCGCGCGACGCCCAGGGTGAGCTCGGCGACGACGGCCGCATCCTCGTGCGCCCGTCGGGGACCGAGCCGCTCGTGCGCGTGATGGTCGAAGCACCGACGGAGCAGCAGGCCGAGGCGATCGCGGAACGGCTCGCGATGGCGGTCACGGACGCGTGCGGCGCCGTCACGGAGATCGACGCGGCCGACCGGTAGCCTGAGGAGAATCATGTGCGGGATCGTCGGTGTGGTCCGCCGCCGCAGCCGGCGCGCGCAGCCCGACGGCCGCGCCCTGGTCGCGAGCCTCGACGCGGCCGTGGCCCGGGCCGAGCTCGACCCGCCCGCGCTGGTCGAGGTCGCGGCGCTCGTCGAGGCTGCCGACGCCGCGCTGCGAGGCGTCCCGGGGGTGCGGGCGCTCGTCGCCGACCCGGGGCTCGCGGCCGACGTCGACCGGGCGGCGGGCGAGCTCGAGCAGCGGCTCCGGGCGCTCGAAGCCGACCTCGACGTGGGCGCGGCCCCGATCGCGCCGTCCGGGCTCGAGGCGATCAACGCCGCGCTCGTCCGCTGCAAGGACGCCGTGTGGGCGGTCTGCGCCGACCGGTTGCGCACCGCGCGCGAGGTGGCGGCGCTCGCCGGTGCGGGCGCCTCGCTCGCCGCGCTCGAGGCGTTCACCTCGGTGCAGACGGCGCTGTCGGCCCTCGACCGGCTCGAGGTGCGCGGGCGCGACTCGGCCGGACTCCACCTGCTCGTGCGCGGGCACGGGCTCGATCTCGAGTCCCGCGACGTGCGTGCCGCGCTCGCGGCACGCGGGCACGATCCGCTGTTCGGCTCGGGTTCGGTGCGCGCCGCGGGTGAGCACCTCGCGTTCGTGTACAAGGCCGCTGCCGAGATCGGCGAGCTCGGCGACAACACGGCCGCGCTCCGAGCGGCGATCGCGGCCGACGAGCTGCTCCACGCCGCGGTCGTGGCCGACACCGCCGAGGCGGTCGTGCTCGCGCACACCCGGTGGGCCAGCGTCGGTGCGATCTCCGAGGCGAACGCCCACCCGCTCAACCACGAGGAGCCCGGCCGGCCGGACGGCCCGTACGTCGCGGCCGCGCTCAACGGCGACGTCGACAACTACGTGGACCTCCAGGCGCTGGAGCGTCTCGAGGTCCTGCCCGAGGTGACGACCGACGCCAAGGTCATCCCCGTGCTCACGTCCCGGCGCCTGGCGCGGGGCGCGGACCCGGCGGAGGCGTTCCGGGCGACGGTGGCGGGGCTCGAGGGATCGGTCGCGGTCGCGGCGAGCTCGGCGGCCGCACCCGACAAGCTGTTCCTCGCGCTCCGGGGGAGCGGCCAGGCCTTGTACGTCGGGCTCGCCGAGGACGCGTTCGTCGTCGCGAGCGAGCCCTACGGACTCGTCGAGGAGACCCCGCGTTACGTCCGCATGGACGGCGAGACGCCGGCCGATCCGGCGCGCCCCGGCGCGACGCGGGGCCAGGTGGTGGTCGTCGACGCCGCGGCGGCGGGCGAGCTCGCCGGGATCACGCGCCTCGCGTACGACGGGACGCCGTTGCCGGTGACGGTGGACGACGTCCACCACGCGCAGATCACGACGCGCGACGTCGACCGGGGCGAGGCGCAGCACTACCTCCTCAAGGAGATCACCGAGTCGCCGGCGTCGTTCCGCACGACGTTGCGCGGCAAGATCGTCGACGGTGGCGGCGGCCCGACGGTCGAGCTGCCGCCCGAGGCCCTGCCCGGCCCGCTGCGGGCGCGGCTCCGCGCCGGCGAGGTCCGCCGGGTGTTCGTCGTCGGTCAGGGCACCGCGGCCGTCGCCGGCCGGAGCTTCGCGGCCGCGCTCGAGCGCGCCGCCGGGACGGCGTTCCTCGTCGAGGCGCTCCCCGCGACCGAGCTCTCCGGGTTCGGCCTGCGCGCCGACATGTCGGACACGCTCGTCGTCGCGATCAGCCAGAGCGGCACCACCACCGACACGAACCGGACGGTCGACCTGGTCCGCGCGCACGGTGCCGCCGTCGTGTCGATCGTCAACCGCCGCAACAGCGACCTGGTCGACAAGTCCGACGGCGTCCTCTACACGTCCGACGGGCGGGACGTCGAGATGAGCGTCGCGTCGACGAAGGCGTTCTACGCGCAGATCGCGGCCGGGTTCCTGCTCGCGATCGGCATCGCGCGCGAAGCCGGCGTCCTCGACGAGGCCTGGGCGTCCGGTGTGCTCGCCGGACTGCGTGAGCTGCCCGACGTCATGCAGGAGGTGATCGGCGGCCGCGCCGAGGTGGCCCAGATCGCCCAGCGCCAGGCGCTCACGCGTCGTTACTGGGCGGTCGTCGGCAACGGCGCGAACTCGATCGCCGCGAACGAGGTGCGGATCAAGCTCTCCGAGCTCTGCTACAAGGCGATCGCCTGCGACGTCACCGAGGACAAGAAGCACATCGACCTCTCGTCGGAGCCGCTGATCGTGGTGTGCGCGCCGGGGCTGAGCGGTGGGACGGCCGACGACGTCGGCAAGGAGATCGCGATCTACCGCGCCCACCGTGCCGCACCGGTCGTGATCGCCTCGGAGAGCGCGGCCGACCGGTACCCCGCCGCGCTCGAGACGGTCGTCGTTCCCGACGTGCACCCCGATCTCGCGTTCGTGCTCGCGGCCGTCGTCGGGCACCTGTTCGGCTACGAAGCGGCACTGGCGATCGACTCGTCGGCCCGGCCGCTGCGCGAAGCCCGGGCCGCGATCGCGGCGCGGGCGCCGGTCGCCGACACCTCGCTCGACTGGCTCGCCCGCGCGGTGCAGGGCCCCGCCCGCGCGTTCTCCGACGAGCTGCGCCAGGGTCACTACGACGGAACGCTCGAGGCGAGCACGGCCGTCGGGCTCGCGTCGTTGTTCCGGTACGCGACCGGTGCGGTGCCGCTCGACTTCTACGAGCTCGAGCACGGCGCCGTCGGCACGCCCGGCGCGGTCGCCGAGGATCTCGTCTCCGCGCTCACGAAGGCGATCGACGAGCTCACCCGGCCCGTCGACGCCATCAAGCACCAGGCCAAGACCGTCACCGTCGGCATCTCGCGCTCCGACGAGACCCTGCTGCACGTCCCGCTCGTGCGGGCCGTCCTCGACGGCGGTGTCCCGCGCGACAGCCTGACCTACCGGGCGCTGCGCACACTCGTCGACCTCGACCCCGCGGTCGAGGAGGTGACCGGGTACACCCGCTACCGCGTCGAGGGCGATCCCGGCGCCGAGGGCGCGACGGTGCACATCGTCGACCGCGGCGGCGTCGCCGTCGAGCTGCCGTCGCGCACCGACACCGACCCGCGCCTACGCGGCACGAAGCACCGGGTCGCGACCACACGCGAGGTGACCGCGGTGCGCGGCTACGACGGGCGCACGGTCGTGATCGTCCCCGAGGTGAAGCACAACCAGGTCGTCGGGCTCGCGCTGCTGCACGCGCGCTTCGCCGAGCACCTTCCGCCCGACGTCATGCGGGCCGTCCTGCAGGGATACCAGGGGCGCTACGCGGCACTGAAGGACGCGGTCACCGAGACCGAGCCGCTGTTCGACGACGCCGTGCTCGGGACGGTCGGCGTGATCGAGCTGCTCACCGAGCCCGTCTACGTGCTCGCAAGGCTCTGGCGCGGGCGCTGAGGTCGCTGGTGGACCTGCTCGGGCTCGGAACGGATCTCGTCGAGGTCGAACGGTTCCGGCTCGCGATGCAGCGCCGTGGCCGCCTGGCGGAACGGCTGTTCTCCGACGACGAGCGCGAGTACGCGTTCCGCCAGTTCGACCCCGCGAAGAACCTCGCCGCCCGGTTCGGCGCCAAGGAAGCCGTCATGAAGGCGCTCGGCGTCGGCCTGTGGAAGTTCGCGTTCCGCGACGTCGAGGTGGTCCGCCGGAAGGGCGGCGCGCCCACGATCGCGCTGTACGGCCGGGCCGCCGAGCTCGCAGCCCAGCGGGGCGTCCGGTCGTGGCACCTCTCGCTCACCCACACCGACACGATGGCGATGGCGGTGGCCGTCGCCATGGGTTGACGCGCCGTGCGAGCCGTCGTCACGCCGGAGGAGATGGCGCGGGCCGACGAGCGCGCCGTCGCGGCCGGCGTGCCCGTCGCCGTCCTCATGGAGCGCGCCGGCCAGGCGGTCGCGTGGGCCGTGCGGCGCGCGTGCGGCAGCACCTACGGCAAGCGGGTCGTGGTCGTCTGCGGCAAGGGGAACAACGGCGGCGACGGGCTCGTCGCGGCCCGCGTGCTCCGCGGGTGGGGCGTCCGCGTCGACGTCTTCGAGCTCGCGGGGACGATCGACCACGCGCAGTTCGAGCGCGCGGTCGCCCGTGCGAACTGCGTCGTCGACGCCATGTTCGGCACCGGCTTCCGGGGTGCGCTGGAGGACGACGCCCGCTGGGTCGCCGACGCGGTCCACCACTCGATGGCATACGTCGTCGCGGTCGACATCCCGTCGGGCGTCAACGGCGCGACCGGAGCGATCGTCGACGAAGCGGTATGGGCGGACGAGACGGTGTGCTTCGCGGCGTTGAAGCCCGGGCTGATCTTCGAGCCCGGCCGGAGCTACGCCGGCCGTGTGTCGGTCGTCGACATCGGCATCGACACCTCGACCGACGGCCCGGCGCTCGGCGTCGTCGACGAGCACGACCTGGTCGGGTGGCTTCCGGCGCGGCCCGCGACCGCGCACAAGTGGATCGCCGGCCTGATGGTCGTGGGCGGGTCGAGCGGCATGACCGGCGCGCCGACGATGGTCAGCCACGCCGCGATGCGCGCCGGCGCGGGCATCGTCTGGTGCGAGGTGCCGGGCGCCGATGCCGCGGCACGCGCGTCCGGCACCGAGGTCATCACGCGGGCGCTCCCGGCGACCAAGTCGGGGGCGCTGGCCGAGGCGGGCGCGGACGCCGTTCTCGAGCCGCTGGCGCGGTTCAAGGCGATCGTCGTCGGCCCCGGGCTCGGGACGCGGCGGTCGACCGCGGCGGCGGTGCGCCGCATCGTCGCGAAGGCCCCGGTGCCCCTGGTGCTCGACGCCGACGGCCTCAACGCCCTCGGGGGCGACCTCCGGCCGCTGCAGTCGCGGCGGGCGCCCACGATCCTCACGCCGCACGAGGGGGAGTACGCGCGACTCCTGGGCGACGCGCCCGGCGCGGACCGGGTCGCCGCGGCCCGGGCGCTGGCGGCCGCGGCCGGCTGCGTCGCGCTGCTGAAGGGTCCGGCGACGGTGGTCGCCGGCCCCGACGGCCGGGCCGCGGTGAACCCGACCGGCGGTGCCGCCCTCGCGACCGCGGGCACCGGCGACGTGCTGTCGGGCATCATCGGGGGGTTCCTGGCCCGGGGCGCCGCCCCCTTCGAGGCGGCGGCGGCGGGTGCGTTCGTCCACGGGCGGGCCGCCGACGTCGCCGGTCACGCCGGCCTCGTCGCCGGCGACCTCATCGACGCGCTCCCGGCGACGCTCCGGGGGCTGCACCTGGACACCGAGGCGTGACGTGAGCGAGCGTCGAGACGGCCGGGTATCCCGGCCGTCAGCGAGCGGGGCAGGAGCCGTCGCCCGCGACGGCGACCAGAGAAGGGGTCGGCATGGCGCGAAGCGCCCGGCGGCGAAGCCGCCGAGAGCGGGGATGACGTGAGCGAGGAGATCCCGCACTTCCGACCCGTCTGGGGCGAGGTCGACCTCGGGGCGCTGCGCGACAACACGCGGGCGCTCGTCGAGCTCGCCGCGCCCGCGGCCGTCCTCGCCGTCGTGAAGGCCGACGCCTACGGGCACGGGGCCGTCCCCGCGGCACGCGCCGCCCTCGAGGGGGGCGCGCGGTGGCTGGGCGTCGCCCTCGTGGAGGAGGGGCTCGGGCTGCGCGCCGCCGGGATCGACGCGCCGGTCCTCGTGCTCTCGGAGCCGCCGCCGGCCGCCGCCGACGCGGTCGTCGGGCACGACCTGACGCCGGTCGTCTACACCTCCGTGGGGATCGACTCCCTCGGTGCCGCGGTCGCCCGCGCCGGGCGGGGGCCGTTGCCCGTGCACCTGAAGGTCGACACCGGGATGCACCGGGTCGGCTGCGCGCCCGGCGACGCGGTCGCGCTCGCGGAGAAGATCACGTCGCACGCCGAGCTCCGGTTCGAGGGCGTCTGCACGCACCTGGCGGTGGCCGACGAGCCCGACCACGGCTACACCGCGTCGCAGCTCGCGGCCTTCGAGGCCGTCCTCGCGGAGCTGGGCGAGCGGGGCATCCGCCCGCCGATCGTGCACGCGGCGAACTCCGCCGGTCTCCTCAACCAGGCCGCGTCCGCCCGCTACGACCTCGTGCGCCTCGGGATCGCGCTCTACGGCGTGCCGCCCGCGCCCGACCTCGCGGGCCGCGTCGCGCTGCGGCCCGTGCTCGCGCTGAAGGCGTGCGTCTCCCATGTGAAGGAGCTGGCCGCGGGCTCGCGGCTCTCGTACGGGTTGCGGTACGAGCTCGAGCGACCGTCGGTGATCGCGACCGTGCCCGCGGGCTATGCGGACGGCGTTCCCCGCAACCTCGGGCTCGTGGGCGGCGAAGTGCTGGTGCGGGGGCGGCGGTGCCCGATCGCGGGCACGGTCACCATGGACCAGCTCATGGTCGACGCCGGCGCCGGCCCCGTCGAGGTGGGCGACGAGGTCGTGCTGCTCGGCCGCCAGGGCGACGAGGAGATCACAGCGACGGAGTGGGCGGCGCGTCTCGGAACGATCGCCTACGAGATCGTGAGCGGGATCGGCCCGCGTGTCCCGAGGAGGTACCGGTGAGCGTGCTGCGCCGCGTGGGGGTCGCGACGGGCGTCGCCGCGGGCGTCGCGGCCGGCGTCGCGGGCACGCTCTACGGCACCGAACGGGCGGTCGTCCGCGGGTTGCGCCGCCGTCCCGACCCCGATTCGGGCACGCTCGGCGCCCTCGTCTTCGACGAGGCGAGGCGACTGCCGAGCCACGACGGCGGCAGCATCTTCACCGCGGCGAGGGGCGACGGCCCGACGGTCCTGTTGTCGCACGGCGTCACGCTCACCTCGCGCGTCTGGGTGAAGCAGTTCGCCGAGCTGCCCGAGCGGGGCGTGCGCGTCGTCGCGTTCGACCATCGCGGCCACGGCGACTCGCTGGTGGGCGACACCGGGCACAGCGTCTCCAACCTCGGGTGGGACGTGCGCACCGTCGTGGAGGGACTCGACCTCCGCGACGTCGTCGTCGTCGGTCACTCGATGGGCGGTATCGCCCTGCAGGCGTTCGCGATCGAACACCCGGCCGTGCTGCGCGAGCGGGTGGCCGGGATCGTCCTGCTCTCGACGATGGCGCGCACGCCCGTCGTCGGCCGGCGGGTGGTCCGTCCCGTGGCCGAGCAGCTCGTGGGCGGATTCGACCTGGCCGCGTTCATGGCGCGGCCCGAGCTGGGCACCGCCCTGGCCCGGATCGGGTTCGGCCGTGATCCGCAGTCGAGCCACGTCGAGCTCACGCGGCAGCTGCTCGCGAGCTGCCCGCCGGAGACGACGCGCCTCGCGACCGCCGCGCTCATCGGCCTCGACCTGACGCCCGACCTCCCGTCGATCGACGTGCCGACGATCGTCGCGTGCGGGACGCGTGACCGGCTCACGCCGTACGCGGAGTCACGCCGGATGGCGGAGCTGATCCCGGGCGCGCGGCTCGAGACGTTCATCGACGCCGGGCACATGCTCATGCTCGAGCGGACCGAGCGGTTCGACCGGATGGTGCTGGACTTCGTTCGCGAAGTCGGCGCGGCGGCCGGCGTCGCGCGCAGCGCTTGATCACGGCAATCCCCGACGTGCGCGTCGGGCACTGGACGGGCGAGGCCACGGGGGTCACCGTGGTCCTGTTGCCACCCGAGACCGTCGGCGCGGTCGAGGTGCGCGGCGGTGCCCCGGCGACGCGCGAGGTCGCGCTGCTCGAACCGGGCCGCACCGTGCAACACGTCGACGCCGTCGTCCTGTCGGGCGGATCCGCGTTCGGGCTCGCCGCCGCCGACGGCGTGATGCGGGCGCTCGCGGAGCGGGGCCGGGGCTTCCCGACGCGCGGCGGCTGCGTCCCGATCGTGCCCGCGGCCGCGATCTTCGACCTGGTGTCACGCGAAGGGGTCCGCCCCGGTCCGGACGAGGGCGTCGCCGCCCTCGACGACGCCGCGGGCGACGAGCCGGTCACCAGGGGCCGCGTCGGCGCCGGGCGGGGCGCCACCGTCGGGAAGTGGCACGGGCCCGACCACCTCGCCGACGGTGGGTTCGGGGTGGCCACGGCCCGCGTCGGCGACGCGACCCTCGTCGCGCTCGCGGTCGTCAACGCGGTCGGCGACGTCGTCGGCGACGACGGCCGGGTGCTCGCGGGGTCCGACGCGCCGCCGGGTGCCGAGGCGTTCCCCGATCCGGCCGTGTTCGAGGCCGTGCCCGACGACCAGGGCCGGGCGGCCGGCGGCGCGAGCGCCAACACCACGCTCGTCGTGGTCGTCACGGATGCGCGCTGCACGAAAGCCGAGTGCCACCTGCTCGCCCAGAGCGGGCATCACGGGATGGCCCGGGCGATCCACCCCTCCCACACCCGCCACGACGGCGACCTCGTGATCGCGCTGGCGACCGGGCGGGTGGACGCGCACCTCGACCGGCTGCGGGTCGCGGCCACCGAGGTCGTCGCGGCCGCGATCCGCGACGCGGTCGCGCCCGGCTCGACCAGAATGTGATCCCTGTGACCCGGGTCGAGGTACCGGCGCCGAGCTGGTCGTCGTTCGACGAGCTCCGCGAGCACGCGCTCGCCTGCCGCAGCTGCCCCCTCGCCCAGACCCGAACCCAGGTCGTGTTCGGCGCCGGGAACCCGACCGCGGACCTCGTCTTCGTGGGCGAGGGTCCGGGCGCGGAAGAGGACCGCCAGGGAATCCCGTTCGTGGGGCGCGCCGGTGGGTTGCTCACGCGACTGATCGAGGGCATCGGACTCACACGTGAGGACGTGTACATCGCGAACGTCGTCAAGTGCCGTCCGCCGGGCAACCGTGACCCGTTGCCCGTCGAGATCACGGCCTGCCGGCCCTACCTGGAAGCCCAGCTCGACTTCATCGGGCCGCGTGTCGTCGTGACGCTCGGCAACTTCGCGACCAAGCTCCTGCTCGACACGAAGGAGGGCATCACGAAGCTGCGCGGCCGCGAGTACCCGTACCGCGACGGTGCGGTGCTGATCCCGACGCTGCACCCGGCGGCCGTGCTCCGCGGCGGGGGCACGCCGCTCGCGCAGACCCGCGCCGACTTCGTGCTCGCGAAACGGGCGCTCGCGCGTCTGGGCGGCGCACCGTGACGGCCGGCGCCGCCCGTGAGGTCGTGGTCACCAGCCGGTCGCCCGCCGACACGCGCGCCGCCGGACGGGCCGTCGGCGCGCTCCTCGAACCCGGCGACGTCGTCGTGCTCGACGGGCAGCTCGGCGCGGGCAAGACCGTGTTCGCGAAGGGGGTCGCCGACGGGCTCGGGGTCGAGGAGACCGTCGTCAGCCCCACGTTCACGCTCGCCCGTGAGTACCTGGGGCGCGTGCGGCTCGTCCACGTCGACGTCTACCGGCTCGACCGCGTGCAGGAGTTCCTCGACCTCGGCCTCGAGGATCTCGCCGGCGACGACGCGGTGACGCTGGTCGAGTGGGGCGAGGCGGTCGCGGCCGAGCTGCCCGTCGAGCACCTCGAGGTACGGCTGGCGCTCCCGCCGCCGGCGAGCGACGGCGACGGCGCATTCGAGCCCGACGAGGAGCGCGAGCTCACGGTGCGCTTCCAGGGGCCGCGCTGGCTGCGGCGGGCCGAGGCCGTGCGCGAGACCCTGACCGGGGCGGTGTGATGCTGCTCCTCGCGATCGACACCGCGACCCCCTTCGTCAGCGTCGCGCTCGGCGACGCGGGCGCGGTCCGCTGCGAGGTGCGGCTCGGGACGGGCCGCCGCCACGCCGAGCAGCTCGCACCCGCGATCCGCTACCTGTGCGGCGAGTGCGGCGTCGGCCTCGACCAGCTCGCGGCCGTGGCGGTCGGGACCGGACCGGGGCTCTTCACGGGCCTGCGGGTCGGCGTGACGACCGCCAAGGTCATGGCCCAGGCCCTGCGCATCCCCGTCGTCGGCATCCCGAGCCTCGACCTCGTCGCCTGGCCGCTGCGCTCGTCGCGGCGGATGGTGGTCGCGGTGCTCGACGCCCGGCGCCGCGAGGTGTTCCACGCCCGCTACCGCCCGGTGCCGGGCGGCCTGCAGCGCGACGGCGACTACACGGTCGGGTCACCCGCCGACCTGGTCGGCGACCTCGAGGCGGCGGGGGAGGACGTGCTGCTCGCCGGCGACGGCGTCGCCGCCCACGCCGAGGCGTTCGCACGGCTCGAGCACGCCGAGCACGCGGGCGCCGAGTTCGCGGCACCCTCGGCCGCGGCCCTCGTCGAGCTCGCGACCCGGCGCGTCGAGCTCGAGGAGTTCGAGCCCCCGTGGGAGCTCGCGCCGATGTACCTGCGCGCCAGCGACGCCGAGATCGACTGGGAGCGGGTCCGGGCCGGTGCCCGGTGACCGGCCACGGGAGCGGCGCGTGATCACCGAGGCCCTCACCGTGCACGTGACGCCGATGCGGCGCCGCCACGTGCGCGCGGTGTTGCGGATCGAGGAGCAGGTCTACCCGCGGCCGTGGAGCATGTCGCTGTTCCTCTCGGAGCTCGCGCTCCGGACGACGCGCGCCTACCTCGTCGCCCGCGTCGGCCGCGAGGTCGTCGGCTACGCGGGGCTGATGATGACGGCGGAGGACGGCCACGTGACGACGATCGCGGTCGACCCGAGGTGGCAGCGCCACAAGATCGGGACGCGGTTGCTCCTCGGTCTCGCACGTGAGGCGATCGCGCGCGGCGCCGAGAACATGACGCTCGAGGTTCGGCTGTCGAACAAGGGCGCGCAGGAGCTCTACCGGCGGTTCGGGTTCTCGCCGGTCGGCGTCCGCAAGGGCTACTACCAGGAGACCAACGAGGACGCGCTGGTCATGTGGGTGCACAAGGTGAACACGCCCGACTACGCGGCGCTGCTCGACGGCCTGGAGCGCCAGGTCCCGGGCGAGACCCTCTTCGAGGAACCGAGACGGTGGTGAGGGTCTCGTGAGGGTTTCGTGATCATTCTGGGGATCGAGACGTCGTGCGACGAGACGGCGGCGGCCATCGTCGCCGACGGCCACCGCATCATGTCGTCGGTGGTCTCGAGCCAGATCGAGCTGCACGCGCCGTACGGGGGCGTCGTGCCCGAGGTCGCGAGCCGGGCCCACGTCGAGCTCGTGAACCCGGTCGTCGCCGACGCGCTCGGCGAGGCGGGCGTCGAGCTCGGCGACGTCGACGCGATCGGCGCGACCTACGGGCCCGGTCTCGCCGGCGCGCTCCTCGTCGGCGTGAGCGCGGCGAAGGCGCTCGCGCTCGTCACCGGCCGCCCGTACGTGCAGGTGAACCATCTCGAGGCGCATCTCTACGCGGGGTGGCTCGAGGATCCCGAGCTGCGGTCCCCGCTCGCGGTGCTGCTCGCGTCGGGTGGGCACACGTTGCTCGTCGTGATCCGGGGGCACGGCGACTACGACGTGCTCGGCCAGACCGTCGACGACGCTGCCGGCGAGGCCTTCGACAAGGTGGCGCGCTACCTCGGTCTCGGCTATCCGGGCGGGCCGGCCATCGACCGGCTCGCGAGCACGGGCGACCGCGACGCGTTCGCGTTCCCGCGCGCGATGCCCGGTGAGCTCGACTTCTCGTTCTCGGGGCTGAAGACCTCGGTGGTCACGTTCGTGCGCCGGAACCCGGGCGCGCCGATCGCCGACGTCGCGGCGTCGTTCCAGGAGGCCGTCGTCGACCAGCTCGTCTCGAAGCTCGTCGCCGCGGCCGACGAGCACGGAGCCCCGACCCTCGTGCTCGCGGGCGGCGTGGCCGCCAACTCGCGCCTTCGCGCCCGCGTCGCCGACGCGGCCGCCGCCACCGGGCGGGCCGCGTTCCTGCCCCCGCCGGAGCTGTGCACCGACAACGCGGCCATGATCGCGGCGACCGCGTACTACCGGCTGGCGTCCGACGGGCCGACCCCCCTCGACGCCGGCGTCGCCCCCGCCCTCTCGCTCACCTGACCCGGTGGGTCCCGACCCGGCTTGCCCGGTCGGGGGAGGCCGGGTATCTTGTCGTTAGCACTCCACCCCTTCGAGTGCTAACCCTTTCGGTACCACTCGATCCCGAGTCCCGCAGCCCGCAGGAGGCGCCCCCATGAAGCTGCAGCCGCTGGAGGACCGCATCGTCGTCCGGGCCGGCGAGGCCGAAGAGACCACGATCAGCGGCCTCGTCATCCCCGACACCGCCAAGGAGAAGCCCCAGCAGGGCGAGGTCCTGGCCGTCGGTCCCGGCAAGCGCTCCGAGCAGACCGGTGAGATCATCCCCGTCGACGTGGCCGTCGGCGACACCGTGATCTACTCGAAGTACGGCGGCACCGAGGTCACCGTCGACGGCGAGGAGCTGCTCATCCTCACCGCCCGCGACGTGCTGGCCAAGCTCGCGAAGTAGGCCACCGCGTCCACGACCGCTCGCGGGGACGGCACCCCAGTGGTGCCGTCCCGTCGCGTCCGGGGCGGGAACCAGCACATCCCGCGGCCGCGCGGCTTCCGGGCCGGGGCGGCCGCGCCGTGGGCCGGCCTCCCCCCGGAGCGTCTGCGGCCCAGCCTCGCCGACGTGCGCGCCGTCTGCGGGCGGTTGCCGCCGCCGGTCCGGCCCGAGGGCGCGATTCCGGGCAGCCGCCCGGCGGCCGTGCTCGTGGCGCTGTTCGAGGAGGCGGGCGAGGCCCGGCTGATCCTCACCCGGCGACCCGACACGATGCCGACCCACCAGGGCCAGATCGCGTTCCCCGGCGGCAAGCTCGACGAGTCGGTCGACGCGGACCTGGCCGCCGCCGCGCTGCGCGAGGCGCACGAGGAGATCGGGCTCGCGCCCGACGAGGTCGAGATCGTCGCCGAGCTCGACCATCTGTTCACGGTGCAGGCGCGCTTCACGCTCGCGCCGTTCGTCGGTCTGCTCGCCGGTCGTCCCGAACTGCACCCCGACGACCGCGAGGTGGTTCGGGTTTTCGACGTCGCGCTGTCGGAATTGCTCGAAGCGGGAGCGTTCCGTCAGGAGCTGTGGGACATCGACGCGGGCCTGCTCGACACCGAACCCGGCCGCAACCGGCCGATCGACTTCTACGAGATTCCCGGGGAGACGGTGTGGGGCGCGACCGCGCGCATCCTCACGGGTTTCCTCACCCACCTGACGCTCGGTCCCTGAGCGAGGCCCGCCGCCGTCGAGGCGGTATCGTGGCCGTTTCCGGGCCGTGCGGAAGGGCCGGGACGGAGGTGTCTTGAGCGTGGAAGT
>DASRHL010000448.1:0-7380 GCA_035650535.1 Acidimicrobiia bacterium
GCACGAAGGCGCCGAACGGGACCAGCTTGGTGACCCGTCCGTAGACGAGCTCGTCGACCTGGTGGGTGTCGGCGAACTCCTGCCACGGGTCCTGCTGGGTCGCCTTGAGCGACAGCGAGATCCGCTCCCGGGAGAGGTCGACGTCGAGGACCTGCACCGTGACCTCGTCGCCGACCTGGACGACGGAGCTCGGGTGGTCGACGTGCTTCCACGACAGCTCGGAGACGTGGACGAGGCCGTCCATCCCGCCGAGGTCGACGAAGGCGCCGAAGTTGACCACGGACGAGACCACACCCTGGCGGATCTCGCCCGGCTTGAGGTTGGCGAGGAACTCGTCCCGCTGCTCCCGCTGGGTCTCCTCGAGGTAGGCCCGGCGCGACAGGACGACGTTGTTGCGGTTCTTGTCGAGCTCGATGATCTTGCACTCGAGCGTGCGGCCGACGAACGGGTGGAGGTCGCGGACCCGCCGCAGGTCGACGAGCGACGCCGGCAGGAACCCCCGGAGGCCGATGTCGAGGATCAGGCCGCCCTTGACCACCTCGATGACCGGGCCCGAGACGACCTCGTCCTTCTCCTTGAGGGCCTCGATCGTGCCCCAGGCCCGCTCGTACTGGGCCCGCTTCTTGGAGAGGATCAGCCGGCCGTCCTTGTCCTCCTTGGTGAGGACGAGCGCCTCGAGCTCCTCGTCGAGCGACACCACTTCATTGGGGTCGACGTCGTTGCGGATGGAGAGCTCGCGCGAGGGGATGACGCCCTCGGACTTGTAGCCGATGTCGAGGAGCACCTCGTCGCTGTCGATCTTGACGACCTTGCCGGTGACGATGTCCCCGTCGTCGAACGCGACGATGGTCGCGTCGACCGCGTCCGAGAACGACTGGCCGCCGAGGTCGTCGAGGACGACGGGGGCGTCGTCGGTGTCGTCGACCGTCTCGGTCTCGGGCGGGCCTTCCAGCGTGGCGACGGCGGTGGCGTCGGAAGCGACGGCGGCGCCGCTCCCCAGTTCCGACTCGGGGGCGGGTGCCGCCTCGGCGCCCGCCACGTCCTGATCCGACAACTCGTACTCCTTGAAAACCGAGGCCGTGCGCGGCGCAGAGCGTCGTCCGGGACCGCATCGGGTCCAGATCCGGAACTACGGCGCGAGCGGCACTGCTCCCGGCGGGAACAGCCCGAACAGGCTACATGCTCAGGCGCGCCGGTGCCCCACCAGCAGCAATTCGGGTCGGTCGAGGTCCGGTCGCGCGACCTCGTACTTCCCCGGTGCCACCCCGTAGACACCCTGCACGTCGACGTCCGCGCCGCGTGCGAGCAGCTCGAGCTCGCGCGCCGTGAAGCAGGTCGTCCAGAGCTCGAAGGCCCGCTCCTCGCCGGAGTCGTTCCGAACGATGCTGGTCTCGTGGAGCACGCCGGTCGCGGGGTCGAACGTCTCGCCCGCTTCGAGGAAGCGCAGCGCGAAGTACGCGGAGAACGCGGAGAGCGCGATCCCGCCTCCCGGGTGCACCCCGGCCACGATGCGCGAGAAGACCGCCGGCTCGTCGTGCCCGCCGAGGAGACCGAAGCCGCCCTGGCAGAGGCACACGACCGCGTCGAACTCCGAGTCGAAGGTGAGGTCGCGCACGTCGGCGACGGTGAATTGGGCCGGCAACTGCTCCGCCGCGGCCGCGGCCCGCGCGAGCTCGACGAAGTCGGTCGACAGATCGACGCCCGTCACTTCCATCCCGCGGCGGGCGAGGGCGAGCGCGTGGCGCCCCGGCCCGCACCCCACGTCGAGCACCCGCATCCCCGGCTGGAGCCCCAGCACGTCGACGACGAACTCCACCTCTTGTTCCGTGCCCATCGTGAACGCGTTGCGCAGGTACGCCCGCCCGAGGAAGGCGGCCACCTCGTTGAACCAGGGACCGTCCGGGACGGACGGCATGTCGCTCACGGGAGGGAGGGTAGGCGCACGCCCAGACCAGGCAGTTCCGTGCTCTCTGGGGCTCGGCGCGTTTCCGGCTAGAACGAGCGACTCACGGGATCGGACGACCGGAGGGCGCGGCATGAGCGATGCGGCGGGAGCGGCGAACGGGACGATGCGGGCGTGGCGCCTGCACCACTACGGCGAGCCGCTGGACGTCCTGCAACTCGACACCGTGCCGATCCCCGAGCCGGGAGCGGGCGAGGTACGGGTGCGCAACGAGGGCATCCCGATGAACCTCAACGACCTCGAACGCATCAACGGCGGGAACATGATGGTGGTGCCCGAGCTGCCGACGTGCCCGGGCATGGAGGTGTTCGGCGTCGTCGACGCGTGCGGACCCGGCGCCGAAGTGTGGATGGGCAAGCGGGTCGCGGCGACCACGAAGCAGGCGATCGGCGGCTACGCCGACTACACGATCTGCCAGACGGCGTCCGCCTTCGAGATGCCCGGCGACATCCCGTTCCCCGACGCGGCCGCGTTGTTCTTCCCGTTCCATCTCGCGTGGCTCGGGCTCTTCGACCGGGCCGACCTGCAGGCCGGCGAGAGCGTCCTGATCCACGCCGCCGCGGGCGGGTCGGGGTCGGCCGCGGTGCAACTCGCGGCGAACGCGGGCGCGCGGGTCTTCGCCACCGCGGGTAGCGACGAGAAGTTGGCACTCTGCCGCGAGCTCGGCGCCGACGTCACGATCAACTACAACGAGGCGAGCTTCCTCGAGGTCGTCATGGCCGAGACCCAGAACCGGGGCGTCGACGTCGTCTTCGACAACGTCGGTGCGGCGGTGTTCGACGACTCGCTCAAGGCGACGGCCTACAACGGCCGGTACGTGATGATGGGCGCGGCGTCCGACAAGACGAAGGTCGACGAGCCGTTCATCGTCCCACGGCGGGTGATCGCGACCAACATGAAGCTCTGCGGAGCGATCCTCAGCTACGCGGCCCCCGAGATGGTGCCCTTCATCAAGCAGGCGACCGGCTTCAACTTCGCCACCAGGGAGCTCGGCCAGCGGATCCACGACGCGGTGCTCGACCTCGTCCGTGCCGGGAAGGTCCGGCCGGTGATCGGCCGGGTGTGCACGTTCGACGAGATCCCCGCCGCGATCACGGCGCTCGCGGCCCGTCGGACGACGGGGCGGGTCATCGCCACCGTCTGACCGGGTTCACCGGGGATTGCGTCGGCCGCCGCCGGGGTAGGCACGAATCGAACAATCGGACATCGGGTTCCTTCGCGGGAAGAGGTTGCCCAGAGGTCACAGCCGCTCCGGAAGGAAGAGGGCCATGGCACAGGCAACGACGCCGCAGTACGAGACTCACCGTCTCCGGCTCCACGCCTTGGGTCCGTCATCGGGCGCGACCTGGGACCCCGGATACGGCGCGTTCTGGTTGCTGCGACTCGGCTTCTTCGTCGCTCCCGTGCTCTTCGGGATCGACAAGTTCTACAACTGGATGGTTCCCTGGAAGTCCTACCTGTGGGCGGGAGCCGTCAACAACCTGCCCGGGACGGCGACGCAGATCATGTACGGCGTCGGCGTCCTCGAGATCGTCGCCGGGATCGTGGTCCTGCTCTGGCCACGGATCGGCAGCCTTCTCGTCGCCGGATGGCTCGTCGCCATCGTCGTCGACCTCGTCCTCGTCGGGATCGACGAGAACGAGTACTGGGACATCGCGCTCCGCGACTTCGGACTCTTCCTCGGCGCGGTCAGCCTGTTCCTGCTCGCGACGAAGTACGCGCGGCGGCCTGCCGTCGAGTCCACGCGGACCTGACGTCACGCGCGTTGTGATGGTCGAGGACGGCGATGGCCGTCCTCGAACCACTCAGGTGCGGGTCAGTCGCGTCGCGGGGGGCGGCGTCACGGGTCGCAGGCAGTGGTCACAGCGTTTCGCCACCACCGGGATCCGCTCGAGGCACCACGGACACATCACCTGCGCGCGGGAGGGGTGCCTCCAGCCCGCCCGGGTCGCCGAGCGCGAGGGCCCGGTGGCCACGAGCCCGACGCCGATGGGCCCGAGCAGCAACCCGAGGACCAAGCCGGCCACCGGCCGGCCCTTCGAGGTGCCGACGAGGAAGCCGACCCCCACGAGGATCAGCCAGATCAACACGCACGCGAGAACCACCATCGCGAGCCCACTTTCCTGCCCCCTGCGACGCCCAGCTCGTCGCAGCCCGTGGGCAGGATACCACAATGAGTGGTACCCCGGCGACCTTCAGGCCAGCAGGCGGGCGAGCGCGGCGACGGCCTCGTCGACCTCGGTGACGATCGGGCCGCCCGTCGCCCGCACGAAGTACTCGACCTGCAGGTTCACGATGGTGCCCTCGTTGTCGCCCGCCCGCCGGAGGTCGGTGCGCAAGCCGACGACGAACTTGCCGAGCGCGCTCGCGAACCCCACCTCGGCGGCGGTGCCCGAGTCGACGTCAGTCCCGTCGAGGACGGCGAGCATCCCGTCGGCGCCGCGGATGAGCGCCGCGTTCGCCTCGCCGATCCGGCGGTCGACGTCGGCGAGGCTCGTCCGCCGGTCCGGTCCGTCGGCGAGCACGAGCGCCGCGCTGAGGGCGGCGTCGACCTCGGGCGTGAGCGTCCACGGGTCCACGGGGTCGAGGCCGGCAGCGAGGAGCGCGGGCAGCAGCTCGTCCTCGCTCCAGCGCCGCCCGGCCGGCGTGAAGCCGAGCGGGCTCGCGACGTAGACCCGGCGCGCCACCCGGCCGCTACTTCGCCTCGGCCCAGTTCGGGCCGAAACCGATGTCGACGGCCAGGGGCACCTTCAGCTCGGTGACGTTCTCCATCGTGGAACGGATGAGCGGCTCGACGGCGGCCCGTTCGTCGAGCGGGACCTCGAACACGAGCTCGTCGTGCACGGTCAGCAGCATCTGCGTGCGGAAGCCGCCCGAGTCGAGGGCCTGGTCGACGTCGATCATCGCGAGCTTGAACACGTCGGCGGCCGATCCCTGGACGGGAGCGTTCTGGGCCATGCGCTCCCCCATCTGGCGGATGCGGAAGTTGTCGGACGACAGCTCGGTGATCTGGCGCCGGCGGCCGAAGATCGTCGTCGTGTAGCCGCGCTGCTTCGCCTCCTTCACCGTCCGGATCATGAACTCGCGGACGTTCGGGAAGCCCTCGAAGTAGTTGTCGAGGATCTCGCGCGCCTCCTCGGTGGGGATGCCGAGACGCTGCCCGAGGCCGTAGGCCTCCATACCGTACGCGAGGCCGTAGTTGACGACCTTTGCGAACCGCCGCTGCGGGGCGTCGACGTCACTCTCGGCGACCCCGAAGACCTTCGCCGCGGTGACGGTGTGCACGTCGAGGCCGCGCTCGAACGCGTCGATGAGACCCGGGTCCTCGGCCAGGTGCGCGAGGACGCGCAGCTCGATCTGCGAGTAGTCGGCGGTGAGGAGGCCGCAGCCGTCCTCCGCGATGAACGCGCGGCGGAACTCGCGGCCGTCGGCCGTCCGCACGGGGATGTTCTGGAGGTTGGGCGCCTCGCTCGAGATGCGGCCGGTGGTGGTGTCGGTCTGCTTGAGCGTGGCGTGGATGCGCCCGTCGGGGCCGATGAGCGGCGGCAACGCGTCGGCGTAGGTGGAGCGCAGCTTCTCGACCTCGCGGTAGCGGAGGAGCACCTCGACGATGGGATGGTCCTCGGCCATCTTCTGCAGCGAGTCGGCGTCGGTGGACGGGCCGGTCTTGGTCTTCTTGACGGGCGTCAGCCCGAGCTTCTCGAACAGCACCACGCGGAGCTGCGGCGTCGAGTTGACGTTGAACTCCTCGCCGGCCAGCGCGTGGATCTGGCGGACGAGCTGGTCGCACTCCGTGGCGAGCTCGGCTCGCAGGTCGTCGAGGAAGGCCCGGTCGACCTTGATGCCGGCGTGCTCCATCTTGGCGAGGACGCGGACCAGGGGCCGCTCGAAACCCTCGTAGAGGTCGGTCAGCTCGCGCGCGTCGAGGGCGCCCGCCAGGGCGTCCGACAGGCGCAGGACGGCGACGGCGCGCCGGCCGGTGTCGTTGGCCGCGGCGTCGCCGTCGAAGTCGAGCGTGCCCGCCTCGACGTCCGGCGACTCGACCTCCATCGAGAGATAGCGGAGGGTGAGGTCCTCGAGGCGGTACTTCCCCTCGGCCGGGTCGAGGAGGTACGCCATCACCGCGGTGTCGTGGTGCAACGACCGGATGTCGGCGCCGAGCCCGTGCATCAGCTCCTTCGCGCGGTGCACGACGAGGGGCGGGCCCGCCGGGCCCATGAGGGCCGTCCCGGCGGCGACCACGGCCGCGTCCGCGAGCACGGAGCCGTCGAAGTAGGTGACCCGGCCGGCCTCGTCGGCGAGCGCCAGACCGAGCAGCGCGCTCTGCCCGGCGACGCCCTCCCAACGCGGTTCGAGCGCGTACCGGGCGTTGGCAACGCGGACCTCGTCGAGCCGCTTCGCGACGGCGGCGGCGTCGCGCAGCACCTCCACGTCGGCCTCGATGGTCTCGGCCTCCGCGGTGACCGCCGCGGAAACGTCGCCGACCGCCTCCATGATGCGCGGCAGCAGCGTGCGGAACGCGAGCTGGTCGAAGAGGACGCGCACCTCCTCCTTGTCGAAGGCACCCTGGCGGAGCTCGGTCGGCACGACGCCGACGTCCACGTCGCAACGCAGCTGCGACATCGCCCGGTTGAGCAGCACTCGCTCGGCGCACTCGGTCAGGTTCTGGCGCTGCTTCGGAGGCAGCTCGTCGACGTGCTCGAGGATCGCCTCGATGGTCCCGTAGGTGCTGACGAGCTTCGCCGCCGTCTTCTCGCCGATGCCGGGGACGCCGGGCAGGTTGTCGCTCGGGTCGCCGCGGAGCGCCGCGTACTCGGGGTACTGGCTCGGCGTCACGCCCGTCCGCTCGAGGATGCCCGCCTCGTCGTAGAGCGCGTAGTCGGAGACGCCCCGCTTGTTGTAGAGGACCTTGAGGTGGGGATCGCGCACGAGCTGGTAGGTGTCGCGGTCGCCCGTGACGACGACGACGTCGATCCCCTCGTCGGCCGCCTGCGTCGCCAGCGTGGCGATCACGTCGTCGGCCTCGACCCCCTCGATCTCGAGCACGGGGATGCGGAGGGCGTCGAGGACCTCGCGGATGAGCGGCATCTGCGACCGGAAGACGTCCGGCGCCTCCTTGCGCCCGGCCTTGTAGTCGGGATCCATCTCGTCGCGGAAGGTCGGCGCGGGCGTGTCGAACGCGACCGCGATGTAGTCGGGGTGCTCGTCGCCGATGACCTTGGTGAGCATCGACGTGAACCCGAAGACCGCGTTGGTGATGGTGCCGGCCGGGGTCGAGAGGTCCGTCGGCAGGGCGTAGAAGGCCCGGAACGCCAGCGAGTGGCCGTCGAGCAGGAGCAACTTGGGCATCGCCGTCGATGCTACGCCCGCCCTTCGACACCGTCCCCGCCCCCGCTCCCGCCGTCGCCCGCGCCGTT
>DASRHL010000449.1:0-18335 GCA_035650535.1 Acidimicrobiia bacterium
GGCACCTCGACCTTGACGACGTCGGCACCCAGGCCGGCCAGGATCGTCCCCGCGTACGCGCCCGCGATCACCACGCCGAGATCGAGTACCTTCACGCCTGCCAGCGGCGCTCCGAACCCGTCACCCCCGCTCCGTCCGACCGGCTCGCGGCGCCAGCCGGGTGGACCCGTGGCGAGCGCCGGCAGGCAGGGGCGGCGCGCCGGCGTCGCACCCAGCTGCAGCGAGACGCCGGGCATCTCCACGCGACCCAGTTCGGGATGGTCCAGCTCGACGCGCATCGCGTTGGCCGCGACCGTCTCGCCGTGGAACCACTCCTCCCGTGTGCGCACGGGGCCGCACGGGATGTCCGCCGCCTCGAGCGTCGCGATCCACGCCGGGCGCGGCCTGGTCCGGAACACCGCCTCGAGCTTCGCCATCGCGATGCGTGCACCCGGCCCGACGAGCGCGGCGTCGAGGTCGCCGTCGATCGCCGGATCGGCGAGCAGGCCGTCGAGCACACCCGTCACGTCCAGGGCCCGCAGGTAGACGGGCTCGAAGAGCGCCCCCAGGAACAGCCACTCGCCGTCCCCGCACTGGTAGAGCCGGTAGTTCGGCGCGCCGCCCACCGGCGAGCTCCACACCCCGGCCCGGCCGCCCTCGAACCGCGTGGTCGGCATCACCTGCGCGGCGCCGTGCAGCCCGCTCACGACGACCGCCTGGCCCCGGCCCGACCGGACCCGTTCGTAGAGCGCGGCGGCGATCGCGATCGCCAGGCAGTTCGCCTGGCCGTAGAAGGCCTGCGGCGAGACGAGATGCACCGGCACGCCGGAATACGACGCCTGCGCCCGCGCGATCCCGGTCAGGGCGGCGAGCAGGTGGTGCGACGGCGGGAGCGAGCTGAAGCGGCCCCGCTCGCCGTACGGCGGCGCCCACGCGTGGACGAGGTGCCCGTGGAGACGGGTCAGCGTCCCACCGTCGAGCCCGAGCTCCTCCAGCCGACCGGGCGGGCCGTCGAAGATGGCGACGTCCGCACCGCCGACGAGACGCTTCGCCTCCGCCAGGTCGCCGGCGCGGCACAGGTCGAGCACCACCCGGACCTTGTTGCGGTTCCAGGCGAGAAAGCCGGGCTCGGCCCGGCCCCGCTCCTCGGGGGTGGCGTCGACCTTCACGACCTCCGCGCCCAGATCGCCGAGGTGCATGGCCGCCATGGCGGCGGCGAAGTGACCGGAGAAGTCGAGGACCCGCACCCCGGCGAGCGCCGACATCGTCACCACTCCCGCCGCTGGTTCACCTTCCGGAGCCGGCCGCGCTGTCCTTGTAGACGTACTCGCTGGCGGGGATGGTCTCGCCCTTGGCGAGGTCGAGGAAGCGGTCGCAGTCCTCGAAGATCGCGGTTTGGCCGCGCTCGCCGTCGAACATCCGCTCCGTGTAGTCGTCCGCGGTCGCGAAGCTCAGCAGACCCACGCCGTCCCACTCGCGTGCGCCCGGCGTGAGCACCTCGTCGACCGGCAGCTGCTCGTAGTGGCAGGTACCGGGCGACGAGTCGACGTGGACGCGCGAGTGGTTGTCGCGCCAGTGGGCGTCGAAGGCGGCGTGGTCGAGGAAGCCGGCGCGCACGCTCGGGCAGATGATCGTGAATCCGTCGGAACGCGCGCCGTCACGGCCGCGCGGCCGCGCCTTGACGACCCGCCGCGACCCCCGGTACACGGCAGTGCCGGGCGGGAGCGCGTCCGCGGGCAGGCCGGTCACGACCAGCATGGCGTCGGACGGCGACGGCATCGCCGTCGCCGAATCGGGCGCGCCGACCTCGCCGTCGTCGACCAGCAGGATCACGTCCCTGGCCCGCTCGTCGGCTGCGAGCTGCGCCGCGGTGTCGCGCAGCCGCTTGCCGAACACGTCGGCCGGCTCGTCACCCCGCTCGAAGAAGACCAGGTACGTGTCGCTCATCGGTGTCGCTCCTCGGGACGCGGTCTGTCGCGTGGCTCCCCGCCGGCGACGACGGTACGCGGGCCCGGCGCCGCGCACCACTGGCGACTGGTACGGTCGGCCGTCCGCGGCGGGGAGGGGGAGCCATGACCACCGTCGGCATCGCGACCGGTGCGGGTCGCGGCATGGGGTTCGCCTGCGCGCAGCGTCTCACGACGATGGTCGACGTGCTGCTGGCGGTCGATCTCGACGAGGCCGGCCTGTCCGTCGCGGCGAAGGAGCTGACCGGCACGGGAGCCGAGGTCGAAACGATCGTGGTCGACGTGACGGACGCCGCCGGCATCGCGTCGCTCGCGGCACGGGCCGCCGGCACCGGGTCGCTCCGGGCTGTCGCGCACGCGGCCGGCATCTCGCCGACCATGGCCGACTGGCGCAGCATCGTCCGCGTCGACCTCGTCGGCACCGCGCTGCTCCTCGACGCCCTGCGGCCCCTCGCGGTCGACGGGAGCGCAGTCGTCTGCTTCGCGTCGACGGCGGCCGTCCTCCTCGCGTCGTCGGCGGATCCCGCCGTCGACGCCATCCTCGACGACCCGCTCTCGCCGGCACTCGTCGACGACCTCGAGCGGGCCGTCCCCGGCATCGACGATCCGGGCGCCGCCTACTCGTGGGCGAAGCGCGGCGTGCAGCGCCTCGCCCGCCGCGAGGCGGTGGCCTGGGGCCACGCGGGCGGGCGCGTCTGCTCGATCTCGCCCGGGATCATCGAGACGCCCATGGGCCGTCAGGAGTACGAGCAGCAGCCGATGATGAAGGTCCTCGTCGAGCAGACGCCGCTCGGCCGCCAGGGCCGCGCCGAGGAGGTGGCGGCACTCGTCGCGTACCTGCTGTCGGACGACGCGAGCTTCGTGACGGGAGTGGACGTCATCGTCGACGGCGGCATGTGTGCGGGGATGGAGCAGATGGCGCGCGACACGGGCGAACCCGGCTCCGGTCAACCGAGCTCCCCTCAATAGGAGCGGGGCAGCCCGAGAACCTGCTCTCCGATGCGGTTGCGCACCATCTCGTTCGTGAGCGGCGAGAAGCTCCACAGCCGCACGTCGCGGAAGTAGCGCTGCATCGCGACGTCGCGGCTGTAGCCGGCGCCGCCCATGAGCTGCATCCCCTTCCGGGCGATGCGTTCCGCGGCCTCGGACGCCACGAGCTTGGCCATCGACGCCAGCGCGCCCGCGTCGCCACCCGTCACCTCGAGCTCGGCGGCGCGCACCATGAGCCCGCGTGCCGACTCCAGCGCGACCGCGCCGTCGACCAACCAGTGCTGCGGCGTCTGGAACGCACCGATCGGCTTTCCGAACACTTCCCGGTCCTTCGCGTACTGCACCGCGAGGTCGAGCGCGCCCCGACCGGCGCCGATGCACGCAGCCGCGGCGTTCAGACCTTCCCGGTTGATCGTCGCGAACACCTGCCGCATTCCGGCGTCGACGTCGCCGAGCACGGCGTCGTCGCCGACAGTGACGGCGTCGTAGACGACCTGACACGTCGACATCCCGTGTATGCCGAAGGTGTCGAGCGCCCGGATGTGCACACCGGCGGCATCCGCGGGCACGAGGAACATCGTCACGCCGCGGACCGGGCTGCGGTCGATCGGCGAGGTGCGGGCGAGCACGACGAGGTGACTCGCGAGGGTCGCACCCGACGTCCACATCTTCTCGCCGGTGATGCACCAGCCCCCCGGCGCCCGCTCCGCCCGTGTGCGCATGACGCGGGCCACGTCGGTACCGCCGCCTGCCTCCGACATCGAGAACGAGACCTTGGTCCGCCCGGCGAGCAGTGCCTCGACGATCTCCCGGTGCTCGCCGGTGTGCCCGAACGCCGCGAGCACCTGGGTGACGGCGTAGTGGGCGATCAGGAACGCGGCCATCGACGTCGGGCCGGCCGCGACCTCCTCCACCACCACGAGCTGGTCGCGCACGTCACCGACGCCACCGACGTCCGCGGGGGCGCCGGCCGTGAGCGCGCCCATCCCCGCCAGGGCCGCGCAGAGCTCGTCGTCGAACTGCTCGGCTTCGTCGAGCTCCCTGATGCGCTCGGGTGGCGACACGTCGGCGACGAGCCGGCGCACCGCCGCCCGCAGCTCGGCGCGCTCGCTCGTGTCGGCGAGTGGGTCCGTCATGCTCGCCCGCTCATGACTCGGAGGCTAGGCAGGCGCGGGCGGCGTCGCACGGACGGTTCGAGGCCGGCACCGCGCGGGTACCGGTACGTCGAGCGCGTGCTCCGACTGGAGGGCCACGTGGCGTTCCCGATGCCTCGACCGGACGTCCACCCACCGCCTGTCGACATCCTGCGAGGGGGCTGCGAAGTGTGCGGCAGCCCCCGGGCACCGGTCGTCCGGACGGCCGAGCTCGTCGCGGGCGCCCGGCTGCTCGAGATCGGCAGTTTCGTCGGAGCGTTCCTCGACGTCGCCCGTGCCGCCGGTTGCCACGGGTGTCGACGTCAATGCGACCCTCCGCCGGGGCGTGCCGGGTCCGAGGACACGACGTCCGATCGACACGCTTCAGCGCGGACCTCTTCACGGATGGGGAGTTCGACGGCGTCTGGATCCTGAACTGCTTCGAGGCGCTCGACGACCTGCACGAGACGCTCGAACACGTGTCGCGGGTGGTGCGACCCGGCGGCCGCCTCGTGATCCGCACGCCGAACGCCGCGTTCGTCGGCCTCGCCCACACGGAGCCCGCCGACCCGCGGCTTCGCGCCCGCGCCGACCGCCACGGCCTGCTCGGCATCCCCTTCCGGCGTTGCCTCTCACCGGCCGGGATCGTCGGGCTGCTCGCCGGCCACGGCTTCCGCGTCGCCGACCTGCACGGACCCGCCCGCCCGTGGATGCAGCTCTGCGCCACTGCGTGCGTGGCGCCACGACCGTCGCGCAGGAGCGCCGCGCCGCTCGTTCAGGTCGCGAGCGCGGCTTCGAGCTCGGCGCGCGTCGGCTGCTCCGGGCGGGCCTCTTCACCGAGCTGCGAGAGCACCTCGCGGGCGCGCGAGACGACCGCCTGATCCGCGTACACGTCGTCGGGACGGCGCACCATGCCCTGGAGCTCCCAGAAGGCGCGAAACGCGGTCGCGTCGTACCGCCCGGCCGTGCGGATCTCCCAGTAGCCGAGGCGCGTCGCGTCGGGTGACGGCGGCTCGGGCGCGGGCGCGCCGAACACGTTGTGGCGGAGCACGGCGAGGCGCGCGCCGTCGTTGACGACCTGGTCCTCGTAGTACGGGACGACGTGGTCGGCGACGAGCTCGTCGAACACGAGCGCCTGCTCGTTCGGGTCGTCCGCGTACTTGGCGACGACATCAGCGACGTCCACCGCCGTCGTCAGCGCCAGCGTCATGCCGCGGCTGAGCGTGGGATTCGTGGTGCACACGGAGTCCCCGATCGGGTGCAGCCCGGTGACGACCGGGACGCCGTCGACGACGACACGCCGGAGCGTGTTGTGGATCCCGGCCATCGGGTACACGGGCGTGATCGGCTCGAGGACGTCGAGCCAAGCCGCGAACTCGGGAACCGTACGGAGCACGGCGGTGAACACCGCCGGGTCCTTCACCGTGCGGAACCGGCGATCCGCGGCGAGCGGCACGACGGCCAGCTGCATGATCGAGTTGTCCGCGCCCCAGATGCCGATCATGAACTCGTCGAGCGGGATGACGAGCCTCGTCGTGGTCGGAGCGGGTGGTTCGACGCCATTGCGCAGCGCGTAGTGCCGGCTGAAGTACGCGAGCCCGCACTCCGCGGCCCAGGTCGCAGTCGGACGGCCGCCGAGCTCCTCGAGCCAACGGTCGATCGGTGACCGGCGACCCGTCGCGTCGACGACGAGGTCGGCCGCGACGTCACCGGCGTCGGTGCGCACCCCGACGACGCGCGGCGACGTGCCCGCCCAGTCGGCGTCGAGCTCCAGCACACGTGTGCCGCCATGCCGCGTGACCCGCGGCTCGGCACACACCGCGCGGAGCAGCACCCAGTCGACCGTCGAGCGCCGCGTCATCAGGAGCGTGAGCTGCTCGTCACCCGGTCGGGCACTCCGGTCGGTCAGGGTGGGCGGCATCTGCGTGGCGACGGGCGCGGCGACGACACCGGCCGCGAGCAGATCGTCGTACACGTCCGGCAGCCGCTCGAGCAGCAACTGGCGGGTGCGTGACATCACGATGTGCGGCTGCACCGCCTGGGGCGCAGTCGGTCGCTGCGCCCGGGCCGCTGCGGTCTCCACGTCGGGCGCCGGGTCGAGGTCGCTCTGCTCGTAGAGCGCCACGTCGTGGCCGGCCCGAGCGAGCAGCAACGACGACGCGAACAACCCGGCCGGCCCACCGCCGATCACGACGACGTCCATCCGTCCGCCTCCCTTCGCGCTCATGGGGACCCCACCATCCTGCCGGGCAGGGCCCTCGCCTTGCCGCCATGGCGCGCTCGAGGACGCACTCGCGGCCTTTGCGTTCTTGGCACGTTGAACGCCGAATAGCGACGTTCAACGTGCCAAGAACCGGAGCCCGCAGCGCGGGCTGGATCCAGACGGTGACGGGGCGGCGCCGCCGGCGTCGTGACATTCAGTCGATCGACGTGGAGAAGAGCGTGTCGAACGCCAGGCCCCAGGGCGGGCGGAGGAAGCCGAGCGCCCGGACGTCCTCGAACCAGTGTGCGAACGGTGACCGCGCCGAGAAGGTCCCGCCGCCGAGCACGCGTGTCAGTCGCAGCAACGTCTGCTCGGCGAGCTCGGCGACCGCCTCCTTGGCGCGGATGCACGCGTAGAGCGCGCTCCGGCCGTCCCCGCTTTCGATCGCGCGGAGCCCGCCCTCGTAGGCCTGCACGGCGGTCCAGTGGTCGAGCTCCGCCCGTGACCACTCGACCCGCTCGTACGGGCGGAGCTGGTCGGCCTTCTTCCTCACCTCGCCCCGGGCGAGCTCGACCGCCTCGTCGAGCACGCCGAGCACAACCGCCGTGAACAGCGACGCGATCAGGGGGTTCGCCGCGCGAGTGATCGGCTCGAGCCCGCCGTCCCCGTTCCACGCCATGCGTACCGACGGCGCGTCCTCGAGCCGCATGGCGTGACTCTGCGTCGCCGACATCCCCATCCCGTCCCACTCCGCGACCAGGCGGAGGCCGGAAGTGCCGTCCCACGGGCGGTCGCGCACATCGAGCACGAAGATGGTCGGATCGGCCTCGCCCTCGGGGACCGCCGTCGTCATCATCCGGTCGGTGACACCGAGGCCGCTGCCGAAGTGCTTGTCGCCGGTCACGCCGTAACACGTGCCCGGGAGGAACGGCCGGCCGGCGCGCGGCGCGGCGGTGGCCCGGGTGCGGCCGATGTCACCGCCGCTGCCCGGTTCGGAGGTGATCGTCCCCCACTGCTCGCCCGCCACCGCGCTCTCGAAGACCGCGCGGCGCTGGGCCTCCCACTCGGGCTGGTCGGGGTCGGGGCTCGCCAGCCAGAACGCGATCACCGCGGGATGCATGCTCGACACGAGCGCGACGGACGGATCGGCGGTCGCCAGGTGGCGGTAGACCTCGCACAGCGGCCGCGCGGAGCGGGCCGAGCCTTCCCAGCGGCCGCCCACCTCGGTGGGTGCGATCAGCGTCAGGAGGCCGGCGTCGCGGAGGACGGCGAAGTCGCCGGGATCGAGCTGCCGCCGGGCCAGTCGGGCGGCGCGCTCACCGCGCCATCCCGCGACGACCTCGCGGATC
Organism: Acidimicrobiia bacterium; assembly: GCA_035650535.1. GTDB lineage: Bacteria > Actinomycetota > Acidimicrobiia > IMCC26256 > PALSA-555 > DASRHL01. The sequence goes on from DASRHL010000449.1 coordinate 7,622, forward strand.
GCACCCGCGACCTCGGTGGTCCCTTGCGGCACGACGGCGACGTTAGACGGACCCGCGTTCAGTTGTAAGGCTGCGTCCCCGGCCGCATGTGCTTGTCGAGGTCGTTCCGGTACTGGACGACGATGTAACGGTCCACCCAGCGCCAGACGCCGCCGCGCCGCGCCCACTCGTCCTCGTAGCGGCCGGCGACGATCAGCTCGAACGGGTCGCCCGGCGGCTGGTGCGCGACCGTGTAGCTGGTCACCGAGGTCGCCGTGTCGTCGTCGAGATCGATCTCCACCAAGATGTTGTGGTAGATCTCCTTCGACGCCCGCCCCCGTCCGGGGTAGACGATGTTGGTCCGCGCGTACTGGTCGCGGATCTCGCCACCGCCGTGGAAGGCCCGGCGGCCGATCATGTCGGCGCCGAGCGTGGCGTCACCCATGATGTCGCCCACCCGCTGGAAGTCGCCGTCCTCGATCGCATAGCCGACGGCGTAGATCATCCGTTCGATCTCGCGCTGGCTCCACACGAGGTCGATCTTCCGGGCCAGGATCTCGTCCGATTCCGCCATCTGCTCACCCCCGACGCCCCGCCCGGCGATCGTACGCGGGCCCGCTTGGCGCCGCGCAGGCCGATCTGCGACGCTGAACGGGCCGCGTCCGCCGCGTGGAGGGGGAACGAGTGACTGTCCAGCAGCTCCCGGCCGACCAGGTGAACACACCCGAGCTCGACGCCGTCGTCGTCGGCGCCGGCTTCGCCGGGCTCTACGCGCTCTACCGCCTGCGCGACGTGCTCGGCATGCGCGTGCAGGCGTACGAGGCCGGTTCGGGCGTCGGCGGGACCTGGTTCTGGAACCGCTACCCGGGCGCGCGCTGCGACTCCGAGAGCTTCTACTACTGCTACTCCTTCGACGAGGAGCTCGCGCAGGAGTGGGAATGGTCGGGCCGCTACCCGGAGCAGCCGGAGATCGAGCGGTACCTCAACCACGTCGCCGACCGGTTCGACCTGCGCCGTTCCATCCAGTTCGAGACGCGCGTCCAGGCCGCGTGGTTCGACGACGACACCGACACCTGGGAGGTGCGCACCGACCGGGGTGACGTCGTGCGCGCCCGGTTCCTCGTGACGGCCGCGGGCTGCCTGTCCGCCGAGAACGTGCCCGACATCCCGGGTCTCGACGGCTTCCGCGGCGACGTGTACCTGACGGCCAAGTGGCCCCGCGAGGGCGTCGACCTGCGCGGCAAGCGGGTCGGGCTGATCGGCACCGGATCGAGCGGGATCCAGGCGACGCCCGTCATCGCCGCCGAGGCCGAGCACCTCACCGTGTTCCAACGGACGCCGAACTACAGCGTGCCCGCCCGCCATGCCGCCTTCGACCCGCAGCGCCAGCGCGAGATCAAGCGCAACTACGCCGCGATCTTCGAAGCCACCCGGCGCAACGACGGCGGATTCCCGTACACGCCCATCGAGCGGGCGACGATGGACGCGACGCCGGAGGAGCGCGAGGAGATCTTCGAGTCGTTGTGGAAGGAGGGTGGCTTCAAGTTCATCTGGGGCGGCTTCAGCGACGTGATCCGCGACCTCGACGCGAACCAGGTCGCGGCCGACTTCATCCGGAACAAGATCCGCGGGACGGTCAAGGATCCGGCCACGGCCGAGATGCTGTGCCCCAAGGACCATCCGTTCGGCTCCAAGCGTCCGCCCATCGACACCGACTACTTCGAGACGTTCAACCGCGACAACGTCACCCTCGTCGACATCCGCAGCACCCCGATCGAGGAGATCACGCCCAGCGGGATCCGGACGAGCGAGGCGCACTACGACCTCGACGTCATCGTCTTCGCGACCGGTTTCGACGCGGTGACGGGAGCACTCCTGCGCATCGACATCCGGGGTGCGAACGGTCGACGCCTGGCCGACCAGTGGAAGGACGGGCCCCGCACGCTCCTCGGGCTGCAGGTCGCGGGCTTCCCGAACATGTTCACCGTCACCGGCCCCGGGAGCCCGTCGATCCTGACCAACGTGCCCGTCGCCATCGAGCACCACGTCGAGTGGATCTCGGACTGCATCGCGTACATGCGCGAGCACGGTTACGACCGCGTCGAGGCCGACGAGGGCGCGCAGAACGCCTGGGCGGAGCACGTCGCCGAGGTGGCGAAGGTGTCCATCTTCTCCCACGCCAACTCGTGGTACGTCGGCGCCAACATCCCCGGCAAGCCCCGGGTGATCCTCCCCTACTGCGGGGGGATGGTCGCGTACCGGCAGCTGTGCGACGAGGTCGTGCGCGACGGCTACCGCGGCTTCAGGTTCGCCCGGTCGGGCGCGACCGCGGGCTCCGGCGCCGTCGCCGCCTCCGGAGCGTGACCGTCGCGCGTCCCTCGTAGGCTGCGGTCGCCATGGCCGACTCGCTGCTGACGACGTACCTCTCGCGCTTCGGGATCGACGCGGGTGTGATCTCGACCGAGACGGTCGCGTTCGCGGCGGCGCTCGACACCGTCGCCCGGGTGGAGCCGGGCGTCGCCGACGCGGTGTTGCAGGAGCTGCGCGACCAGCGGACGCACCTGAAGCTGATCGCGAGCGAGAGCTTCGCGAGCCCGGCCGTGCTGCTCGCGATGGGCAACTGGCTCAGCGACAAGTACGCGGAGGGCAGCCCGGGCCACCGGCTCTACGCGGGGTGCGACAACGTCGACGCGGTCGAGGCGCGCGCGAACGAGCTGGCGTGCTCGCTGTTCGGCGCCGCGCACGCGTACGCCCAGCCCCACAGCGGGATCGACGCGAACCTCGTCGCGTTCTGGGCCGTCCTCTCGCAACGGGTCGAGTCCCCGGCGCTCGACCGCCTCGGCGCCGGCCACGTCAACGACCTCACGCCCGCCGACTGGGAGATGCTCCGGCAGTCGTTGGGGAACCAGGCGCTGCTGGGCATGTCGCTCGAGGCCGGCGGCCACCTGACCCACGGGTTCCGGCCCAACATCTCGGGGAAGCTCTTCCGCCACACGTCGTACGGCGTCGACCCGGCAACGTCGCGCATCGACTACGACGAGGTGCGGCGTCGAGCCCGCGAGGTGCGACCGCTGATCCTGGTCGCCGGCTACAGCTCGTATCCCCGCCTGATCGACTTCCGGGTGATGCGTGAGATCGCCGACGAGGTCGGCGCCACGTTCATGGTCGACATGGCGCACTTCGCCGGGCTCGTGGCGGGCAAGGTGCTCACGGGCGATCACGACCCGGTCCCACACGCGCACGTCGTGACCACGACCACGCACAAGACGCTGCGCGGGCCTCGGGGCGGCCTCGTGCTGTGCGACGGCGACCTCGCGCCGTTCGTCGACCGCGGCTGCCCGCTCGTGCTCGGCGGTCCTCTTCCGCACGTCATGGCCGCGAAGGCGGTCGCGCTGGCCGAGGCGGCACGGCCCGAGTTCGCGCGCTACGCCGCGTCGGTCGTCGACAACGCACGCACCCTCGCGGAGACGCTGCTCGCGCGCGGCGTACGGGTCGTCACGGGCGGCACCGACAACCATCTCGTGCTCGTCGACGTCCGCCCCTTCGGACTGACCGGCCGCCAGGCCGAGGCGGCGCTGCGCGACGCCGGCATCACCGCCAACCGGAACGTCGTGCCCGGCGACACCAACGGGGCGTGGTACACGAGCGGGCTCCGGTTCGGCACCGCCGCGTTGACGACGCTCGGGATGGGCGCCGACGAGATGCGCGAGGTCGGCGACGTCGTCGCGCAGCTGCTGGGCGCGACCGAGGCAGGAGTCGTCGACACGGGCCCGAACCAGGGCAAGCCGTCCCTTGTCCGGTTCCGAACCCACGCGACCGCGGTCGACGCCGCTCGTGCCCGCGTGGAGGATCTGCTCGGCCGCTACCCGCTCTACCCCGAGCTCGAGCTGGGCTGACCGCCCGCCGAGAGGCGTCAGTCGTCGACCGAGCCCGAGGCGTCGTCGACCGGTTGGAGATCGGGCAACCCGGAGGTGTCGTCGATCGTGCCGAGATCGGGCGTGCCCGTCCCGGCACCGCCCGGATCGAGCGACGGTGCGTCGACCGGCCCCACGTCGTCGGTGGCGTCGAAGTTCGGGTCCGGCCCGTCGAACACCGGCGGCTGCCCGTCGGCACCGCCGTCGGGTGCCGGCGTGCCGTCCGGAGGGAGAGGCGCCGGCGGGGTCGGCTCGCCGAGCACGTCGACGTCGGGTGGCCCGCCACCGTCGTCGGCGGCCGGTGGCTGGTCGGAGGCACCGGCGTCGTCCGCGCTCGGCGCCGGCGGCCCGGACCCGTCGTCCGCCGCCGGCTGCCCGGACCCGTCGTCGGACGCCGGTTGGTCGGACGCCGGCTGCCCGGACCCGTCGTCCGCCGCCGGTTGGTCCGACGCCGGTTGGTCGGACGCGGGCTCGCCCGGGGGCGGCGTGGTCGCGTCGGCGCCGGTCGAGGTGAGGATCGTGAGCGAACCCTCGTCGACGACCTGGGCATCGGCCTTGCCGAGAGCGTCGGCGGCCCGGTCGCGGGCGTCGGCAGCCTCCTGGGCCCGGGCGTCCGCCTCGGTGGTGTTGCCCTGTGCGCGTAGCTCGTCGGCCTGGCGTTGCAGCGCGACCGCGTTCGCGTTCTCGGCGTTCGCGTCGCGCAGGTAGCGGACGCGGTCCTCCATCGCGTCGATGGCCTTCTCCGCGGCCTGGCGCTGGTCGGCGAGCTGGTCGGACTGCGCCCGCAGCTGGGTCTGTTCGGCGGTCGCGTCCGAGACCTCCTTCTGGTACTTCGCGATGTCGGCCTCGTCGCGCTTCGCGAGGTCGTCGGCGACGCCGGCGAGCGCCCGGTTCTTCGCGGCCTCCTCGCGCAGCTCCTCGGCTTCGCGTGGCCCGGCGTCCTGGGCCTTGCGTTCGGCCTCGTCGGCGTTCTGGCGCAGCTCGGCCGCTTCCTGGTGCCGGCTCTCGACCTGCATGCGACTGGCCTCGACGCCCTTCTGTGCCAGCACGATCCGCTTGCCGGCCTCGTCGACCCGGTTCTCGAGGTCGACGCGCTCGGGGCTGCGCTGGACGGCCAGGTACTGCTCACGCAGTTGCGCGGCACGCTCGGCGAGCGCGGTGATCTCCGCGGTGTCGGGCGGCGGGGCCTGCGGCGGCGGCGCGACGCTCGTGGTCGCCCCGGTCGCGGTCGCCTCCGTTCCGAAGACGTCCTCGAGGTGTTGCTCGGGTTCACCGCTCATGGGCGAACTGTACGGCCGGCCTCGCCGGGTGTCACCGGGCAGATTCCCGGTTCGCGTTCCAGCGCGGTCGACGTGCCGCGCATCGCCTGGCGGCGGGCGAGGAAGACGGCGCAGAGGAACATCGTCGCGGCCGAGGCCGCGATCACCGCCTTGTCGAAGTTGGTGCGGGCGTGGAGGCGCTCGCCGAGCAGCGCCAGCCCCAGAACCGACGCGACCACCGGCTCGGCGGCCTCGAGCAGGGGCACGGACGCGATCAGGTCGCCGGACTGGAACGCGCTCTGCAACAGGAGGAACCCGCCGATCGTGAAGACCGCGAGCGCGTAGGGCTCCCAGTTCGAGAGCACGGCGCCGGGGCCCTGCCCGAGGAGGTGGACGAATGCCTTCGTCAACCCGGCGGTGATGCCGAACGTCGTTCCCGCCGCGAGGCCGAGCAGCGACGCGCGCAGCGGGCCGTTGGCGCGGCGGGCCCAGGCGATCGCGGCGACGACGAGCACCGTGACGCAGCACAACGGCAGGACCCAGTGCGAGAACGGCGCCCGCGCCCGGCCGCTCCCCGGCGACGACTCGGAGAGGAAGAGCCCGAGCGACGCCGCGAGGAGCGCGGCGGCAGCCCAGTCCCGGCGCCGGATGCTGCGGTCGGAGGTCGCCGTGTCGATCGCGAGCGTGAACAGGAGCGCGGTCGCGAGGATCGGCTGGACGACGACCAGCAGACCCACGCCGAGTGCCGCGGCCTGGCAGACGTAACCACCGACGTCGGACGCGATGCCGAGGAGCCAGCGGCGCTGCCGGGCGAGGTGCGCGAGCAGCCCGGGCCGCAACCACCGATCGGCCGGGGCCGCGCTCGCGGAGCGCTGCTGGAGGACGTTGCTGGTCGCGAACAGCAGCGCCGCGCCCAGCGCGAGCAGCACCACCTCGGCGTCGTGGCGACTCATCACCGAGACGATCGTAAGCGGCGAATCACCCGAACTGGACGAGCTCGAACGCGACCCCCCCGGCCACGACCTCGACGAGCGACATCGGAGCGCCCGTCGCCGCGGTCGTGGCGAACGGGCCGCGCACTGGGAAGCCGGCGGCCTGCGCCGCCGCCCCGGCGGCCGCCGCGTCGCGGTTGACCACGGCGAGCAGCCTGACCCCGGGCGGCACGGTGCCGCGCAGCGCCTCGGGGATCTCGAGGATGTCGACGCCGCCCGGACCCTCGCCGACGAACGCACCTCGGACGGCCGCGTGCTCGAGGGGCCATCCGAACAGTTCGTGCACGTCCTCGGCCTCGGTCCGGTACGGGTTGACGGCCGGGACCTTCGCCACGTCCGTGAGGAAGCGGAGCATGGCGTCGAGGTCGTCGGTGAACACGACGACGTGCGACAGCGATTTCGGCATCGATGCTCCTTCCGCCGGGCCCGGAGTCTCGCGCCGGAGCGAGGCACGCGGGAATATGGTCGCGGGATGCCCGAGATCCCCACCATCGTGTCGGTCGACGACCACGTCATCGAGCCGCCGACCGTCTGGACCGACCGCCTCCCGAAGAAGTACCTCGACGTCGGGCCGCGTGTCGTCGACCGTCCCCTGAAGCGCCTCTCGTACGTCGGGGGCGTGCTCGCGTGGGAGGAAGGCGAGCCGGGCGACGAGGGTGACATGGCGTCGTGGTGGTACTTCGAGGACCTCCACTACCCGATGGTCCGGACGCACAGCGCGGTGAAGTTCCCGCGCGACCAGGTCCAGATGAAGGGGATCACCTACGACGAGATGATCCCCGGCGGCTGGCAGCTGGCGCCGCGTCTCGCCGACATGGACCGCAACCACACGGTCTCGTCACTCTGCTTCCCGTCGTGGCTGCGCTTCTGCGGCCAGCACCTCTCGGAGGGCCGTGACAAGGATCTCGGTCTGCTCTGCATCGAGGCGTACAACGACTGGATGGTCGGCGAGTGGTGCGCCGGCGCAGACGGTCGCATGATCCCGCTCTGCATCGTCCCCCTGTGGGACGCCGATCTCGCCGCAGCCGAGGTGCGTCGCAACGCGGCGCGGGGTGTGCGGGCCGTCGCGTTCAGCGAGATCCCGCCGTACCTCGGGTTGCCGTCGATCCACTCGGGCTACTGGGATCCGTTCTTCCGGGCGTGCAGCGAGACCTCGACGATCGTGTGCATGCACATCGGGTCGGGTTCGAAGATGCCGTCGACGTCGTCGGACGCGCCCGGTGCCGTCGGCAGCGCGCTGGTCAACAGCACGGCGATCTACTCGTTCGTCGACTACCTCATGTCGGGCGTCTTCGTGCGCTTCCCGAACCTGAAGGTGATGTACAGCGAGGGTCAGGCCGGCTGGTTGCCCTTCATGCTCGACCGCGTCGACATCGTCTGGGACGAGAACCGTGCCTGGGGCGGGGTCGCCGAGAAGGTGCCCGACCCACCGTCGACGTATGTGCGCGACCACGTCTACCTCTGCGTCTTCCAGGACAAGGTCGCGTTCGAGAACCTCGACACGATCCCCGTCGAGAACCTGACGTACGAGACCGACTACCCGCACAGCGACTCGACCTGGCCCCGTTCACGAGAGCTGGCGGCCCGGCACATGTCGAAGCTCGGCCAGCACCAGGTCGACGCCATCATCCACGACAACGCCGTCCGGCTGTTCGGTCTCGCGCCGGACGGGCGCTGGCGGGGCTGATCCCGCCGGTCACGAACCGGCGAACCGGGCGGCGAGGCCGCGCAGGTCGCCGTCCTCGTCACGCCACACGTCGACGTCGTCGAAACCGCGCGCGGCGAGCGTGGGCGCGAGCCGGGTGTCCTGGTCGCCACCGAGCTCGGCGAGGAGCCATCCCCCGGGACGCAGCGCGCGGGCCGAGGCGGCGACGGCACGCCGTACGACGTCGAGCCCGTCGGCACCGCCGTCGAGGGCGTGACGCGGCTCGTACCGCGGCACGTCGCGAGCGAGGTGCCGCAACGCTCCCGTCGGGACGTAGGGCGCGACGACCGTCACCAGGTCGAACACGGCACCGGGACGGACCGCGGCGTCGAGGTCGGCGACCACGACCGGGACGCCGTTGCGGCGGGCGCAGGCCGCGGCCCACGCGTCGACCTCGACGCCCACGACACGAGCCAACGGCGCGGCCGCGGCGAGGTGCGCGGCCACGGCGCCCGAACCCGTGCACAGGTCGAGCGCGCGCCCGTGCTCCGGCAGCCGCGCCGCCGCCCGACGGGCGAGCTCCTCCGACTGGCGCCGCGGGACGTACACGCCGGGCGTCACGTGCACGCGCCGCCCGCAGAAGAGGACCGATCCGGTGATCCACGCCAACGGCTCGCCCCGCTCGCGCCGCCGCACGAGGGCTTCGAGCGCCACCGGGTCGGACGCGGCGACGACCAGCTCGGTCGCTTCCTCGTCCGCCGCGACGCAGCCGGCCGCCGCCAACCGCTCGACGACCCGCGCGTGCAGCGGGGTGTCGGCGCCGTTCGCGATGGGTAGCACCCGGTCACCCGCGGCGAAAGGGCGTGAGCATGCTGGGACTCCTGATCTACCTGTTCGTCATCGGAATCGTCGCCGGCTTCCTCGCCCGGCTGATCGTGCCGGGCCGTGACCCCATGGGTTTCTGGGCAACCGTCCTCCTGGGCATCGTCGGATCCTTCGTCGGCGGGTTCCTCGGCTACGCGATCTTCGACAAGGACGTGAACGAGGGCGCGCTGCAGACGTCCGGCATCCTCGGCTCGATCATCGGGGCGATCATCGTCCTGCTCCTGTACCGCGCCGTCACCCGTCGTCACGCGATGCGCTGACGGGCGCGCGTCCGGCGCGCCGAAAGGAGCGACAGCTCCACGAGCCGGCCGAGTTGGAAGGCGACGCGTTCGACGCACCGGCGGCGACCGTCGGGCGACGCGAGGTTCGCCGGCAGGGAGCGCAGGTCACGGACGGTCTCCGTCGCCAGGCACCGCCAGCGGGCCCGGGGCCTGCCGTCCACCAGACCGAGCCGGCCGCGCTTCGCGATCATCCGCTCCTCGCCCCGCCCGTAGCCGTAGTGCTGGCGGGCGATGCGCCCGAGCCGGGCACGCAGCCGGTAGTGGACCACCGCGGTCGGCTCGAACGCGATCGTGTACCCGGCGTCCTGGGCGCGGAGGCAGAAGTCGGTGTCGTCGGAGCCGCCGGCGAAGCGGGCGTCGAACCCTCCGACGCTCTCCCACACCGACCGCTTGAACCCGAGGTTGGCTCCGACGGCGTAGGGGCGCCCGAGCGACTCCGGGAGCGCGCCGGTCTGGTTCTGCCACTCGGGCCGATGGGGCGGGGGATTCAGACGGACGATCTCGAGCGCGCCACCGACGACGTCGGCCCGGTCGAGCGCGGCAGCCAGAGACCGGAGCCACTGCGGCGACACCTCGTCGTCGGCGTCACACAGCAGGATCTTCGAACCCCGAGCGGCGGCGATACCCGCGTTGCGCGCGAAGTTGAGTCCGACGCGCGTCTCGGTGATCACGCGCGCGTCGTGATGCCGGGCGGCGAACTCGTCGAGCAGCGCGCGCGTCCCGTCGCACGACGCGTTGTCGACGAGGACGGCCTCCCAGCGCGGGGCGTCGTCCTGCGCGTCGAGCGCGGCAAGCTGCCCGGGAAGCGTCGACTCGCCGTTGCGGACGCACAACACGACGCTGGCGACCGGTTCGGGCTTCCGGGAGCTCTCGATCGGCATGGCATCATATTGTGACTTGGCAGGAGTGGTGAGTTGACCGCAGCCGAAACGACACGGGCGAGCCGGCGCGTGCTCGCGCTCGGACTGGACGGCTTCGAGATCTCGTACGCGGAGCAGCTCATGCGCCGCGGCGAGCTTCCTTCGCTGTCGCTCCTGCGTGACCGCAGCTTCCGCGTCCTGCTCGACCACGGACCGGCGCAGCGCACCGGGCTCGCGTGGGAACACTTCTGGTCGGGGCGGTCGCCCGAGGCGGCGCACCGAGCGTCGGCCGTCGAGTTCGACCCCTCGACCTACCGGGTCTGGCAGGAGGGTGCGCGCTTCCGGCCGTTCTTCGCGGATCTCGGCGTGCACGCGGTCGTGCTCGATCCGCCCTACGCGGACCTAGCGCACGCTCCGGGAGTCGACGGCGTCGTCGCGTGGGGCGCGCACGATCCGGGCACCAACCCCGCCGCGCGCCCGCCGACCCTTGCCGCCGAGTTCGCGGAGCGCGTCGGACCGTACCCTGCGGCCGGCTGGGTCTACGGCACGCCATGGCCGTCCGTCGAGGCGACCCGGGAGATGGCGCACCGGATGACCGAAGCGGTCGAGCGGCGGGCCGAGGCGGCGCGCTGGCTGCTGACCGAGCGCTTCGACGGGTGGGACCTCGGGATCGTCGTCGTGGCCGAACCCCACGGCGCGGCCGAGGGTCTGTGGCACGGCGTCGACCCCGCGCACCCCCTGCACGCCCACCCGTCGGCGGCGGTCGCGGCCGACGGGCTCGCCGCGGTCTACCGGGCGGTCGACCGGCTCGTGGGCGAGCTGCTCGACGCGGTCCGCCCGGAGGTCGCGTTCGTCTTCTCGCTCGGCGGCATGGGCGCCAACCACTCCGACCTGGCGAG
>DASRHL010000450.1:0-19630 GCA_035650535.1 Acidimicrobiia bacterium
CCTCACGGGCGAGGGCCCGCAGCGCCTGCTGGTCCTCGGTCTCGGCGAACGGATCCGTCCCGTGGCTCGGCACGCCCGCAGGTTAGCGCCCGGCCTGCCGCCTACGTCCTGGATCCCTTGACGCTCCCGGTGAGCTTCGAATCATCCTGGTTCACGACGCCACACACGATCTGCCGGTCTCCCGCTGCCCACGTCTCCGCGCTCGGGTACAGCGCGTAGTACGTGTACTTCGACTGTCCCAGTGGGATCCCGACGTACGACTCGAAACCAGATTCGCACAACTGATCCGCGATCTGGTTCACAGCGGAGTTGCCGGGATAGGGAACGCTGGCAGCGTCCTGGAACGAGCCGACGACGTAGACCTCGATGTCATGCGGCTTGGCACAGTCGACGACGCTGTAGTCCTCGAGCGTCACGCAGTCACCCTGGTTGAAGTCGAGCGGCTCGACGTTGGAGCTGTACGCGTCGATCACATCGGCACAGCGGTTGTCGGCGTCGATGATGGGCTTGAGCGTCGAGTCGGAGCGCAGCGTCTCGAGCGGCATCCCGATGGTGTCGAACTCGTCGATCGTCCTCGAGTTCAGCGCCTCGAGGTTCACGTAGAGTGTGGTCCCGTTCGTCGCCTTGAGCTTCGTCGCAGCTTTGCGCGCCTTGTCGTAGACGCCGCGGATCTCGGTGAGCGTCCTGACGTGGTCGGAGGCGAGTCGACTTCCCCCGTCGAGCTTCGGTACGCCGATCGCCTTCGTCGTGCTGACGAGCTTGTCGGACGCCTTGGTGGCCTTGGTGTAGAGGGTCACGACCTTGGTCTTGCTCTTCGCTGCGCTGGACTTCTTCTCCTTCAGCGCGTCGATCGTGGTCGTGATCTGCTCGTCGATCGGCGAGGTGGCGCCGATCCATGTCACGAGCGCTCCGCAAGCCGCACGGACGTAGCGTTGGGGCGTGACCGTCTTCGACGCGGCACCGGCGGCGTGGGCGAACCCTGCGACCAGGGCGATCACGAGCGCCGGGGCGACGAAGGTGCGCGGGAGGAGTCGCTTGGTCGTCATGTCAGATCCCCGCCGCGCCGACGAACTTGGCGACGAACGCTTCGGCCGCGGCCGGGTCGTCGGCCGAGATGACCGTTCCCATGATGTTGCGCACGAAGAAGAGATGCGCGGTCCGCCCGGTGGCACCCGTGACCTTGACGACGGGCTGGCCACCCAGGGTCGAGGCCTCGACCTGGCCGTTGCTGCTCTCGGCGTACCCGCTCGAGAATCCCGTCAACGCGTCCGCCTTGAAGCCCGGCTGGGACGCGTACTGCTGCTTGAACTCCATGAGCAGGATCAGCCCCACCGGCACGTCACCCCGGACGACCGTGTGCACGGACTCGCCTTCGACGTACTGGCGGAGCTCCGGGTCCGCCAGTTGCTCGCTGATCTTCTGGAGCTGCTCGGGTGTCGCCTCGACGTAGGCGTATCCGGGGATCGGCGTCAGCGCCGACGCGAGGTTCGCGGTCTCGCCCGCCGGCATGAGCCCGAGCGCACTTTGGAGGCGTCCGACCGAGCTCGCGACCAGGTGGTCGTGGATGCCGTCGAGGGGCTTGCCGACGGAGATGAAGGTGTCGCTGACCAGGCCGCGCCCGACGACGGCGTCCTCCACGTTCAAGTAGACCTTGGCCTTCTTGCCGTTCTTCTTCGTGACGGTGGCGGTGGTCTCCCACGCGGTGTTGCGGTCGGCGATGACCGCGGTGCTCCCTCGCTTGACGGTCGCAGACACCTTGCCGACCTTCCCGCCCAGTGACGTGTCGCCGAGCGCCTTGCTCAGGGTCTGGCGCGCGGTCTGCGTCAGGCAGCGGGCGGTCGTCGGCTGGCTGAACGCGGCGTAGCTCGACACCGCGTCGGTCGTGTTGTTGAAGACGACCACGGAGTTGTAGGCGAGCGCGTCGCCGTTGACGAACGGCGAAGACGACGCGTTTGCCTCCTGTTGCTGGGCCGTGAGCGCCTTGAGATACGCCTTGCAGCTCGCGACCTTCTTGGCCGCGCGCTGGAAGTTGGCGAAGTCGCTGATCGCCGTACCTTCGGACCAGTCGGAGTTGAAGTCCCCCAGCACGAAGACACTCGCTTCGGCGGCGGCCTGATCGGCGGCGGCGCCGTGGGTCGCGCCGGCAGGCGATGCTCCTGCCACCAGAGCAACACCGGAGAGAAGAGCGAACGCAACACTGGTGGCGAGCACGCGTGTCGTGGTTCGAGACATCTTGTAATCCTCTCTGGACTCCCGCACGACACCGCCTGTGCGCCTCGGGTATTCATAGGAGTCGACGAGGGATAGTCCTAGAGCAGAAGGTCCTCTTCGCAGCCATCAGGGGATTGAGCTCGCACAGTCCTGCACGATCGATCCGTAGCGCGTGAAAAAGGCTTCCGACTGACTCGCCGAGGGCTGGCCCAGATCGATGTACGAACGGACGAACGAATCATGAACGAGCGTCGAGCTGATGCACGCGGCGTTTTCGGCGCGCCATCCGCTGTCGAACGCGGCGGCAACCGCACGATTACGAAGGGTGAGCAGGCGGAGTGCCCGGACGGCATATGCCATCGGTGCGGCCGTCCTTTCCTTCCGATCGCACACGGTGACACCGGCCGTTCTGCCGTGGGTCGACACGTCTGCGGCGCCGAACGGGAGCGTGATCGCGTAGCTCTCGAGCGCGTGTGCGATCGCCCGGGTGTCGGCACGCGTGCGACCGGCGATCGCGACGCGGACACAGCGCGTGCCGTGGGCGCGGAACGTCGTGGCTGCGTCCCCGGCCCAGCCGTCGGCGGCATCGAGGGCGCTCACCGGGCTGATCCGGCTGGCGAGGACCACGTAGAGGAAGAACGGCCCGAGCTCGTCCGTGGGCCCCGCCCGCTGCTCACCGGCGCGCAGACGTGGCGTCGCGACCTGCACGGGCGGGAGCGGTTTCCGGGCGTCGATCACGTCGAACGCCGTCTCGTCGTTCACCGGTGGCTTCCGGAACACGGCGTCCACACCGGTGGTGCCCTTCGTGAGCGCGACCGTCTCGACCATCGGGCGGCCGAGGAGGTAGGGCGCGACCGTCAGCACGTCGAGGATCTCGGGCGTGCCGACCCGACCGGACGACCCGGGTTCGCTCGCCTGTGCCCGTTCCTCGAGGTCGATCGCGGCCCGCTCCTCGCCCGTGAGCTGCTGTCGGTACAGCGTGGCGACACGTTCGGCATCGCCTTCCACCAGGTCCTCGCGCAGGTTCGCCGAGCTCGTCCGGCTCGAGCGTTCGAATCGACGGAGATCGAAGTGTTGGTCGTCGAGAGCATGCGTGAGCTCGTGCGCGACCGTGACCTTGTGGGCGGCGTCCAACGTGGTGCCGCGCACAGTGATTCGTTTCTCGAAAGGGTCGAAATAGGCGAGGATGTCGGTCGTCGACGGAGCGTCGACGATGTCGTCGAGGCTGGTGTTCGCCGGGATCAGTTCGAACGCACGAAGTTCCTCGAGCTCGGCGATCTCGGTGGCACGCTCGGCCTTCGTCGTCGAGCGGGTGGCCACGCGCAACCCGCGGTCGAACGCGGCATCGTCTTGGAATGCGACCGGAACCGGACGCCGGAACTCGAGTCCGCGCAGGCGCTCGACGCTTTGCGCGATCGGCTCGATCCGGGGATCCCATTCTGACCGTTGCGCGACCCGCGGGCGCGATTCCGTCGCACTCAGCGACGCCACCACGACGACGAACACCAACGCGAACGCGTATGGGCGGTTCGTTGCTCGCGTCACGGAGCGCACCTCGCTGCCCACCTTCCGGCTCTGCCCCAGCAGCGTGCGCCACTCTTCGCGCTGTTCGGGAGAGACGAAAGACCCGATTCGCGGCACGACCACTCGTGTCGATCAGGACGTTCGACCCTTGGGAGACTCCGGGGTCGGACCGGATGATCGGGTCGTGGGAACAGCACGCGCCGAGCCGGTGATACTCCGACCCGCGCGGTCGAGCGCGCTATGACCCGCGCGCACGTGGGGAGCGGCTGGTACCGCGATCCGACCGGGCGTCACGACGCCCGGTGGTGGGACGGCGGGGGATGGAGCGAGTGGGTCGACCTCACCAGGGAGCATCCGGATCCTCTCGCACGTGAGGACGCATGGCCGCCACCGCTCGGGGAGCACCGGGTCCCGCAATGGGAGCCGACGGGCGAGGGGGCGGTTCCGGGCTGCCTCGGGCTCGCGCTCTTCCTGCTGGGGCTCGTCGTCGCGGTGTCGGCGTTCGCGGTCGCGGTGTCGGATGCCGGCGGAGGTGTCGGAGGCGGCGGGAGCGGCGCCGTCGTCGTCGCGCTCCTCGCTGCCGGCCTCGCGCTGATGGCGCTCGGCGCGGTGCGGGCGATCCTGTCCGCGGTCGTGCGACACCGCTCGCAGACGCCGGGCGGGCCCCGCCGGCCCGCGCCCTGACCGGCAGGGCACGTCTCCGTTCAGCCGGGGATTGCGGCCGAGGGGTGGCCCGGTATCCCCGAACGAACGCGTCGAGCGCGCCGGGGACCCGGCGGCGAACCTGACTACTGTGTCAGGTTGCGCCGGACGGCCCGGAGCGAGCGGCGCCGGGAGCCGGCCGGAACCGCGGCGGCAGAAGTGGGGGACCGGTGACCAAGGCAGAACCCGACATCAGCGCCGAGTACCAGCGTCTCGACTTCGTCACCGCGCAGCCCTACCCGGTCTGGGAGCGCGCCCGCGCCGAGTGCCCGGTCTTCGAGAGCCACGGCAGCAGCGCGACGACCTTCACCGACCGGCCCCAGTACCACGTGACCCGGTGGGACGACGTCGAGCAGGTGCTGCGCGACGGTCAGACGTTCTCCTCGTCGATCAACGCCGAGCACATCGGCCAGTACATGGGCGAGCTCATCCTCGCGATGGACGGCAAGGAGCACCGCGCCTACCGCAACCTCGTCGCGCACGCCTTCCGGGCGTCGCAGCTCGAGAAGTGGGACGACACGCTCGTCCGGCCCGCGATCGACCGGCTGCTCGACGAGATCGCGCCGGCGGGGCGGGGCGATCTCGTCCGCGACGTCACGAGTCGCTACCCCGTGCAGGTCATCTGCGGGATCGTCGGCGTCCCCCTGAAGGACAGCGCGCAGTTCCACCAGTGGGCCGAGCAGATCAACACCGGTCCGCTGCACCCCGACGTGGGTATGGCGGCGTCGCGCGCGATGCGCGCGTACCTGGAACCGATCGTCGAGGCCCGGCGTGTGGAGCCGGCCGGCGATCTCATCAGCGACCTCGTGCACGCCGAGATCGACGGCGAGCGCCTGACCGACGAGAAGATCTACGGCTTCCTCCGGCTGCTGTTGCCCGCGGGCGCGGAGACCACGTTCCGGGTCATGGGCAACGCCCTGACGGCGCTGCTCACGCACCCCGCCGTCATGCAGCGCGTCGTCGCCGACCGGTCACTGCTCCCTGCCGTGATCGAGGAGACACTGCGCTGGGAGACTTCGGTCACGCAGGTCAGCCGCGTCGCGACCGTCGACACCGAGATCGGCGGCTGCCCGGTCCCCGCCGGCGCGGGCATCAGCGTGATCACCGGATCGGCGAACCGGGACGCGGCGCGCTACGACCATCCCGACGAGTTCGACATCGACCGCCCGATGCAGAACCACATGACGTTCGGCACCGGGCAGCACCAGTGCCTCGGCATGCACCTGGCCCGGCTCGAGCTGCGCGTCGGGCTCGAGACCATCCTCGCCCGCCTGCCCAACCTGCGCCTCGACCCCGAGGCGCCGCCGCCGGTCATCGAGGGGCTCGCCTTCCGCGGCCCCACCGCCCTGCCCGTGCTCTTCGACGCCTCCTGAGCGGCACGGGTCCCCGGGCAGCGTGCGCCGGTGGGGATCGAGATTCGGCGCGAGCGGACCGAGGCGATCGGTCTCGGCCGGCCCGCCCGCGCCGAGGAGCTGGCGGCGCTCGACGAACAGGGCTTCGTCGTCGTGCCGGGCCTGCTTCCCGAAGCCCAGGTGGCGCGCCTCGACGCCGAGTTCGAGCGCCTCGTCGCCGCCGACCCGCAGGCCCTCCGCCACGAGCTCGGGACGCGGCGCGCGAAGGCCGCCGGCGACAACGACGTGTTCGCCGTGTGCTGGCGCCACCGGGTCGTGCTCGACGCCGCCGCGCACGTCCTCGGCTCGACCTTCGAGGTGGGGTGCGTCGACCTGCGCGACCCGAGGCCCGGCTACGGGGAGCAGCGGCTCCACCCCGACCACGGGCCCGCGCCGGTGCCCGGGATCACCGCGACCTGGTTCCTCGACGCGTTCACGGCCGACAACGGGGCAACCCGGATCGTGCCCGGCTCGCACCGCTCGCCACCCCGGGCGCCGGAGGTCCCGATCCCCGGCACCGAGACGCCGGGACCGGGCGAGGTCGTAGCGCTCGGCCCGGCCGGGTCGTTGCTCCTGCGCGACGCGCGGCTGTTCCACGCCGCCGGCCGCAACGCGACGACCCGTCCACGGCGCAGCGCCTTCGTCTTCTACCAACACGACATCCCCGACGGCGTCGTGGGTCACGCCTGAGCACCCGGCGGTCAGCCGCCCATGAACATGCGCCACTGCTCGAGGCTGTTGACGCGGAAGACGTAGTTGCGCCGGCGGGTCTCGCCCATCGAGGCGGACGGCTCGGGCGAGTACAGGTGGCCCGGGTACAGGACGGTGTCGTCGGGGACGACGGCGAGGCGTTGCGTGAGGCTCTCGTACATCGCGTCGGAGTCGGCGCCGGGCAGGTCGGTACGGCCGCATCCCTCGAGGAAGAGCGTGTCGCCCGCGACGAGCCGGCCGTCGACGAGGAAGCACTGGCTTCCGGGCGTGTGTCCCGGTGTGTGCATCAGCGTGATCGGGATGTCGCCGACCGTCACCGTGTCGCCGCTGTCGTGGAGGGCGAGGTCGGAGTCGGAGACGCCGGTGGCGCGCTTCACCCACTCGGCCTCGGCGCGGTGCACGTGCACGGGCGCGTGCACGTCGGTACGGCCGGCCAGCTCGCGAATGCCCTCGATCGGGTACCCCATGAGGTCGCCGCCGAGATGGTCGGGGTGCCAGTGCGTCGCGAGGACGCCGGTCAGGCGGAGGCCTTCGCCGCCGAGCAGGTCGATCAGCTCGCCGACGCCGTAGGCCGGGTCGACCGCAACCGCCTCACCTGAATCGCGGTCGCCGATCAGGTACACGAAGTTCACCATCTGGCGCGCGATCTGGTCACCCACGGCGAAGTCGCGCCCCGAGAGCAGCTGCCGGAAGTACAACCGCTCACTCACGGGAATGGCACCTCTCCGTTCTCTGCACGTTCCGCAGCGAGAAGCGCTGCGATTCGTGCGAAGAACGCCCGGGACGGCGTCACGGGGTCCCGCCGCTGACGAGCTTGCCCATCATCTCGACGAAGCCGTCGACGTTGGTCGTCTTGCCGACGACCATCTCGTGCTGCCTGCCCATGCCGCCCGGGAACTCCGGCGGCGCGAAGTACTCGAACCCGTCGCCCTCGAGGGCGGCGACGATGTCGGCGGCGCACTCCTCCGCGGGGACGAACGGACCGTCGTAGAACGCGGGGTCGTTGCCGGGCTGGTCCCAGATCTCGGTCGCGATCGGGCCCGGCAGGACCAGCTTCACGTCCACGCCCGTGTCGTAGAGGTCGATGGCCATGACCTCGCTCCATCCGCAGAGCGCGTACTTGGACGCGCAGTACGCGGCCTCGTGGGCGATCCCGATACGACCGCCCATGCTCGACACGTTCACGATCGTCCCCGAGTCGCGTTCGAGCATGCGCGGGAGCATGGCCAGGCTCATGTGGACGGGCGACGTGAAGTTGACGCGCATCACCTCGTCGACATCGGACGGCGTCAGTCGATCGACCGGGGTGCGCTTCGGGATCGCCGCGTTGTTGACCAGGGCGTCCAAGTGCCCGAACGCGTCCCATGCCTCGAGCGCGACCGCGACGGCGCGGTCGACGTCGCCGAGGTCGACGGCCCACAGCTGCGATCCGGGCGTGTGCTCCCGGCACTGCGCGAGCACCGCTTCCAGGCGCTCGCGGCGGCGGGCGACGATCCCGACGGTCGCGCCCCGCTCGGCGAGCATCGGCGCGAGCGCGGCGCCGATGCCCGACGACGCGCCGGTCACGAGGATGTTCGAGCCGTCGATGCGCACGGGAGAGACCCTATTCGGCACAGAGGCGAGCGACCGCGGCGCAGGCATCCCGCGCCGCAGCGAGCCGGGGCCCCGAGCGGCCCGCCGCCCGAGGCGCCGGAGCGGGGGACGCGAGCCTCAGAGCAGCGAGCGCAGCAGGTCCCTGGTGCGGGCCCGGTCGGGGCTCTTGTGTGACGCGAACTCGACCGCGACGAGCTCGGTGACGCCGGTTGCCGCCGCCTCCTCGAGCCTCCCGCGCACGGCGGCTTCGTCGCCCACGACGGCGATGTCGGCGGGCCCTGCCGCCCCCTCGCGGTCGAGCATGGCCCGGTACGAGGGCACCGATCCGTACACCTTGAAGACGGACGCGGCCCGCGCCCGGCCCGCCTCGACGTCGTCGGTCACGAGGACCGGGAGGCCGGCCGCGATCCGGGGTGCGGGTCGCCCCGCCGCCTCGGCGGCGTGCGTGATCGTCGGGACGGTGTGGGTCGCGAGCGTGTCGGGCCCGGTCATCCACGTCACGGTCCCGTCGGCGACGCCGCCTGCGAGCTCGAGCATCCTGGTCCCGAGCGCCGCGAGCAGGATCGGCACCGGCTCTGCGCCCGCGGCGTTCAGGCCGCCGTGCGCGTGCATCGTCTCGCCGTCGAAGTCCACCTTGCCGGTCCGCACGAGGGAGGTGAGGATCTCGAGGTACTCGCGCATGTGGCGGACGGGTCGCTCGAAGGAGAGGCCCCACATGCCCTCGACGACGAACTGGTGCGACAGGCCGATGCCGAGCGCGAGCCGGTTGCCGGTGATCGCCTGAACCGTCAGCGCGGTCTGGGCCATCGTCATCGCGTGCCGCGGGTAGGTCGGGACGACGGCGGTGCCGAGCTCGATGCGGGGCACCTCACGCCCGACGACCGCGAGCACGGTCAGCGCGTCGAGCCCGAAGATGTTGGGGATCCAGTACCCGGCGAACCCGTCTTCGGCGACGCCGCGCGCCTCGGCGACGACGTCGTCGATGGTCCGTCCCGCCGTGTCGCCGGCAAAGATTCCGATCCGCATGGTCGGGTGTCCCTTCTGTGCGCGCTCGGAGCTCAGGGGTCGATGTCGACGGGCGTCCCCAGCGGGAGCACCTTGGTCAGGTTGGTGATCGCCGTGTTGTCCATGCGGATGCAGCCGTGGCTCACGCTCCGCCCGAGCGCCGACGCGTCGTTGTTCCCGTGGATGCCGATCTCGCCGTCGCCGCCGTTGAAGTCGGTCAGGACGTCGGAATTGCTCGAGAGCCCGTACGCGTACGGTCCGTACACGGTGTTCGGGTCGGGTGCCTGCTGGAGGACCCGGATGAAGTAGTGGCCGGTCGGCGTCGGCGTCGCGGGCGCGCCCGTCGCGACGGGTCCCTGGTAGAAGACCGCGGCCCCGTCGTAGACGGTGATCTGGTGCGCCGACAGCGACACGACCACGCGGTAGGTGTTCACCGCGAGCTGGACGTCCGAGCCGCGTACCCACCCGATGCTGCCGTTCGGGCGGACCGGGAGCAGGACCTGCACCCAACCGTCGGGGCGCACCGACTCGACCAGGAACACCTGCGGCACGGGGTAGCGGTGGTCGTCGTTGACGTACCACGGGTTCGGGAACGTCCGCGAGGGTGCGGGTGCATCCGGCTGGTCGTACACCGGGAGCTCCGCGACGTTCGCCTGTGCGAGCCGGCTGCCGTTGGGCGGGAGCGTCGCGGTCGTCGTCGCGGGTGCGGGCAGCGTGACCGTCGCGGCGCCGCTCGTCGTCGACGAGGCGCCGGCGCCGCTGCCGCCGTCGCCGCCGGAGCACGCCGGGCCGGCGACCGCGAGGACGGCCGCGGCCGCGGCCAGCCAGGCGTTCCGGCCGCGCGCCACTTCGCTCAGCCCCGGGCGATCGACGCGCCCAACCGGACGAGCTGACGGGTGGCCGAACCGAACGTGAGCTCGATCGCCTTCGACCACTGGAAGTACCGGTGCAACGGGTAGTCGACGTCGATGCCCAGGCCACCGTGCAGGTGCTGGGCTGCGTGGGCCACCCGCTGCCCGCCGTCCGCGGCCCAGAACTTCGCGATCGCGACCTCGTCGCTCGCCGGCAGACCCGCGGCGAGGCGCCACGCGGCCTGCCATGCCGTCAACCGGATCGCCTCCGTGTCGATGTAGGCGTCCGCGGCGCGCTGCGACACGGCCTGGAAGCCCGCGATCGGGTGACCGAACTGCTCGCGTGCCGACGCGTACTCGGCCGTCATCCGGAGCGCCCGCTCGCTCACACCGGTCTGCACGACACACCAGGCCGCGAGGGCGTGCTCGACCGTCCACGTGATCACCTGCTCGCCGTCGACGGGATCGCCCAACGGCTCGCCCGACGCGCCGTCGAGCTCGACGAGGAACACCGGCTCGCCGTTCGTGGCGACCGCGCGCGTCGCGGTCACGCCTTCGGCTCGCGGGTCGACGAGGAACAGGCCCACGCCCACACCGGTCCGCGCCGCCACGAGCATCGCCTGCGCCAGGTGCACGGCCGGCACGCAGTGCACGACGCCTGTGAGCCGCCAACCGTCGCGACCGACGTCGGCCCGCGTCGTCGGCGCGGCCGGGTCGTCGTTGTTCGGTTCCTGGAGTGCGAGGGTGAGGATCGTGTCGCCCGCGGCGACCCCCGGCAGGCACCGCTCGCGCAGCCCGTCGTCGCCGAACTCGGCGACGGCGAGGGCGGCGACCGTGCTCGGCACGAACGGCACGGGTGCGACGGTCGCCCCGATCTGCTCGGCGACGATGCAGGCCTCGAGGAAGCCGAGCCCGCCGCCGCCGTGCGCCTCGGGCAGCGCGATGCCGAGCAGCCCGGCCTGCGCGAGGGCGTCCCAGGCGCGCCGGTCGAACCACTCGTCGCTCCGCTCGATCTCGGTCAGGCGCTCGTGCGTGACGAGATCGCCGAGGATCTTCGCCGCCAGGTCGCGCAGCGCCTCCTGGTCGTCGGAGAACGCGAAGTCGAGCGACTCATTCATCTCCGCGACGCTCGCTCATCGCATGGGCCTCGGCATCTTCAGGCCGAACACCGAGACCAGGTCGCGTTGCACCTCGTTCGTGCCTCCTCCGAACGTCATGATCAGCGTGCCCTGGTACGAGCTCTCGAGCCGGGCGCGCAGCGCCGCACCCGACCGGTCACCGCGCAGCGCCGCCGCCGGCCCGATGACCTCCATGAGCAGCCGGTAGGCCTCGATGAAGAACTCGGAGCCGAACACCTTCGTCGTCGAGGCGTCGGCCGGGTGCAGCGTTCCCCGGGTCGATGCCCACGCCACCTTCCAGTTGATCAGCTTCAGGAACTCGAGGCGGGCCCGGACGCGTGCCAGGTTGACCTGTACCCACTCCTGGTCGATCACCCGGCGGCCGTCCGGCAGCAGTGTCGACTGGGCCCATTCGACGGTCTCGTCGTAGCGACGCGTCACCCAGCCCGCGGGCGCGATGGCGACGCGCTCGTGGTTCAGCTGGTTGGTGATCAGCCCCCAGCCGCCGTTCTCCTCACCGACGAGGTTGCCGATGGGGACGCGGACATTGTCGTAGAACGACGCGTTCGTGCGGATGCCGCCCATGCCGTGGATCGGCGTGAACGAGAACCCGGGTGCCGTCGTCGGCACGATGATGATCGAGATGCCCTTGTGCTTCGGCGCGTCCGGATCGGTGCGGCACGCCAGCCAGACGTAGTCGGCGTGGTCGACGATGCTCGTGAAGATCTTCTGACCGTTGATCAGCCACTCGTCGCCGTCGCGCTCGGCGCGTGTCTTGAGGGACGCGAGGTCGGTGCCCGCGCTCGGCTCCGAGTACCCGATCGCGAACTGGATCTCGCCCGCGAGGATGCGTGGGAGGAAGTCGTCCTTCTGCTGCTGGGTCCCGAACCGCATCAGGGTCGGCGCCACGGAGTTGATCGTGAGCAGCGGGAGGGGTGCCCCCGCCACCTGGGCCTCCTCGACGAAGATGTGCTGCTCGATCGGCGAGCGACCCTGGCCCCCGTACTCGCGGGGCCAGCCGATCCCGAGCCACCCGTCGGCCCCCATCTTGCGGATGGCGGCCTTCGACGCCGGGCCGCCCATCTCGCGCCCCTGCTCGGCGAGCACGTCGTCGGTCATGAGCTGGCGGAAGTAGGCGCGCAGCTCCTGCCGCAGGGCCTCGTGTTCGGGACTCAGGCCGATGTACACGGCCGCCGGTCTACCCGCCGGGCCCGGGCGGTGTCGACCGCGCTCGCGCCGGTACCGTGAGTCCGTGCATGCCGACGAGACGGCGCGCGGCCGGCGCGCCCGGGAGGCCCTCTAGTGCCCCGGGTCGCCCGGGCCCTGGTCGAGGCCTCGGCCGAGCTCGCCCGCCGCGACGCGGCGATGCGCCGCATCGTCGACCAGGTCGGCCCGGCCGACCTCCGCCGGGGCCGGCCCCGCCGCACGCACTTCGCCGAGCTGGCCCGGGCGATCTGCTACCAGCAGCTCGCGGGCGCGGCGGCCCGGGCCATCCACGGCCGGTTCGACGCGCTGTTCGACGGGGTCGGACCGACGCCCGAGGCGGTGCTCGCGTTGCCCGAGACGACGCTGCGCGGGGTGGGCCTGTCCGCGAGCAAGACGGCGTCGATCCGCGACCTGGCCCAGAAGGTCCTCGCCGGCGACGTCGAGCTCCACCGGGTGGGCCGCCTGCCCGACGACGAGATCGTCCGCGAGCTCACGCTCGTGCGCGGCATCGGCCGGTGGACCGCCGAGATGTTCCTCATCTTCCAGCTCGGCCGGCTCGACGTGTGGCCCGTCGACGACTTCGGCGTGCGCCGGGGCTACGGCATCCTCCACGGGTGGAGCGAGATGCCGACGGCGCGCCAGCTCGAACCGCTGGGCGAGCCGTACCGCCCGTACCGCTCGGTCGCGGCGTGGTACTGCTGGCGAGCCGCGGACACGGTCAACTGAGGCGAGCGACCGGGCCGGAGCGTGCGGTCGTCATGGAGACCCGACGGGGCCGCTGCGGACGGGCCACTCGGGCGAGCCGTGCGTGCGGTACTGCTCCTGCATCTCGCGTAGCTGCCACGAGAGCGGCGGGAGCCCGACGCGGATGCGGCGGCGATCGACGCCGAGTGCGTCGGCGATCGGCCACGGCGCGATCGTCTCGCCGTCAGTGACCACGAACTGCGACCCGTACACCTGCTCGCGCCCGTCGGCCATGCGCACCCGATCGACGAGGCACGCGTAGTGCGCCGGGTTCGCGTCGCGGTTGTCGACCGCGACCTCGAGGTGGTCGAGGGCCCGCCGTTGCAGCTCCGTGTCCGCGAGCTGCACCACGAGCCACGCCGCGTGCTCCCCGTCGATCCCGACGAGGCGGAAGCCGGGCCAGCACTCGTAGTCGTCGAGGATCTCCCACAGGCGGTCCGCGTTGGCGGGTGCGCCCGGCCGCTCGGCCATCGCCAGCAACTCCAGACGGAGTGCCTCGTCGCGGGGCATGCGCCGAGGATATTCCCGCGGCCGTGGCGGAGCACCTGCCCGGGCGCCGTCGGGGGCGACGCCGATTCCGGGCGCCGCGAACCCCCACGATCTGCGAAGGTGGCGCGGTGGCCCCGCCGTCCCCGTCGTCGTTCTCGCTGGTCGGACGCGACCTGGCGCGCTCGTTCGCGGACCACGTCGTCCTCGACGGCGTCGACGTCACGGTCGGCCCGCGGACCCGCCTCGGCGTGGTCGGACCGAACGGCGTCGGGAAGTCGACGCTCCTGCGGATCCTCGCCGGGCTGGTGACGCCCGACCGCGGATCGGTGACGGGTACACCGCCGACGCTCCGTGTCGGCTACCTGCCGCAGGAGCGCGAGCGGCGAAGCGGCGAGTCGGCACGCGCGGCGCTCGCCCGCCGGACCGGGACCGCCGCGGCATCCGCCGCGTTCGAGCAGGCGTCGGCCGCGCTCGCGGCGGGCGAGCCGGATGCCGACGACGCGTACACCGACGCGCTCGACGCGTACCTGAGCAGCGGCGCCGCCGACTTCGACGCCCGCGCCCGGATCGTCGCCGCCGATCTCGGGCTCGACGAGGACGTCCTCGATCGCCCGACCGCCGCGCTCTCGGGCGGGCAGGCCGCCAAGCTCGCGCTCGCCGCGATCCTGTTGAGCCGCTTCGACGTCCTGCTCCTCGACGAGCCGACCAACGACCTCGACTTCGACGGCCTCGCCCGCCTCGAGCGGTTCGTGCACGATCTGCCGGGCGGCGTCGTCGTGGTGAGTCACGACCGCGAGTTCCTCGAGCGGACGGTGACGAGCGTGCTCGAGATCGACGAGCACTCCCGCAAGAGCGCGGAGTTCTCCGGGGGGTGGGACGCGTACGTCGAGTTGCGCGAGGTCGCGCGCCGCCACGCGCGCGAGGACTACGAGACCTACCGCGCGCAGCGCAGCCGCCTCGAGGAGCGGGCCCGCACCCAGCGCGAGTGGGCGGTCCAGGGGGTGCGGCGCGCCAAGCGCGACGGCAACGAGCCCGACAAGAACGTCCGCCGTTTCCGCACCCAGACCTCGGAGCAGCTCGCGTCGAAGGCGCGCGCCAGCGAACGCGCCGTGCAGCGGCTCGAGGTCGTCGAGAAGCCGTGGGAGGGATGGGAGCTGCGGCTGGAGTTCGCCGAGGCCGCGCGCAGCGGCGCCGTCGTGCTCCGTCTCGACCGGGCCGTCGTGACCCGCGGCGAGTTCCGGCTCGGCCCGGTCGACCTCGAGATCCGCTGGGCCGACCGGGTCGCGATCGTGGGGCCGAACGGCGCCGGCAAGACCACGTTGCTGCGCGCGCTGCTCGGGCGCGAGCCGCTGGTCGCCGGTGAGCGGCGGATCGGGCCGTCGGTGGTCGTCGGGGAGCTCGAGCAGGCCCGGGCCCGCTTCGAAGGGGACGGCTCGCTCCTCGACGCGTTCATCGCGGTGACCGGGCTGCCGTTGAGCGAGGCGCGGTCGCGGCTCGCCAAGTTCGGGCTCGGCGCCGACCACGTCACCCGCCCGGCCGCGAGCCTGTCGCCGGGCGAGCGGACCCGGGCGGTGCTCGCCGAGTTCGCCGCCCGGGGCGTCAACTGCCTGGTGCTCGACGAGCCGTCGAACCACCTCGACCTGCCCGCGATCGAGCAGCTCGAGCAGGCGCTCGAGGGCTACGGCGGCACGCTCCTGCTGGTCACCCACGACCGCCGGCTGCTCGACGCGGTCCGCGTCACGCGCACCGTCGACGTCGAGAACGGGCAGGTCGCCGAACGGGTCTGATCCGACCGCGCGGGTCAAGGCGGGGGCCCGTGGTGCCGAGAACCCGGGTGTGGGGAGGATCGCCGGACTCGTCGCGGCCGCGGTCACGGGCGCCGCTGCCCTGGCCGGGTGCATCGCGCCCCGTGCGACGCCGACGACGACCACGACGTACCCGCCCGGCACCGTGTTCGCGATCCTCTGCCCGGTGCCCTCACCCGTCTTCTTCGTCGAGGACTGGCACGCACCGCGCCCCGGCGGGACCCTCCACGAGGGCAACGACCTGCTCGCACCGCGCGGTACTCCGGCGGTCGCGGTGGTCGCCGGCGTCATCCGCCAGAAGGTCGGCCCGGTGCAGGGCAACGCGATCTGGCTCGACGGCGACGACGGCAACCAGTACTTCTACGCCCACTTCGACAGCTACGTCGGCGACCCGCGACGCGTCGCCGCGGGTGAGGTGATCGGGCTCGTCGGCAACACCGGCGACGCCGCCGGCGGCCCGACGCACGTCCACTTCGAGATCCACCCGAACCACGGCGACGCGGTCGACCCGTACCCGAGCGACGCCGCCCACTGCACGCGGCTCGCGTCGCCGCCGCCGCCGAGCTGAGGCGCGTTGCCGCTACGGGTGTTCGGCCGGGACGGCGCCCGGCGTCCATTGCGTGCGTGGTCGCTCCTGCGGCTCGCCGTCGATCACGACGTCGACGCGCTCGTCGAAGAACGCGAGGCGTCCGGCGATCGCCTCCATCCCCTCGATCGGGTCCTCGTACGCCCACACGATGTTCTCGTGCCGCACGCCGTCGATCTCGACCGACCAGTACGACGCTTCGCCCTTGAACGGGCACGCGCTCGACCTCTCGGTCGGGTCGAGCAGCTCCATGCGAACGTCGTCACAGGGAACGTAGGAGCGGGGTGGCAGCCCGGTCTCGTGCAGCGAGATCGCGCGGGTGGTGCTGGCGACGACGACGCCGCCGACCGAGATCTCGATCCGCCGCCCGTCCTCGCGCAGCTCGATCGTGTGACCCTCCATGAACCCGACCTTAGATCCTTAGACTGCCGGCCCATGCAGGCTGACGGCGTGGCGGTGGTGACGGGGGCGAGCCGTGGGCTCGGCCGCGCGGTGGCGCTGGAGCTCGCCTACCAGGGCTTCGACGTCGTGGCGACGATGCGCGACCCGGCCGCGGGGGCGTCGCTCCCGGGCGAGGCGGTCGCCGCGAGCGCGAAGGGGACGCTCCGGGTCGAGCGGCTCGACGTGACCGACCACGACACGATCCGCCTGCCCGAGGGCCTGCGCGTCCTCGTCAACAACGCCGGTGTCGAGGCCGCGCACCCGCCGTTCGAAGCCACGCCGATGGAGCTCTGGCGGGCGATGTTCGAGGCCAACGTGTTCGGTCTGGTGGAGGTCACGCGGCGCGCGATCCCGTTGCTCCGCGCCGCCGGCGGCGGCGTGATCTGCAACGTCACGTCGTCGTCGATCCTTGCGCCCGTGCCGTTCTACGCGCCGTACCGGTCGAGCAAGGCGGCGGTGAGCGCGATCGGCGAGAGCCTGCGCGCCGAGCTCGCACCGTTCCGGATCCGGGTGCTCGAGATCATGCCCGGCCCGATCGACACCGACATGCTGGCGAACTCCGATCGCGCGCCGGAGGCCATCGACTGGCCCGACTACGCGCCGATGGCGCAGCGTTACTACGAGGGACGCCGCAACATCGAGGGCTCGGTCACCTCGACCGCGGATGCCGCCCACGCCATCGTCGCCGCCATCCTCGACGACGACTCGCCGCTGCGCGTCGGCTGCGATCCGCTCGCGACCGGGATGATCGAGATGTGGCGCGGCACCTCCGACGAGGCGCTCATGACCGCGATGCTCCCGGCCTGGACGGCCTGAAGCAGCCGAGCGTCGTCGAGCGGGTCAGCAGGAGCCGCCCCAGGGGGCGTTGCCCTGCCACTGGTACAGGGCCCACGCGACGTCGTCCTGGTCGTATTGCGACGCCGCGTTGGCGGGCACGCCGACGAGGTCGAGCCGGCCGGCATGGTTGGCGGCGCCGTTCCACGTCGCCTGCAGGAACTGGTACGCGCCGAGGTAGGGCCCGGCCGGGTTGTACGCGTCGTAACGGCCGCCGCTCTCGCGCGCCCGAGTGCACACGAGGAACGGATCGTCGTGGTGCGGATGGACGCCCGGCGTGGGGGTGTAGGTCGCGGGCGCGGACGGTGGTGCGCTCGGCGCCGCCGGCGGCGTGTTCGAGCGCGCCGGGCGGCTCGTCGTCGGGGGCGCGACCGTGGTGGTCGTCGCGGTGGCGGCGGCCGCTGCTGCGGCGGCGTGCAGCGCGCGCTGGCGCTCGACCGCCGCGGTGAGGGTCGCGTTGATCGCGTCGCCCTGCCTGCGTACCTGTTCGAGCGCGGCGGCCTCGGCCTGGCGCGCGCCGCGCAGCCTGTCGCGCTGGGCCGACAGATCGGCGACCGATGCGTTCAGCTCCGTGACGGCGTCGTCGTCACGCGCGTTCAGTCGGTCGAGCAGCTTGGCCCGGCGGGCCAGGTCGAGCGAATCCGCGCTGTCGATCAGCGCCGCGAGCTGGCCGTTCGCCTGCTCGTACGCGGCGACGGCGCGGCGGCGCACCTCGGCCCGCAGCTTGCGGGCGCGCTGTTGGAGCTGCGGGATCTGCGCCTCGAGGTCGGCGACCTGGCGGTCGAGGGTCGCGAAGCGGCCGAGCTCGGCGAAGTACTGCGCGCCGGCGGCGTCGGCCTGGCGGCGGAGCCGGGCGACCGTCTGGTCGGCGTCGGCGAGCGGGTCGGGCGACGGCTTGGACTGGGCGGCGGCCGGCGGCGCGCCGAGGGTGCCGGCGAGCCCGCCGGCGGCGCCGAGCGCGACGAGCAGCGAGCAGACGGCGGTGGCGACCCGGCGCGCGCCGTCCCGGGGGCGGGGGATGGGTGAACGGTCCGATGCCGGCATCGTGTCGGGGAAGTCGCAGGCCGGGGGCCGGGGACGGCCCACACCGGCGGAGCGGTGTCGGTGGAGCCAGGCTAGGCCGCTGCCACTCCGCGTGGCCATTCCGCGGGCCGGGCGGCCCCGGGCTCGGTACGCTCGGCCGCCTGAGCCGTGTCCCCGTCGAGCCGCCCCCCTCCCGCTGGGTGCTGCCGTCGCCGGCCGACGCCGAGGGCGAGGTGGTCGGGATCGGGGCCGACCTCGAGCCGGGCACCCTGCTCGCCGCATACCGGACCGGGCTGTTCCCCATGCCCCTCCGCCGGGGCGGCGAGCTCGCGTGGTGGTCGCCCGAGCCGCGCGGGGTCATCCCGCTCGACGGGCTGCGGGTGTCGCGTTCGCTGCAACGGTCGTGCCGGCGCTTCGAGATCCGGGTCGACACCGCGTTCGAACCGGTGATGCGCGCGTGCGCCGATCCGCACCGTCCCGCGGGCTGGATCGACGACCGCTTCGTCGCCGCGTACACGCGCCTGCACGAGCTCGGCTGGGCCCACAGCGTCGAGACCTGGGTGCGCGGTGACGACGGACGCGCCGAGCTCGCGGGAGGTCTCTACGGCATCGCCGTCGGCGGCCTGTTCGCGGGGGAGTCCATGTTCCACCGGCGCACGGACGCGTCGAAGGTCGCGCTCGTCGCGCTCGTCGAGCGCCTGCGAACCGGAGGCGCGGCCCTGCTCGACGTCCAGTGGGTGACGCCGCACCTCGAATCGCTCGGCGCGGTCGAGATCACCCGAGCCGAGTACCTCGAGCTCCTGCGGGACGCGGTCGCGCGCCCGCAGACGACCGCGTTCGACTGACGAGCTACCAGAGCTGGTCGGTGTAGGTGTCGGTGCCGACGATCGTGGGGATCCACGGTTCGCACAGTACGACCCGTCCGAGGCCCGAGCCGTCGATCTCCTTCGCCCAGGTGCGGAAGCGCTCCCAGTCGGTGCGCGGGTCCTCCTCGAGGAAGGCGAGCACCATCGCGCGCCGTCCGGCCTCGGGATCGCGGGGCACGAAGGACGGCGCCGAGTCGAGAAGGGGCGCCGGCGTCCACGACGACACGTTCGCGACGGGGCTTCCCGCGAGGAACGAGGGCAGGTTCTCGTCGAACCACGCGTCGAGTCGATCCTGCTCGACGCCGTCCTCACGCTGCACGACGATCGCCACCATGCCCGCGAACTGCTCGTGGTCGAGGGCGAGCTCGAGGGGGATCGGGTCGTCGTCGCGGTACCAGCGCGACGCGGTGAAGTACATCGCGGTCAGGGCGTGCGTCCGGTCCTGGAAGCCGCGGCCGTTGGCGTAGAGCCAGTTGACCTGCTCGGTCGCCCACTCGACGTGCTCGTCGTAGCGCCCGTCGAGCAGCCAG
>DASRHL010000451.1:0-5531 GCA_035650535.1 Acidimicrobiia bacterium
CGCGCCGGGCCGCTCGGGCCCCGCTCGCTGCTGCGCGGGACACCCGCTCCGCGACGCTCGCTCATGCCTACCCGCTCCCGGCGCTTGCGCGCCGGGCCGCTCGGGCCCCGCTCGCTGCTGCGCGGGACACCCGCTACGCGACGCTCGCTCATGGCGGCGAACACTAGTGCTCGGCCGGGCCCGGTCCCGCACAGGGTCGGCGCCGTTCTGGGAACATGCGCACGTGCTCCCGGGGATCGCCGCCGACTCGTCGTCGGGGTTCTCGGCGCCGCTCGTCGTCGCGGCCGGTGTCGCCGGCACGGTGTGGCTCGCGGTGCTCGCCGCCGCGGTGGTCGCCCGCCGGGCGCCCGGCGTCCCCGCCGGGCCCGAGCACGGACTGGCGCTTCCTCCGGAGCCGCCCGCGGTGGCCGGCCTGCTCTGCGACGACTTCGTCGTGGGCCGCGAAGCCGCGCCGGCGACGCTGCTCGACCTCGCGGCACGACGCGTCGTCGTGCTCGAGGAGGTGCAGCCCGGCAACACCATCTGCCGCCTGCGCGACCAAACCGGCGAGACGCTCGCGCCGTACGAACGGATGGTCGTCGAGCAACTGAGCCGCCGCGCGCTCGACGGCGTCGTCCCCACGGAGGCGCTGACGACTGGGACCGACGACGTGTCGCGTGCCTGGCACCGGGAGTTCGCGCGGAAGGTCGTCGCCGACGCGCAGGCCCGGGGTCTCACTCGCGACCGGTGGCCGGCGCGCGTCGTCGCGTCACTCGGTTCGGGCGCGCTCGTCGTCCTCGCGCTGGTCGCCGCCGCCGGCGCGGTCGGCGGGGACGCCCGTCGGGATCTCGGGGCCGGTGCCGGCGTCGGCGCCGTGGTCGCGATCCTCTCGCTGGTGATCGGGACGACCGTGCTCGGTCGGCTCGGGCGATCGCTCGCGCAGCTCCCGACCGGGCCGGGCCGGGCCGCGGCCGAAGGGGCGCGGGCACTCCAGCACACGCTGCAGGCGCAGGGCAGCTTCAACGACCTCCCGCCGGCGGCGGTCGTGCTGTGGGACCGCGTGCTGGCGTACGCCGCCGCGATGGGCGCGGCCCGGCGAGCCGTCACGATGCTCGCGCTCGGTGCCGAGGACGACCATCGCGCGTGGAGCCGCTCGGGCGGTCGCTGGCA
The DNA here is from genome assembly GCA_035650535.1 of Acidimicrobiia bacterium. GTDB lineage: Bacteria > Actinomycetota > Acidimicrobiia > IMCC26256 > PALSA-555 > DASRHL01. Next base: position 1,150 of record DASRHL010000451.1, read on the forward strand.
CCGCGTCCGCGTCCGCTACCCGCGCGCGTGGCCACCGGCGTGGGGGAAGCACCCCGCGCTCGCGATCCTCCTCGCGCTGCTCTGGGGTGGGGCCGCCGGTGCGGCCATCGCGGGGCTCGTACGGCTCGCGAGCGAGGATCGCGACCGGAGCCTGGGCTTCAGCCAGTCGACCCACGACTGGATCGGGCGCGTCGCGCTCGTCGGCATCGGGCTCTGCGCGCTCGTCGTGCTGTGGGCGCTGTGGGTGCTGGCGCGCGCGGTCCCCGACCTGTGGTCGCATCGCACCGTCACCGGTGAGGTCGTGCGTGACCGGCGGCGCCAGCAGGTCTTCGCGGCCGGCAACCAACCGAAGTACTGGTACTACCTCGCGGTCGACGACGGATCGTCCGAGCACGTCCGCGCCTGGCGCGTCCGGGCCCCGCTGTGGAGCCGGTGCCGGCAGGGCGAGACGGTCACGGCGGAGGTGACACCCGGTCTCGCCTACGTCCGCTCGGTCGAGCCCGTCGGCGCCGACGGGACCCCGGCCGTCGCCCACGGCGGCGCGGGTTCGGAGGCGGTCACGGGCTGAGGGCCCGCGGCGCGCTCAGCCCGATCGGGCGGCCGGTCGCGTCGAGCGCGACGACGGTCCAGGTCGATCCGCGGGTCACGCGCGGCCCGCCCGCCGCCGGCGGCTCCGCCTTGGGCGTGGCGCCGACCACCACGCTGCTCGTGTCGCCCCGCCATGCCCAGTACGGGCGCCGCGTCGCGTCGAGCAGCACGACCCGGTAGCCGGTTGCCCCGGCCACCGGATCCCAGGTGAGCGTGGGCCGGTCGCCCCGGCCCCGGGTCGGCGTCGACAGGCGGATCGTGGCGACCCCCCTGACCGCGCGCACCGGCCGGGCCGGCCGCCGCGCCGGCTTCACCACGCCGAACTGGCGGCGCGCGACCGTCGCCATCGTCGCGGTCGCGGTGTCGTGCACCGCGGCCGCCTCCTCGCCGCGCCGGTCGAGCTCGTTGCGCAGCGCGCGCTCGAGCGCGACGGCACCCGGCCAGGTCGCGCCGGTGCCGATCGCGCCGGTCCTGTAGCCCATCGTGACGAGCGCGACCAGATCGGTCGCCGTGACATGGGCGACCTGAGCGCGCGCGGCGGCGAGCAGGCGGGCAACCTCGACCCCGACGAGCGTGCTGTACGCGGGCGTGCGGACCCGCGTCGTCGGCGCGCAGTCGTCGAGGACGGGCAAGGTCGATGCGAGCACCTCCGATCGGCTGACGATCGTGTCGAGCGCCGCGGTGTCGAGCGGTGCCGTGCCGACGCGGCCGACGAAGCCGTCGATGTCGGCGAGGAGCTGGCTCAGCTGGCGCGCGTATGCCGGGGTGGTGCCGTCGGACTGGCCGGTGCGGACCGCGACGAACGTTCCCGGGCCCGAGATCGACAGCGTCGGCGACGGCGACTCGCCCGTGCCGCGCAGGTCGACCGACCAGCTTCCGGCGACGCGGTCGCAGTCGAGCGAGAACCTCGAGAGCGGCGCGCCGGTCCCGTCGCCCAGGGCCCCGTCGAAGTCGAGCGGCACCGCCGTGACGAGACCGCCGGCCGCCACCGACACGCTGCCCGACGCGCGCACGTCGCCCTGCAGGACGGGCCGGCCGGTGGTGCCCGCGACCGGTCCCGACAGGGCGAGGTTCAGCGTGGCGGGCCCGCTCTGCCCGCCCGGGACCGTGATCGTCGCCGCCGCGGTCCCCGCGGCGGTGTGCGTCCCGGCGATCCCGCCGCCGGTCACCTCGAAGACACCGGTGCCCGTGAGCGTGCCCTCGCCCGTCCCCCGGCTGCCACCCGGGAAGGGCCCCGCGATCTGCACGTCGGCGAGGTAGGAGAGGGCCCAGGCACCGTCCGCCATCGCGGGCGCCGGACGCCCGGCGGCGGCGACGCGGGTCGCGCCCGGGAGCACGGTCGGGACGAGCAGGCCGGCGGGCACGAGGGCCGCGAGGAACAACCGCACGAGCCACCTCCGCACGAGCGGCGATGCTACGGCACCACTCCCGGGCGCGGTCCGTCGCCGGGGACGGTCAGCGGATGCGCAGCTCGGGGTGATGGATGCGGCTCGGCGCGAGCTCGACGTCGACCCGCTCGGCGATCGCCCGGAAGACGCCGGCGGCCTCGGAGTCCGGATCGGCGACGACGATCGGCCGGCCTTCGTCGCCACCGGCGCGCAGGGCCGGCACGAGCGGGATCTGCCCGAGGAGCGGGACGCCGAGCTGCCCGGCGAGCTCCGCGCCCCCTCCCGAGCCGAACAGCTCGTAGACCTTGCCGTCGTCGCCCCGGAACCACGACATGTTCTCGATGACGCCGACGACCTGGAGCTCGACCTTCGCCGCCATCGCCGCGCTGCGCTGCGCGACGCGCTGCGCCGCAGGCTGCGGCGTCGTGACGACGATGACCTCGGCCCGAGGTAGGAACTGCGCCATCGACAGCGCGACGTCACCCGTCCCGGGCGGCATGTCGACGACGAGGAAGTCGGGTTCGCCCCAGTGGACGTCGGTGAGGAACTGCTCGAGGGCCTTGTGCAACATCGGGCCGCGCCAGATCACGGCCTGCTCCTCGCCGGCGAAGAATCCCATCGAGATGAGGCGGACGCCATTCGCCGACGGCGGAACGATGACGTCGTCGATCAGCGCGGGCGGGTGCTGCACCCCGAGCATCCGCGGCATCGAGAAGCCCCAGACGTCCGCGTCGACCGCCGCAACCCGCCGGCCGCGTTGCGCGAGCGCGATCGACAGGTTCGTCGTCACCGACGACTTGCCGACTCCACCCTTGCCCGACGAGATCGCGAGCACGCGCGTGCGCGCGTCGACGAACGGATTCGGACGCGGGCGGGCGGCCTCACGCTGGGCCGCCGCGGCGTCGACGACCCGCAAGGGGTCGGGCGGCGGCTCGCCCTTGAGGACGCGCGCGACGGCCGGCAGCTCGTCCTCGCGCATCGGGCGCACGTCGACCTCGACCCGCTCGATGCCGCCGACCGGCGCCAGGGCCGCCCGGACCCGCGCGACGAGCTCGTCGCGGATCGCCTCGTCGGGGATCGGCAGCGCGAGGGCCACGACGACGGTGGCGCCGTCGGCCGCGACGCCCTGCACCATGCCCAGCTCGACGATCGACCGGCCGAGCTCGGGCTCCTCCACCCGCTGGAGCGCGTCCCGGACGGCGGACTCGGTTGGGGTCATGCGCAGCGCGCTCCCTGGGCAGCGGGGCCGGACCGGCAGATTTCCACTATCGACGTAGGTAGAATATCGGCGTGACCGGCGCAGTCCCCCAACCGGCGGCGGACGGGCGGCTCGACGAGCGGATCGGGCCGACCGACCTCCCCGTCGAGGCGCTCACACCCGAGCAGTTCAACGCCGCCGTGACGGCGGTCACGAACGCGTTCGGCGACCCGACCCGGCGCGAGATCTACCTGTTCGTGCGCGACGCGAGCGGCGACGGCCGGCCGGGTGTCACCGCGACCGAGGTCGCCGAGCACTTCGCGCTCCATCCCAACGTCGCGCGCCACCATCTCGAGAAGCTCACCGGCGGCGGCTACGTCTCCGTCGCGGTGTGGCGCGGCAACGGCCCGGGCGGTGCGCGCCCCGCCGGCCGGCCGTCGAAGCGCTACCGCGCGACGGAGCTCGACGCGGGCCTGTCGCTGCCGCTGCGCCACGACGACGTCCTCGCGAGCCTGCTCGCAGCCGCGCTCGACGCGCTCGGGCCGGCGGAGGCGGAACGCCTCGCCGACTCCGTCGGTTACCAGTACGGCCGGTCCCTCGCCGAACGGATGGACGCGGGCGCCGGGCACCGTTCGGTGCGGTCGGCGCTGGCGGCGGTCGCCGACGCGCTCACCGCGCACGGATTCGCCGCGCACACCGAGGAGCACCACGGCGAGCTGACGATCGTGTCGGAATGCTGCCCGTTCGGCGACACCGCGCAGCGCTACCCGCATGTCGTCTGCGCGCTCGATCGCGGCATGATCCGCGGGATGCTGGGCGGTCTCTACGGTGAGACCTCACCGCGGTTCGAGGCCAGCCGCCCCGACGGCGACGATCACTGCGTCGCCCGCGTCTGACGCGCGCCACGGGTGTGAGCCGCGCGTACCTCGACCACGCGTCGTCCTCGCCGCTCCGGCCTGCCGCGCTCGAGGCGATGCTGCCGTTCCTGCGCGAGCACCACGGCGATCCGGGCCGCGTGCACTCCGAGGGCCGGGTCACACGCGTCGCGATCGAGGGAGCCCGCGAGCAGGTCGCCGCGCTCTTCGGCGCGCGCCCACGCGAGGTCGTCTTCACGTCGAACGGCACGGAGGCCGTCAACACCGCGATCTGGGGTGCCGTCTCGCGCGCCCTCGACCGCGGCGAGCACCGCGGCGCGCCGCTGCACGTCG
>DASRHL010000452.1:0-4464 GCA_035650535.1 Acidimicrobiia bacterium
ACGGCCACGGCACCTTCGTCGCCGGGATCATCGCGGCCGCCGCGGACAACTCGGTGGGCATCAGCGGTGCCGCCCCGGGCGTGCACGTGCTGCCCGTGCGGGTGCTCGACGCGACCGGGTCGGGCTACTACTCGCAGATCATCGACGGGATCACCTGGGCGACCGACAACGGGGCGAACGTCGTCAACCTGAGCCTCGGCGGCACCTACGACTCGTCGTTGCTGCAGGACGCGGTGCAGTACGCCGTCGACCACGGCGTCGCGGTCGTCATGGCGGCCGGCAACTGCGGCAGCGGCGGGAGCGGCTGCGGTTCCGTCAACCCGCCCATGTACCCGGCGTCGTACTCGACGACGATCTCGGGCGCGATCGCCGTCGGCGCGACGACGTCGAGCAACACGATCGCCTCGTTCTCGAGCTACGGGAGCTACGTCGACCTCGCGGCTCCCGGCGTGGGGATCGAGTCGACCTGGGGTCTGAGCGACACCGCGTACGCGTCGTTGAACGGCACGTCGTTCGCGTCGCCGTACGCGGCGGCCGCAGTCGCGATCCTGCGCGAGGTCTGCCCCGCCGACACGCCCGCGCAGCTGCGGGCACGGCTCGAGGCGACGGCGCAGGACCTCGGTGCGCCCGGCCGCGACGTGTACTTCGGCGCCGGGCTCGTCCGCCCCGACCTCGCCGTGGGCGCCTGCTGAGCCAGCGTCGCCGCCGGCGTCCTTCAGCTCAGCAGGCCCTGCCGCTCGAGGTACGAGGTCACCTGCGCGGCCGACGCCGCCGGGCTGCGGTCGTGGGTCGGGACCCGCAGCTCGGGGCTGAACGGCTCCTCGTAAGCAGCGACGCGGCCCCGGCGCTCGGCGCACACGTCGGGCGGCGCGTCGACGTACACCTCGACGAACCGGTCGACGGCGCCCCGCACGTCGTCGCGGGCCTGGCGTCCGGGGGCGTCCGCGCTCACGATCGCGACCACGCCCCGCTCCGCGAACAGCACCGCGAGCCACGCGATCGCCGGGAGCGGCGTGCCGGCGTCGTCCCGCTGAAGGTGGACGGCGACGCCGGGGTCCTCCTCGTCGAGCAGGACGTGGGGGATGCCGCGCTCGGCCAGCTCCTCCGCGACGAGCCGGCCCACCGTCGTCCTCCCGGCGCCGCGGCGCCCGGTGAGCCAGACACAGACGCCGGCGCGCTCCGGCCGCGTTCCCGCCGTCGTGTCCACGCGTCCCGACGCTAATACGGTGAACCTGTGAGCTTCAGGGGGTGGAAGGCGGAGGCGATCGAGTTCTACGAGGGGCTCGAGGCCGACAACTCGCGCCGGTACTGGCAGGCGCACACGGCCGAGTTCGAGGAACTGGTCCGGGCGCCGATGGTCGAGCTCGTCGCCGACCTCGAGCCGGAGTTCGGCGCCGGCAAGATCTTCCGCCCGTACCGCGACACGCGCTTCAGCGCGGACAAGTCCCCGTACAAGACGCGCATCTACGCCGCGTTCGAGGGTGGCGGCTACGTGCAGCTCTCCGCCGAGGGTCTCGGCGTCGGCTGCGGGTACTACTTCATGGACCGTGACCAGCTCGACCGGTACCGGCGCGCGGTCGCCGACGACGCGGCGGGGACGAAGCTCCGCGCCGTCGTCGACCGGATCCGCCGGTCCGGCATCGAGGTCACCGCCCGTGAGTCGCTGCGCACCGTCCCTCGGGGCTACCCGCGCGACCACCCGCGTGCCGACCTGCTCCGGTGCAAGGGGCTGATCACGTGGAAGGAGTGGGAGCCGGGCCCGTGGCTCGGCAGCCGGCGGGCGCTCGACCGGATCGTCCGGTTCCTCCGCACGTCGGCGCCGCTCGTGGCCTGGCTCGACGCGGAGGTGGGGGCGTAGCGGGCCCGGGGACGGGCCGGGGCGTCCGGGCATGGGATACTGGAGAGGTCATGGTCCTTCCCGGCCGTCGCGCCGCGTCCGATTCGCTCCCCGACGCTCCCGCCCCGACGGAGGAGACCCCGGGCCACGCCTGCGGCGTGTTCGGGGTGTACGCGCCCGGCCAGCCCGTCGCCCACCTCACCTACCTGGGTCTCTACGCCCTGCAGCACCGGGGCCAGGAGTCGGCCGGGATCGCGGTGAGCGACGGCGAGACGATCACCGTCGTGAAGGACATGGGCCTGGTGACCCGGGTCTTCGACGAGCGGCGGCTCGCGCCGCTCGAGGGTCACCTCGCCATCGGCCACAACCGGTACTCGACCACCGGGTCGAGCACCTGGCGCAACGCCCAGCCGGTCTACCGCTCGGTGGGAGACGCCGGCTTCGCGCTCGGCCACAACGGCAACCTCACGAACACCGTGGAGCTCGCCGAGGCGCTCGGCATGCTGCCCGGCATGCTCGACGACCGCCCGCTCGAGCTCGACTCGACGACCGACTCCGCCCTCGTCGCCGAGCTCGTCGCCGCCGAGTACGGCGACGGCCGCTCCGACGGCCGCGACCTCGAGCTCGCGCTCCAGCGCGTGCTCCCGCGCCTGCAGGGCGGCTTCTCGTTCGTGTTGATGGACGAGGCGCACCTCATCGGCGTACGCGACCGTCACGGCTTCTGGCCGCTGGTGCTGGGTCGCGTCGAGGGCGGTTGGGTCCTCGCGAGCGAGACGGCCGCGCTCGACATCGTGGGCGCGCACTTCGTCCGCGAGATCGAACCGGGCGAGATGATCGTGATCGACGCGAGCGGTGTGCGCGAGCACCGGTTCGCGTCGCCCGATCCGAAGCTCTGCCTGTTCGAGTTCGTCTACTTCGCGCGTCCCGACACGTCGCTCTACGGGCGCAGCGTGCACGCGGCGCGCCAGCGCATGGGCGAGGAGCTCGCGCGCCAGGCGCCGGTCGACGCGGACATGGTCATGCCGATCCCCGAGTCGGGCGTGCCTGCCGCGCAGGGGTACGCGCGCGCGTCGGGCATCGCCTACGGCGACGGCCTGGTGAAGAACCGCTACGTGGGGCGCACGTTCATCCAGCCGAACCAGCAGCTGCGCGGCGCCGGTGTCCGCATGAAGCTCAACCCGCTTCCCGAGAACATCCGCGGGAAGCGACTCGTGGTCGTCGACGACTCGATCGTGCGCGGCACGACGACGAAGCAGGTCGTCGCGATGCTGCGCGAGGCGGGCGCGGCCGAGGTTCACTTCCGGGTGTCGTCGCCGCCGTACCGCTGGCCCTGCTACTACGGCATGGACACCGGCCGCCGTTCCGAGCTGCTGGCCGCCGACCTCTCGGTCGGCGAGATCGCCGACTACCTCAACGTCGACTCGCTCGCCTACCTCGACCTCGGCCGGCTCACGCACGCGACCGGCGCCCCCGCCGACGCCTTCTGCACGGCCTGCCTGTCGGGCCACTACCCGGTTCCCGTGCCCGAGCTGGCGTTCGACTCGAAGTTGGTGCTCGAGGCCGACGTCGACCTGACACGGGTCGACGGCGCGCCGCCCTCCGCGGTCCCCGCCGCGGACCCCGGCCCGACCGCGTGAGCACGGGCGAGCCCAAGGGGCGGCCGCTGACGTACGCCGAGGCCGGCGTCGACATCGCGGCGGGCGAGAAGGCCGTCGAGATGATCAAGGAGCACGTGCGTTCGACGTTCCGTCCCGAGGTCGTCGGTGACATCGGCGGATTCGGCGGATTGTTCGAGCTCGGCCGGCTGCCGTACTCCGATCCGCTGCTCGTGTCGTCCACGGACGGGGTTGGGACGAAGTCGTTGATCGCGCGTCTCGTCGGCCGGTACGACACCATCGGGATCGACTGCGTCGCGATGTCGGTCGACGACATCGCCGCGCACGGTGCCGAGCCGTTGTTCTTCCTCGACTACATCTCGATCGGCAAGCTCGTCCCGGAGCAGATCGACCAGATCGTCTCGGGCGTCGCGCGTGGATGCCGCGAGGCGGGCTGCGCGCTGCTCGGCGGAGAGATGTCCGAGCACCCGGGCGTCATGGACGTCGGCGAGTTCGACCTCGTCGGCTTCGCGGTCGGCGTCGTCGAGCGTACGCGTGTGTTGCCGAAGGCGGTGCACGCGGGCGACGTCGTCGTCGGGATCGCGAGCCCCGGATTGCGCTGCAACGGCTACTCGCTCGCCCGGCGCGCGCTGCTCGAACGCGCGGGCCGCCGGCTCGACGAGCCGGCGTGGAAAGGCGCGCGCCACTCGCTGGGCGACGAGCTGCTGACGCCCAGCGCCATCTACGCGCCCGCGATCGCGGCCGTCGTGCGTCACGGCGACGTGCGCGCGATCAGCCACGTCACGGGCGGGGGGATCCCGGGCAACCTCGCACGCGTGCTCGGGCACCAGCACGACGCGGTCGTCGAGCGGGAGCGTTGGGAGGAGCCGCGCATCTTCGGCGAGATCCAGCGCGCCGGCGACGTGTCCGACGACGAGATGGAGCACGTCTTCAACCTCGGCCTCGGCATGCTCGTCGTCGTCCCCCCAAGCGACGCGCATGGGGTACTTGACGCGGTGCGCGCGACGGGCC
>DASRHL010000453.1:0-7451 GCA_035650535.1 Acidimicrobiia bacterium
GCGCGAGCTCGATCGTCGCGCCGGCCCCGTCGGGCGCGACGAACCCGCCGTCCTGGGCGCGGCGCGTGACACACAGGAACCAGGGCCGGCCGGGCAGGTCCGCGACGAGCGTGCGCAGCAGATCCGCCGACGCGTCGTCCATCCAGTGCGCCTCTTCGACGAGGAGCAGCGTCGGCTCCCGGAGCGACCGCCCCATGAGCTCGCTGACCGTCTCGCCGAGCTTGGCGCGGCGGAACTGCCCCTCGAGCTCGGCGGTCTCCCGGGTGTCGGCCATGGGCACGTCGGCGACCAGCGCGACGAGGGGAGCCCACGGGAGCAGCTCGGGTGCGAGCTCGGCCAGGACGGCGCGGATGCGATCGGCTGCGACGTCGTTGGGCGTTCCCGGCGCGATCCCGAGGAGCTCGCGGGCGAGAGCGCGGAAGGTGAAGTAGGGGGTCGTCGACTCGTACATCTCCGAGGTCGCCGCGAGCTGCCGCATCCCGTCGAGCCGGCTGCGCATCTCGTCGACGAGTCGGGACTTGCCGATGCCCGGCTCGCCGACGGTCTCGGCGAACTGCCCTTCGCCCCGGGCCGCTGCCTCGCCGGCGCGCACGAGGATGCCGAGCTCGCGGTCACGGCCGAGGAACGGCAGCACCGACGTGGTGTCGAGCGCCGACGACCCGATGATCGAACCGACGCTCACCGCGTCGATCGGGTTCGTCTTGCCCTTGACCATGAAGGGCTCGAGCGCCTCGCACGCGAACCGGGTGGGTGACCGCTCGACGACGTCGGTCGATGCGATGATCTCGCCGTGGGCGGCGCGGGCCATGAGGCGCGCCGCGAGGTTCACGGTGTCGCCCATCACCGTGTAGGTGCGCCGGTACACGGGCCCGATGTCGCCGGCGAACACGGCGCCTCGGTTGACGCCGAGCTGGACGTGCAGGTCGAGGTCGGTGTCCGCGATGTCCCGCAGGGCGAGCAGCATGCGGCTCTCGTCGTCGCCGGAGCTCGTCGGCGCGCCGGCCGTGAGGATGATCTTCCCGCCGTCGGCGTCGATGTCGGTCCCGAGGAAGGCGACCCGGTGCCGGTCGGCGGCCCGCTGGGCGGCCACGACGAGCTCTTCCAGGGCCGCGGCGACCCGCTCGGCTCCGAACTTCTCGAGCATCGCGTCGGTCCCCGCGTAATGGACGAAGGCGACGGTGATCAGCCGGTGCTCCGGCTCCCGCAGGTCGGCCAGGAGCGACTCGCGCAGTGCCACGGGAACGCAGCGCGCGAGCTCGAGGTCGGGCGCCGGGACGACCGGCGCGCTGCTCGACGCCGACGGTGCCGACGAGCGCGGCGCCCGTCGGAGCAGCAGACCCGGACCCTTGCGGTCGCCGACGTCCGCGGGCCGCAGCGCGCCCGCGGTCGCCTCGCTGACGACGATCTCGCCCGCGTCGGCTGCCCCCTCCATCGCCACGGTCGTGCTCGCCGCGGGACCCGTGATGATGAACTCCCGGTGCGACTCACCGACGAGGAACAGGTGGAACAGCCCGCTGTGCACGCCGGCCGACATGCGGAGCTGCACCCGGGCGCCCGACACGTCGAGGCGGCCCGCGGTGCGCAGCTCCTTGCGCATGGCGACCGCGGCCCGGCACGCCCGTGCCTCGTGATCGGGGCCGGTGAACAGGAGCAGGAGGGCGTCGCCACCGAACTTCAGGAGTCCGCCGCCCTCCGCGTACGCGACCGCGAGGAGCTGGGTGAAGCAGCTCCCGATGGCGTCGGCCAGGTCCTCGGCGCCGACCTTGCCGCGCTTGGCGAGCCGCTCCGAGAGATTGGTGAAGCCGGAGACGTCGACGAAGGTCACCGACCCCTCGATCTCCTGGTAGGTGCGGTCGAAGTCGTCCGCGATCCAGTCGATGACGAGGCGGGGAAGGTAGGGCGCGAGGATCGAGACTTCGGCCGGAGTGGTGTCGATGTCGGTCGTCACGATCCGCGCATTGCCGTGCTCGCGCGCCCGGGTCAGGTGCGCTCCGCCGCCTCCGCCGCGACGGATGCGACGTGCGCCGCCCGGGCGTCGATCAGCGCGCGCATCTCCGCGTCGATCTCCTCGGCGGCGCGCTCGTCGTTCGCCATCTCGGCGTCGAGGTCGGCCTCGGCGTACTGGATCACGCCCATGTCGGTGAAGGCGCCCCGGACCCGCGGGCCCCAGAGCCCGATGTCCTTCAGGATCGGGACGATGCGCGTGAACAGGTAGCTGCGGAACTGCGTCATCAACTCGCTCTGGTCGACCCATGCCGCGACCTCGGGCGGGAGCCCGACGCGATCCCAGACCTCCTCGGCCACGAAGCGGTCGCGCATCAGGTAGCAGGCGTCGACGCAGAACTGCTCCCGGTCGTCGCGCTCGGCGTCGGTGAGCTCGGGGTAGTAGTCGCGCAGGGCGAGCCGTCCGAACGTGACGTGTCGAGCCTCGTCCTGCATGACGTACGCGTTGATCGCCTTGCCGAGCGGCTCCGTGGCGACATTCCGGATGAGACCGAACGCCGCGAGCGCGAGGCCCTCGATGATCACCTGCATCCCGAGGTAGGTCATGTCCCAGCGGCTGTCGGCGATCACGTCCGTGAGCAGCGCTTCGAGGTGGCGGTTCAGCGGGTAGACGAGCTGCACCTTCTCGTGCAGGTAGCGGCTGTACACCTCGACGTGCCGGGCTTCGTCGATCACCTGCGTCGCCGCGTAGAACTTGCTGTCGATGTCGGGGACGGTCTGCACGATCTTCGCGGCACAGACGAGCGCGCCCTGCTCGCCGTGCATGAACTGGCTGAAGCGCCACGCCTCGACGTTGCGGCGGATCTCACCCCGCTCGGCGTCGGTCATCTTGTCCCACCAGGGCGAGCCGAAGAGGGGGTTCACCTCGTCGGGCATCCCGACCGGGTTGTCGGGGTCGATGTCGAGCGACCAGTCGAGGCGGTCGCTGCCGATCCACTGGCGCCGGGTGCCCTTGTCGTAGAGGCGAAGGAGCTGGTCACGCGCCGCCGTGTAGTCGAAGTCGAAGACGGTGGTGGCCGTGCTCGCGATGTCGAGGTGATCGAGGTCCACACCTCAAGTGTCGCGGATCAGGGCGTTGAGCGCACTCAGGGAGGGGAACCCGAGCGCCAGGGTCTGCAGGGCCCACTTCGGCGCGCTGCGCGTGAGCCCGGCCCGCCGGGCGGCCACGTACGCGTAGGCGGCCTCGCCGACGTGGAGCCCGGCGGCGATGGCGAACAGCAGGCGCAGGCTCGGCCGGCCCGACCGCTTGGCCACGATCCCGGTGACGACCATCCCGCCCAAGTTGCTCACCCACCACCCCGGCGCGACGGCGACGAACCGGTCGCCTCCCGCGTTCTTGGCACGCTGGACGCCGAATAGCGGCGTCCAGCGTGCCAAGAACGGCTCGGGGGTCACGTGCCGACCGGGCGGGTGCCGATGATGCCGGCCGCCTCGAGGTCGGCGAGCTCGGCGGCGCCGAGGTCGAGGAGGCCGCCCAGGATCTCGGCGTTGTGCTGACCGAGCATGGGGGAGGGGCGCCGCATCCAGGGACGGCCCAGGTCACGGAAGCGGAACGGGAGCACCGGGACCTCGCGCCGCCCCGTCACCGGGTGGTCCTCGATCTCGAAGAAGCCCCGGTGGCGCATCTGCGGGTTGCGCGCCGTCTCCCGGGCGTCGATCACGTACCCGGCCGGTACGCCACGCGACGCCAGCTCCTCGGCCAGCTCCCGCGCGTCGCGCGCCGCGAAGCAGCGGCTCAGCTCGGCGTCGATCGTGTCGTGCGCGTCGAAGCGGCCGGCGATCGTCGCCAGCGCGGGCTCGCGCGCCCATTCGGGATCGCCGAGCACCTCCCGCAGGCGGTGCCACTGCTCGTCGGTCGCGATCGCGAGCGCGAGCCACTGCTCGTGCCCCGCGCACGCGTACACGTTCTGGGGCGCCGCGCCCGGCCCGCGGTTGCCCCGGCGTTCGAGGACGGTTCCGGTCGCGCCGTACTCGACCACCTGCTCGGCGGCCATGTTGAGCGCGGCCTCGATCATCGTGACCTCGATCAGGCGGCCCTCGCCCGACGTCTCGCGATCGCGCAGGGCGAGCATCGTCGCGAAGACGGCGTGCAGCGCGGCGAGCGGGTCACACGGCCCGCGCGGGAGCACCGGTGGGCCGTCGACCCATCCGGTCACCCATGCCATGCCCGTGATGGCCTCCATCGTCTGGGCGAAGCCGGTGCGGTCACGCCACGGCCCGTCGAGCCCGTAGGCCGGCATGCGGGTCATGACGAGCCGTGGGTTCACGGCCCGCAGCGTGTCCCAGCCGAGCCCGAAGTTGTCCATCACGCGCGGCGTGAAGTTCTCGAGCACCACGTCGGAGACGGCCACGATCCGCTTCAACAGCTCGATGCCCTCGGGGCGCGTGAGGTCGAGGGTGATCCCTCGCTTGCCGTTGTTCGCGCCGTGGTAGATCGGCCCCCATTCCCACCAGAGGTCCTCGGTGGGGGGCCGCGTGCTCGAGTAGCGCATCAGGTCGGGCCGGGCGGTCGACTCCACCTTCACGACGTCGGCGCCGAGGGCCGCGAGGACGTGCCCCGCCGCGGGCCCCGCCCACCATGCGGTCATGTCGACCACCCGCACCCCGTCGAGCGGGCGGCCGTCGGGAGGTCGCGCGGGCGGCACGTCCACGCGCACGCGCGCCGTCCAGTCGACCGACCCGGTGTGCTCTCCCGGTGCGGCCGCCGCGGTGAAGGGTCTCGGCGACAGCCCCGAGATCCGGTAGGGGACGCGCGGCTGCACGAACCGGCCGGTCGGGTTCTCGACGAACGTGCCGCGTTCGACGAAGTGGTCGAACCCCGTCACGGTCGCGCCGTTACCGACCGGCCCGCTCGGGATGCGGAGCAGCGCCGCCTGCTCGAGGAGATCCGCCGTGGTGTGCTGCTTCGTGAACGACCGGATCATGTCCCAGACCTCGGCCCGGCGCTCCTGCCGGCCGACGTGGCGCGCCAGCTCCTCGTCGTCGAGCAGGTCGGGCCGGCCGATCAGGACGAGGAAGTCGTTCCACTGCTGGCGGCTGTTGGTCGTGAACTCCGCGTAGCCGTCGGCCGACGGCTCGATCGACGGGATCTCGATGGTGCGGGTGGGGCGCTCGAGCGGCGGCCAGTCGAGGAACTCGGCGAACACCGAGGCGTACGTGTTCATGGTCACCGACATCGAGTCGAGCATCGCGACGTCGACGTGCTCGCCGTGTCCGGTGCGCGCGGCGAGGAGGACCGCCGCGAGGGCGGCGACCCCCGCATAGGAGCCCGCCATCCACTCGCCGATGCGCCCGCCGGCGGCGAGTGGCGGTTCCTCCGGGATGCCGCGCGCGCCGATCGAGCCGCACCACGCCTGCAGCGTGAACTCGGTGGCTGCCCACTCCGCCCACGGGCCGTCCTCGCCGAAGGGCGTGACGACCACGGTGACCAGGGCCGGGTTCGCGCCCCGTTGCACGGAGTCGTCGAAGCGCTCGGAGGCCACGATCACGTCGGCCGCGGCGAGCAGCGCCTGCACGCCGGCGTCGGCCGGGTCGCCGGTCACCGACCGCTTCGAGGTGTTGAGGAACTCGTAGAGCGCGCCGGAGCCCCAGCGGCGCAGCGGGTCGCCACCCGGCGGCTCGACCCTCACCACGTCCGCGCCCGCGTCGGCGAGCAGCTTGGTGCAGTACGGGCCGGCGATCTCGGTCGAGAGGTCGACGACCCGGATGCCGTCGAGCACGAGTGGACTGACCTCCGGGGTCTCGGGAAACGGCGCCTCGGCGCGCCGTAGTCTGCCAGTCCGTGGAAGCCCTGCGGATCGGGACGCTCGGCGCGGCGCGGATCACGCCGACGGCCCTGGTCAAGCCGGCGGCGCGCCGCCGGGACGCCGTGGTGGTCGCGGTCGCCGCCCGTGACCGGGGCCGGGCCGAGCGCTTCGCCGCCCGCCACGGCATCCCGACCGTGCACGAGTCCTACCGGGCGCTCCTCGACGATCCCGCGGTCGACGCCGTCTACAACCCGCTGCCGAACGGCCTCCACGGCTCCTGGACGATCGCCGCGCTCGAGGCGGGCAAGCACGTGCTGTGCGAGAAGCCGTTCACCGCCAACGCCGAGGAGGCGCGGGCGGTCGCCGCCGCCGCCGAGCGTTCCGGTCTCGTCGTGATGGAGGCGTTCCACTACCGCTACCACCCGCTCGCGCAGCACGTCCGGACGCTCCTCGACGCCGGCGTCGTCGGGACGGTGCGCCGGGTCGAGACCCGCATGGTCGTCCCGCTGCCCGTGCCCGGCGACATCCGCTGGAACCTCGCGCTCGCGGGCGGCTCGACCATGGACATGGGCTGCTACACCGTCCACCAGCTCCGCCTGCTCGGGGACGGCGAACCGACCGTGGTCTCGGCCACCGCGAAGCTCCTCTCACCCGGGATCGATCGCTGGATGCGCGCCGAGCTGTCGTTCCCCGGCGGCGCCACGGGCAGCATCGAGACCGGCATGCTCGCCGGGCGTCCGCCGGTGCTCGACGCCCGCGTCATGGGCGACCGCGGCGTGCTCCGGGTGACGAACCTGACCGCGCCGCAGTTCTTCCACCGGCTCACGATCACGACGCCCGAGCGGACGGCGCGCGAGCGCGTCCGTGGCGAGCCCACCTACTGGTACCAGCTCGGCGCGTTCGTCGCGGCCGTGCGCGAGGGCGCGCCCGTGCTCACCCCGCCGTCCGACTCGGTCGCCAACATGCAGGTGATCGACGAGATCTACCGCGCGGCGGGGCTCGAGCCCCGCCGCCCGACACCCGTCAACGTCTGAAGCGAGGACGGCGCCTCGAGCGCGGCCACGATCACGTCGGTGAGGTTGGCGACGAAGGCGGCCTCGTCGAGCTCGAGCTCGGCGTCGGCCGCGGCGGCAGCCTCGGCGTCGAGGGCCCGGGCCCGCTCCGCCATCGCGCTCGTCATCAGCATGATCACGAGGACGACCCGCTCGCGCCGCACCTCGGGCGCGACCGCGGCCGGCCGCGCCTCGAGCAGCCCGAGGATGTGGCGCAGGTTCGGCGGCGTCAGGTCGCTCTCGATCCGCCAGGCCGGGAACTCCTCGGTGAGCTGGGCCACGATGCGCAGGTAGTCGCGGCCGTCGGGCGTCGCCAGCCGCCCGGCCAGCGGCACGAGGAGCGAAGCGACGAGCTCACGCGTCCCGGCGTCGCCCCCCGCCCGGGCGAGGAGCTCGCCCCGCTCGTCGTCGAGGGGGTCGCCGTGCCGGAGCAGGATCTCGCGCAGGACCCCCGCGCGGGAACCGAAGTGGTACGAGAGCGCCGAGACGTTGCGTTGGCCCGCGGCGTCGAGGATCTCGCGCGTCGTCGTGCGCCAGATGCCGCGCGTCGCGAACAGCCGTTCCGCCTCGCGCAACAGGCGGTTGCGCGTCTCCGTCGCGTCACGCGGCACGGGCCGCTCCTCGATGGGGCGTTGCCGAGCCTACTGGC
>DASRHL010000454.1:0-8735 GCA_035650535.1 Acidimicrobiia bacterium
GGGACGGCGACGATGTGCCGCCACGACGACGACCCCGAGACGATCGCCAACTGGTCGGGCCGCGCGATCCCCGACACCGAGGTGCGCATCGTCGACGACAACGGGAACGAGGTCCCGCGGATGCAGCCCGGAGAGGTCGTGATCCGTGGCTACAACGTGATGCAGGGCTACTTCGACGAGCCCGAGGAGACGGCGGCGACGATCGACGCCGACGGCTGGCTCCACTCGGGCGACATCGGGATCATGGACGAGCGCGGCTACGTGCGGATCACCGACCGCAAGAAGGACATGTTCATCGTCGGTGGGTTCAACGCCTACCCGGCCGAGATCGAGAACCTGCTCCTACGCAACGAGAAGGTCGGCCAGGTTGCCGTCGTGGGCATTCCCGACGAGCGGATGGGCGAGGTCGGGATGGCGTTCGTCGTCCCGCGTCCCGGTGTCACGCTCGAACCGGACGAGCTCATCGCGTGGGCGCGCGACGAGATGGCGAACTACAAGGTTCCGCGCCGAGTCGAGATCGTCGACGCACTGCCGGTGAACGCGTCGGGCAAGGTCCTCAAGTACGAGCTGCGCGAGCGCGCGTGAGATGCCGTTCGCCGAGGTCAACGGTCAGCGGATCCACTTCTCCGACTCGGGCGGCGACGGACCCGTCGTCGTCTTCTCGCACGGCTTCTTCATGGACCACGAGATGTTCGCTCCTCAGGTCGAGGAGCTGCGCCCGACCTACCGTTGCCTCTCCGTCGACGCCCGCGGTTTCGGGCTGACCGAGTCCGACGGCGCGCCCTTCACCTACTGGGACCTCGCCGACGACCTGGTCGGCGTGCTCGACGTCGTGGGCACGCCCCAGGCGGTGTTCGTGGGCCTCTCCCAGGGCGGGTTCACCACCCTGCGTGTCGCCCTCGGCGCGCCGGGCCGGGTCCGGGGCATCGTCCTCCTCGACACGTCGCCCGACGCCGAGCCAGAGGAGGCGAAGGCGCTCTACCGCGAGACGCGCGACGCGCTCGTCACGAACGGCTGGACCGACGAGTTCGCGAGCGCGATGGCGGGGATGCTGTTCGGGCCCGGATTCGACGCGTCGGCCTGGATCGAGCGGTGGAAGGCGAACCCTCCGGAACGCATCGCGCCCGCCTTCGACGCGCTGATCGACCGCGACTCAGTGACCGACCGTCTCGGCGACATCACGTGCCCGGCGCTCGTGATCCGCGGCGAGCTCGACGCGACGATGTCGGCGGAGCAGACCGAGGCCATGTGCGCCGCGCTGCCGGGTTGCTCCGGGGTCGTGACGATCCCCGGCGCCGGTCACACGTCGAATCTCGAGAACCACCAGGCCGTCAACGAGGTGCTTCGCGCCTTCGTGGTCGAGCACGCATAGTCAGGAGCCGGGGAGAGCCATGCCCGAGTACGAGACGCTCCTCTACGAGGAGGCCAACGGCGTGGCCTGGGTCACGCTGAACCGTCCCGACGTCTACAACGCGTTCAACAACAAGATGGCGCAGGAGCTCCGCGACGTGTGGCGGGGGATGCGCCACAACCGGGACGTGAACTGCGCGGTGCTGACGGCCGCGGGCGAGAAGGCGTTCTGCACGGGCATCGACCGCAACGAGGTCAACACCGAATGGGCCGACGAGCTCGCGGCCGGGCGCGACGCGAGCAGCGGCGCGATCGGGTTCGCGAGCCCGTTCATGCTCGACGACCCGGGCGAGTACCTCGGGCCCAAGAGCAACGACCTGTGGAAGCCGGTCATCGCCGCGGTCAACGGCATGGCCTGCGGCGGGGCCTTCTACATGCTCGGCGAGACCGAGTTCATCATCGCGGCCGAGCACGCGACGTTCTTCGACCCGCACGTCACCTACGGCATGCCCACGGCGTTCGAGCCGGTGCACATGCTGAACAAGGTGCCGTTCCCCGAGATCATGCGGATCTCGCTGATGGGCAACGCCGAACGGGTCTCGGCCCAGCGCGCGTACGACATCGGCCTGGTCACCGAGATCGTCCCGGCCGACCAGCTCCGGGAGAAGGCGCGATGGATCGCGGAGACGATCGCGTCGTACCCGACGCTGGCGGTGCAGGCGACGGTCCGGTCGCTCTGGGCGGCGCGGGACCTCGGTCAGAAGCAGGCGCTCGGCATGGGCTACGCGTTCATCGCTCTGGGCCAGGATCCGGAGGGGCTCAAGGCCGGCCAGGCCGCGTTCGCCAGCGGCCAGCGCCAGAAGTGGCAACTCCGGTAGACCGGCGCCGAGAGCGGATGGCGTGGACGCGGACGAGCCGCCGGCGGTCTTCGAGACCGACTTCGGCTACTGGTGCGTGACGCGCTACGACGACGCGAACCGGATGCTCCGCGATCCCGCCCTCGGTGCCGGACGCGGCGTCCCCGACTCGATGGGGATCACGTCGGGACCGCTGTACGACCTCATGTCGACGTGGATGATGGCGATCGACGGTCCTGCCCACACGCGGGTCCGCCGTCTCGTCTCGAGGGCCTTCACCCCGCGGGCCGTGGAGTCGATGCGACCGGCGATCCAGTCCATCGCGGATGGTCTCCTCGACGAGATCGCGGCGCGCGGGAGCGCCGATCTGGTGGCCGACTACGCGTTCCCGCTCCCGATGGAGGTGGTGCGCCTCCTCTTCGGGGTCGAGCCCGAGCCGTGGGCCGCGAACGTGACCGCGCTGTTCGATCCCGCGACCGCCGACGCGCATGCCGGGCCACTCGGACCGATGGGCGCGCTGGCGGACTGGTTCGTCGGCATCGTCGAGGAACGCCGGCGCGCGCCGGGTGACGACATGTTCTCGGCGATGCTCGTACCCGACGAGGACGGCGACGCGCTCTCGACGGACGAGCTCGTCGCCAACGCGGTGCTCCTGGTGACGGCGGGATTCGAGACCACGATGAGCCTCATCGCGCTCGCGGTCTACGCGCTCCTCACCCATCCCGACCAGCTCGCGCTGCTGCGGGCCGACCCGTCGCGGGTGCGCAACGCGGTCGAGGAGACGTTGCGCTACGACCCGGCGGCGTTGTCGACGACGCGCAGCACGCCGGTTGACGTGGAGGTGGCCGGGGTAACGATTCCCGGTGGGGCGAACATCCTGTTCTCCTTCGAGGCCACCAACCGCGACCCGCGGCGCTACGACGCGCCGGACCGGTTCGACATCACGCGTGACGACATCCGTCCCCTCACCTTCGGCGCCGGCCAGCACGCGTGCATCGGCGCGCCCCTCGCGCGACTCGAAGGGGAGATCGCGGTGGGTTCACTCTTCGAGCGCTTCCCGGCGGTGCGCATGCCTCCGCAGGAGCTGGTCTGGCAGACCTCGAACCCGACCGTCCGCCGTCCCGTCGCCCTGCGCATCGAGGTGGGCTGAGCCCGTTCTCAGGTTCGCCGGCACGAATCGGCGCGGCTCGGCGTTGTCCAGGGCGCGGCACGGGCAGTGCCCGGTCCGGCCCGGGGAACAGGTTGCTCTCAGGTTCGGACCGTCAGGATGAGACGGGAACGAGCCGGCGCCGCCGTCGGTTCGATCGGTGGAGAGGATCAACGCATGTCGAACGAGAGCGAGGCGGCGCCCACCCCGCCGGCGGCGACACCGGCCCGGGTACCGCTCGCGGTTCCCGTGGGCTGGGGTGCCGCCCCGCCGCCGCCACCCCCGCCGGGACCACCCCCGCTCCCGCCGGCGCCGCCGCAGTACGGGTTCCCCATGGGGCCGCCGCCGGCCGAGCCGCCGAGGCGCCGCCGCGTGTCGCGCTTCGCGGTCGCGCTGGTGATCGGCCTGGTGGCGAGCATCGGCGTGGGGATCGGGCTGCACGACGCCACGTCGTCGCAGTCGCCCTCGGCGGGCTTCGCGTCGCAGCCGATCCGGACGCCCAACGGGCAGTCGAGCTCCAACTCGGACGTTGCGAGCATCGCCGACCGGGTCACCCCCGCGGTCGTGGACATCACCACGACGCTGGCCGGCGGCGGCGAGGCCGCCGGGACCGGCATGGTGATCTCGTCGTCCGGTCTGGTCCTCACCAACAACCACGTCATCGCCGACTCGACCGCGATCCAGGTCGATATCGGCGGGACCGGCAACACGCACTCGGCGAAGGTCGTCGGCTACGACGTCGCCGACGACATCGCCGTCATCCAGGTGCAGGGCGTCTCCGGCCTGAAGACGATCTCGCAGGGCGACTCGTCGACGCTCTCCGTCGGTGACGACGTCGTCGCGATCGGCAACGCGCTGGGTCGCGGCGGGACGCCGACGGCCGTGGGCGGGACGGTCGCAGCCCTCGACCAGACGATCACGGCATCGGACGAGGGAGGCCGCGACGCCGAGACGCTGCGCGGGCTCATCCAGATCGACGCCGACATCCAGCCCGGTGACTCGGGCGGCCCGCTCGTCGACACCAACGGCCGTGTCGTCGGGATGGACACTGCGGCGTCGACCGGCGGTGGCCGTTTCGGCTTCGACGTGCAGAGCTCGAACGAGGGCTACGCGATCACGATCGAGAAGGCGGTGTCCATCGCCGAGAAGATCACGTCCGGCACCGGGGGGACGAACATCCACCTCGGGTCGAGCCGGGCACTGTTCGGTGTCTCGGTCACCAACGGTTCGGGCGGCGGCTTCCGCGGCCGATTCCCCGACCCGTTCGACGACAGCGGCTCGTCGTCCGGCAACGGTGCGGTCGTCCAGAACGTGCAGTCCGGCTCGGCTGCCGACTCCGCCGGCATCCGGACCGGTGACGTGATCACCGCGGTCAACGGCCGCTCGGTCTCGAGCGCGTCCGACCTGACGAACGCCGTCACCCAGTACGACCCGCACGACAGGGTCCGGGTCGACTGGACGGACTCGAACGGCGATGCGCACCACGCCACCGTCGAGCTCGGTTCGGGCCCGCCCGCCTGATCCGACGACCCGTCCCCTGCCACGGCTCCGTCGGGCCGGGCTCTGTGGAGTCCGGCCCGGCGTTCCCGTCGGCTCAGAAGTCGTCGGCCGGCGGGTCGAGCGGTTGGTCGAGTGACTGGTCGAGCGGCGACGACAGGGACGAGAAGTCGGTGCCCGGGTCGTCGGCCGGTGAGTCGGCGGCGGGGGCGGTGGAGGTCGGCGTCACCGGTGGGGTCGTCGACATGAAGCTGTCGGGGAGCTGCATCGAGACGTGCGGCGCCGGTTCGGGCGGATCGGGCAGGTTGTCCTTCGGGTCGAGTCCGTACTGCACCTCGAACCCGTCGGAGAGCCCGTCGTGGTCGGTGTCGGCGTCGAACGGGTTCGTGCCGAGCTTGCGCTCGGTGTGGTCGTCGAGCCCGTCGTAGTCGGAGTCGCGGAACATGTCGCGCGCGTCGTCGTAGGCCTGGTCGAGCTTGTCGTGCTCGAGCGACAGCGAGCCGCGCATCCGGTCGACCTTGTCCTGCGGGTCGGCCTTCAGCGGGTCCCAGCCGAGGTCGACCTCGTCGCCGTCCGAGACGCCGTCGCCGTCGGTGTCGGCCTTGTCGGGGTCGGTCCCGCGCCACTCCTCGGAGAAGTCGGTCAGCCCGTCCCCGTCACGGTCGAACTCGGTGACGTCGCCCATGTCTCACCCCCGGGAAGCCTCAGCCCGGTTCGGTGCCGAGGATGCTGATGAACGCGACCATCTCGCCCGGGTAGCCGCCCAGGTTCTGCGTGAGGGCCAGCGGCTTGCGGCCGCTCTGGTCGAGGCTCGCGATGCGGCGCTCCTCGGGCGCCTCGCCGCGGAGCTGCAACCAGGCCTCGAACATCATCCGGAGACCCGACGCGCCCACCGGGTGCCCGAAGCTCTTGAGTCCTCCATCCGGGTTGACCGGCAGCTCGCCGTGGAGGTCGTAGGTGCCGGCCAGGCATTCCTTCCACGCCGTCCCGCGCTCGGCGAAGCCGAGGTCCTCCATGAGGACGAGCTCGGTCGGGGTGAAGCAGTCGTGCACTTCCGCCATCGCCAGCTCGGCGCGCGGATCGGTGATGCCGGCCTGCTGGTACGCGTCCGTGGCCGCGGCCACGATCTCGGGGAAGGTCGTGTAGTCGTAGTTGGGGTCGGTGAGGCCGGCGCCCGTCCCCGCGACGAACGACAGCGCCTTCACGAACAGCGGTGTGTCGGTGTACTTGTGGGCGTCTTCCGCGCGGACGACGATCGCGGCGGCGGCGCCGTCGGCGACGCCCGCGCAGTCGAACACCCCGAGGTTGCCGGCCATGCGGGGCGACGCGCAGATCTGCTCGATGCTCACCTCGCGCCGGAACTGCGCGCGCGGGTTGCGGGCGCCGTTGTAGTGGTTCTTCCAGGCGATACGTGCCAGCACCTGCTGCAGCTCGTCGGGGTCGACACCGAACTTGTTGGCGTACGCGGGCGCCACCATGCTGAACATCGCGGCCGCGGTCAACGTCCGCGCCGTTCCGTCGTTCGGCGGCAGCACCGCGTTGAGGCCCTGGTAACCGCCGTCCTTCACCTTCTCGACACCGAGCGCCATCGCCACGTCGTATGCGCCCGACGCCACCGCGTACGACGCCTGGCGGAGCGCCTCCGACCCGGTCGCGCAGTAGTTCTCGACCCGCGTCACGGGCCGCATGTCGAGCTGGAGCGCCCGCGCCAGCGGGATGCCGCTGGACGCGCTCGCGGCGGTGCCGAACCAGTACGCGTCGACTGCCGACTTGTCGATGCCGGCGGACGCGTAGGCCTCCTGGGCGGCGTCGATGGCGAGGTCGTCGAGTCCCTTGCCCCACGCCTCGACGAAGGGCGTGCAGCCCATCCCGATGATCGCGACCCGGTCGCGGATGCCGTGTGACGACATGCCATTCCCTCCAGTTGTCCGTCGCGGTCGGTTACCGGACGAGCCGGCCCTTCCAGAAGTAGTCGTGGATGCCGTCGGCCGTGAAGAGCCGACGGAACGTCATCTCCACCCGCTTGCCGATCGCGACCTCGTCGGCGTCGAGGTCGGTGAGCTCGATCGGGAGCCGGCCGCCGCCGTCGAAGTCGACGACCGCGAAGACGACCGGCGGGCTCGGCGAGTACACCATGCGGTCGATCGTGAACGTCGCGATCGTGCCGCTGGCATCGGCCATCGGCACGGGGTCCATCGCGTCGACCCGCGTCCCGTCGGCCGAGACCCGCTGCGGGGGCAGGTGGATCGCGCCGGTCTCGCGGTCGCGGGAGCCGACGAAGCCGAACTTCCACGCCTCGCTCCGGGCCGCGGCGCTCGACGACACACGCTGCGGCTCGGGACGGCGCGGCGGCTCGAAGGTCACCATCCCGCGCCACGAGAGGAACTTGCCGTACCCGATCGGCGCGCCGGCCTCGACCTGGGTCGCGACGGAGCGCGCCGGCGTGTACGACGCGACGGCGTCGGTTGCTCGGAACAGCATCACGTCCGCGCCGTCCGCCAGCACGACGAGCGCGATGAGCTGGCCGGGCTCGGCCGTCTCGAGCGCGGACGTGAGGAGGAGGGACGGGTGGGCCGCGCCGGTGTTGCCGACGGTCGCGGCGAGGTCGTCGACCGGCTTCGCGTTGGTCGCGCCGAGCTTGCCCGTGACCCCACGGACGGCCCGGGCGTGCAGCCCGGTCACGATCAGGCGGTCGACCTGGTCGGCGGAGAGCTCGGCCTGCTTCAGCGCCGCGTTCCAGGCCCGCTCGCCGAGCGGCACGTACTCGAGCTCGCCGAAGCGCTCCTCCCACAGTTTCGACCGCACGTCGCCCGGTGCCCGCCAGCGGTCGACGAACTCGCCGGTCGCGCTCGCCCCGCCGACGAACTCCGCGAGCACGGGTGCGCCGCCGTCACCGTCGCCGACGAGCAGGGCGGCGGCGCCGTCGCCGCCGGCGGCCTCGTCGCCGCTGCCGGGCAGGCCCGTCCGCACGTCGGCCGAGACGACGAGCGACGTGCCCCGTCCCTGCAGGGCCAGCAGCAGCGCCGCCGACGCCGAGCGGACGGCGGCGCCGTAGTCGACCGCGAGCAGCTCGGTATCGAGGCGGAGCGCCGCCTGGATGGCGGTGGCGTTGGTGCGGTCCGCGTACGCCGGGGCGCAGGTGGCGAAGCTCAGCACGTCGGGTGAGAGGCCCGGGGCGGCCCGCAGGGCGAGGCGCGACGCCTCGACGCCCATCGTCGTCGTGTCCTCGTCGTAGGAGCTGACCGTGCGGGTGCCCTTGCCTCCTCCGGAGCCGACGAAGCCCGAGATCAGCGACCGGTCGAGCCGGCGATAGGGGAGATACGCACCAGAGCCGAGGATTCCGCGCATGGCCTCAGGCTACGGCACCGCTTTCGCTACGGCGAGGCGGACGTCCAGGCGGACGGCGGCGGAGGCGAAGGCGGTGGTGGAGCGCCGGGGGGCGCGAGTCGGCGGCCCGCCCTGACGGCGATTCCGATGGCGCCCGCCAGGATCGCCGTCACCGTGACGCCGAATCCGACGCCCATCGCCCAGAACGTTCCGTAGAGGGTGACCGCGACGGCGGTGAAGAACAGGGTCGCCGGCGCGAGGACGATGGCGACGAGCACGCCGGGCGTGGTGTCCCACCGGATCGCGACGAACGCAAGACCGAAGGCCGCGCCGACGGCAAGCGCCGGTCCGCTGAAGACGAGTGCCACCACCGACCAGAGCAGCAGGTGGACGAGACCGGTGACGTCCGGATTCCACACGAACGTGACGTAGAGACTCGCGAACCCGACGAGTGTGAGGAGGACGCCCGTCCCCAAGGCAGTCCGGAACGCGACACGTAGCCGGTCCCGTCGCGTGACCCGCCCGGGGCGCGGCAGCGGCGGCGCGGAACGTGCCGG
>DASRHL010000455.1:0-2028 GCA_035650535.1 Acidimicrobiia bacterium
TGCCGAAGACGGTGACGGTGTCGACCGGCGAGATCCGCGAGTCGATCGAGGAGCCGGTTGCCGCGGTCGTCGACGCAGTGAAGGTGACGCTCGACAAGACGCCGCCGGAGCTGGCGGCCGACATCATGGAGCGCGGCATCATGCTCGCGGGCGGCGGCGCGCTGCTCCTCGGGCTCGACGCAGTGATTCAGGCCGAGACGGGCATGCCCGTGCGAATCGCGAAGAACCCGCTGTTCTCCGTCGTGCTCGGTTCCGGGCAGTGCCTCGAGCAGTTCGACGTGCTGCGTCAGGTGCTGATCAGCGGTCCCAGCGACTGACCGAGCGCGGGAGGCGCTCATGGTCGTCTATCGGCGTGACACGCGGCGGCGCTACGTCCTCGCGCTGCTCATCGTGACCTCGCTGGTGCTGATCTCCCTCGACTCCGGCGGGAGCGGCATCATCGGATCGTTGCGGAGCGCGGCCCGTGACGTCATCGCCCCGGTGCAGAACCTCGTCGACGACGCGTTCAACCCCATCCGGAACTGGGTGAACGACGTCACCGACGCCGGCAAGCTGCGCAGCGAGAACGAGGCGCTGCGCAAGCAGATCGACGAGCTGCAGGGCAAGGTCAACCGTGACAAGGCGGTGGGTTCCGAGGTCGGCCAGCTCGAGCAGCTCCTCGACCTCCCGACGATCGAGGACGCGACCGGTGTCGCCGCCCGCGTCATCGGCGGCGCGGCCGGCAACTTCCAGCGGACGGTGGAGATCGACCGCGGCACCGGCTCCGGCATCGACGTGGGGATGCCCGTCGTCACCGGCGCCGGGCTCGTGGGGACGGTGCAGGAGGCGTCGCACTCGCGCGCGACCGTCCGCCTCATCGACGACCCGGGCACCAACGGCGGCGGCGTCGGCGTGCGCACGGAACGGGCACGGGTGCAGGGCATCGCGGTCGCCCGCGCCGGCGACCGGCTGCTGCACATGAGCTTCATCGAGGATCCGGCGAAGGCGGACATCAAGAAGGGCGAGCTCGTCTTCACGTCGGCGACGAAGGACGCCGCCTACCCGCCCGACATCGCGGTGGCGAAGGTCGTCTCGATCGACCGGCGCAACGGCGACCTCGAGCCCGACGTGGCGCTGCAACCGGTCGTCGACCTCGACCGGTTGGTCTTCGTGAAGGTCCTGCGTTGGCCCGAGACGGGTGGCTCGAACGGCGCGACGAGTGACGGCGGCTCCAGTGGATGACCGCCGGCGCGTTTCCGGCACGCCCGCGCGGCGGCCCGGCGGCCCGGCGACGGGATGATCCGACGGATCCGGCTCTCCCTCGTCGTCGTCATGCTCGTCGTGATCCAGACGACGGTCATCCCTCACCTGCGCGTCTTCGACGCCGGACCGGACCTGGTGCTGCTGGCGACGATCGCGGTCGCCTACGAGGAGGGCCCGGACACGGGGGCGATCTTCGGCTTCGCGAGCGGTCTCACCCTCGACCTGTTCCTCGCCACCCCCCTCGGGTGCTCGGCGCTGGCGTTCGCGGTGGTCGGGTACCTGGTGGGCGTGTTCCAGGGCGGGATGCTCCGGCCGTCGGGCTGGGTGGCGCCGGTGCTCGGCGCCGTGGGCGGGCTGGCGGGGAACTCGCTCTTCGTGGTCGTGGCATCGATCGCGGGCGAGGACGGCCTGCTCAACGGCCACAGCGTGAAGATCATCGTGGTGGCCTCCCTCTACGACGCGGTGCTGGCCCGCCTCGTGTTCCCGATCGGCCGCTGGGCCGCCCACGATCCCGACGCCCTGCCCCGGTAGTGCCCCGGGCTCCTCGGGTTCGCGGGCGCGCTCGCGTGCGGCGCCCCGCGTCGGCAAGGATGGGGGCCGGCCTGGGCCCGGCCACCTGCGCACGATGACCGACCACCCGACCCCTCCCCACGCCTCATGACCGAGGCCAACAGCCGCTTCCGCCTCGGCGTCGTCGGCGTCATCGTGCTCGCGCTGTTCTCGGCGCTGCTGGCCCGGCTCTGGTTCCTGCAGGTCGCCGACTCGCAGGGCTTCGCCGCGCAGACC
>DASRHL010000456.1:0-4562 GCA_035650535.1 Acidimicrobiia bacterium
GCCGGCGGCATCGACCGGAACGTGATCGGCGCGCAGGCGGAGGGGTTCAACACAGGCTCGGTCGGCGTTGCCGTGATCGGAAACTACCAGGCCGCGAGCGTTCCGCCCGCGGCCGAGCGTGCGCTCGCCAGGCTGCTCGCCTGGCGCCTCGACGTCGCTCACGTCGACCCGCTGAGCAGGCTGAGCTGGATCTCGGGCGGGAACGCGAAGTACCGGCGCGGAACGGCAGTCCGCCTGCGGGCGATCTCGGGGCACCGCGACACCGGCTTCACCTCGTGCCCCGGGGCGCGGCTGTACGCGAGGCTGCCGGCGCTCGCCGCCCAGGTCGCGCGGATCGGCCTGCCGAAGCTCTACGCGCCGACCGTGGAGGGGTCGCTCGGCGGACCGGTCCGCTTCGCCGCCCGGCTCTCGCAGCCCGCGAGCTGGGCGATCACCGTTCGTGACAAGGGCGGTGCAGTCGTCGCGCGCGGGACCGGGCACGGGGCCGACGTCGGGTGGACGTGGGACTCGACCGGACGGCGCGGCGCCTACGCGTGGACGATCGAGGCCGGCCCGGCGACGCGCCCGGCCCAGGGCACGATCGGCGCGCCGGTCGCGCCGCCCCCGCCTCCGGCCGCGCTCCTCGCCGGTCTGCGGGCCGACCCGCCCGTGATCTCGCCGGACGGCGACGGGATCGCGGATGCGCTGACGATCTCGTACACGCTGGCCGCGCGCGCGTCGGTGACGGCGACCGTCACCGACGTCAACGGCGCCGTCGTCGCGACGCTGTTCTCGAGCCAGCTGCAGGGAGCGCGACGGCAGTCGTTCTCGTATCCCGCGGCCGAGCTTCCCGACGGGCTGTACACGCTGACCGTGTCGGCGAGCGCCGGCGACGGCCGCTCAGCCCGGGCGCAGGCGAGCTTCGCGATCGATCGCACGCTGGCGGGCCTGGCCCTGTCGACGGCGACCCTGTCGCCGAACGGAGACGGCGCCGACGACTCCGTCGCGATCGGCTTCACGCTCGCGGCCGCCGCCGACGTGACCGTCCAGGTCGAACGCGACGGGGTCGCAGTCGCGCCCGTCTTCGCGGGACCGCTCCCGGCCGGTGCGCAACAGCTCACCTGGGACGGCGCCGGCTTGCCCGACGGGCCGTACGTCGTCGCCGCGATCGTCAACGGCCCGTTCGGGCAAACACGGCACGAGGCGGCGCTCACGATCACGCACTGAGTGCGGACTACACTCCTGCGGATGGCGCCCGAGGCCCCCTTCGGCCGCGACGTGATCGAGACGATCATCCCGCACCGGGATCCGTTCCTGTTCCTCGACGAGGTGCTCGAGCTCGAGCCCGGCGTGCGCGTCGTCGCCCGGAAGCGGGTGACCGGCGAGGAGTGGTTCTTCCCGGGGCACTTTCCGGGGCGGCCGATCATGCCGGGCGTGATCATGGTCGAGGCGCTCGCGCAGGCGGGCGCGGTCGCCGCGCTGTCGCTGGACGAGAATCGCGGCAAGCTCGCCCTCTTCGCGGGCATCGACGACGTTCGCTTCAAGCGGATCGTCGAGCCCGGGGACGAGCTGACCCTCGCGTGCGAGATCGCGACGGCCCGCGGGCCCGTCGGCCGCGGCAGGGCGACCGCGCACGTCGGCGGCGAGCTCGCCGTCCGCGGCACGCTGACGTTCGCGACCGCCGCGCAATGATCGCGACCACGAACGGCACGCCGGTGTCGATCACCGGCCTCGGCTGGCAGGTGCCCGAGCGAGTGGTGACGAACGACGACCTGTCGAAGCTCGTCGACACCTCGGACGAGTGGATTCGCGAGCGCACCGGCATCCGCGAGCGGCGGTTCGCGCGCGAGGACGAGGCGCTGTCGGACATCGCGCTCCCCGCTGCGCGGCAAGCGCTCGAGCGGGCGGGGATCGCGCCGCGCGACGTCGAGTTGCTGATCGTCGCGACTGTCACGCCCGACATGGTCTTTCCCTCCACAGCGGCGATCCTCGCCGACCGGCTGGGCGCGACGGAGGCGGCGGCCTACGACCTCTCCGCCGGGTGCACCGGGTTCATGTACGCGATCGCGCAGGCGACCGGCATGATCGGCGCCGGCCTCAGCCGGAACGCGCTCGTCGTCGGTGCCGACGTCCTCTCCAAGATCGTCGACATGACCGATCGGTCGACCTGCGTGCTCTTCGGCGACGGCGCCGGTGCTGCGGTGATCGAGCCCTCGTCTGCCGAGGGGTTCATCGGCTTCGAGCTCGGCGCGGACGGAGCGGGGGGCGTCGACCTCAATCTGCCCGCGGGCGGGTCGCGTCTGCCCTCGTCGGCGGAGACCGTCGCCGGTGGCCTGCACTATGTCCAGATGAACGGGCGCCAGGTGTTCAAGTTCGCGACCCGGGTGCTCGTCAGCTCGGCGCAGGCGCTGCTCGACGAGGCCGGGCTGGCAATCGAGGACGTGGACGTCTACGTTCCCCATCAGGCCAACGTCAGGATCATCGATCATGCCGTGGCGAAGCTCGGAATCCCGAAGGAGAAGGTGGTCGTGAACGTCGATCGCTACGGCAACACATCGTCCGCGTCGATCCCGCTCGCGCTCGCGGAGGCGGTTGCGGACGGGCGTGTGCGCGAGGGGGACACCGTGCTGATGACCGGGATGGGCGCAGGGCTCACTTGGGGTTCCGCGCTGCTGCGCTGGACGGAGGCGTCGTGAAGATCGCCTTCTCGACGTGGGGGAAACCGAGGTTCCCCCCACGGACCCCCTTCCCTCCAAAGGAGCGATCGTGAAGATCGCCTTCTGCTTTCCCGGTCAGGGCTCGCTCCACCAGGGCATGGGCCGGGACATCGCCGAGGCGGTGCCGGAGGCGATGGCCGTGTTCGAGGAGGGGAGCGAGGCGAGCGGGCTCGACCTGCGGCGGCTCTGCTTCGACACGCCGCTCGAGCAGATGGTCGAGACCGAGGTCCAGCAGCCCGCGCTCGTGGCGACGAGCCTCGCGGTCCTGGAGGCGCTTCGCACCCGCGGGATCCGCGCCGACTACGTGATCGGCCACTCGGTCGGCGAGTTCGCGGCGCTCGCGGCGGCAAAGTCGGTCGGGATCCGCGAGACGCTCGCGCTCGTCCGCGAGCGGGGGCTCGCGATGGCCGAGGCGGCGCGCCAGCGGCCGGGGTCGATGGCTGCGATCCTCGGGCTCGACGACGAGGTGGTCGAGCGGCTGTGCCGGAAGATCCTCGGGGTCTGGCCCGCGAACTACAACTGCCCCGGTCAGATCGTCGTCTCCGGCGAGAACGGTGCGGTCGACGAGCTCTGCGCGAAGGCGGAGGAGGAGGGAGCGCGCCGGACCGTGAAGCTGAAGGTCTCCGGGGCGTTTCACTCGCCGCTCGTCGCGCGCGCGGCCGAGCGGCTGCGGCCGGCGGTCGAGCGGGTCAAGTTCACCGAGCCGGAGGCGGCGTTCATGTCGACGGTCACCGCCCGGTTCGAGGACGCGCAGCGGATGGGCGCGCTGCTCGTCGACCAGCTGACCGCGCCGGTGCGGTTCACGCAGGCGGCGTCCGAGCTGATCAAGGACGGCGTCCGCACCTTCGTCGAGGTTGGGCCGGGGAACGTGCTCTCCGGCCTCCTGAAGCGAATCGACCGGAGCGTGAAGGCGATCCCGGTCAACGACCTGCCCTCGCTCGAGAAGATCAAGGAGCTGCTCGCCTCGGCGTGACGCAGCCTGACTTCTGCAGGCTCGACGGGAAGGTTGCGCTCGTCACCGGCGCCTCGCGCGGGATCGGCCGCGCGATCGCCCAGGAGCTCGCACGCGCCGGGGCGCAGGTCGTGGTCGGCTACCGGACGGGCGCCGACGAGGCCGAGGCGCTCGCCGCAGAGGTCGGCGGACGCGCGGTGCAAGCCGACGTCTCGGTCGCCGACGACGCCACGCGGCTCGTCGAGGAGGCCGGCGACCTCGACGTCCTCGTCAACAACGCCGGGTTGACCCGCGACGGGCTGCTGATGCGGATGTCGGACGAGGACTGGCGGACGGTGATCGACACCAACCTCGCCGGCACCTTCTACACCTGTCGCGCGGCGGCGCGCGCGATGATGCGCAAGCGGGCGGGGTCGATCGTCAACCTGACGAGCGTCGTCGGCATCCACGGCAACCCGGGCCAGACGAACTACGCAGCGTCGAAGGCGGGGATCATCGGGTTCACGAAGTCGCTGGCGCGCGAGCTCGCCGCCCGCGGCGTGCGGGCGAACGCCGTCGCGCCGGGCTACATCCAGACCGCGTTGACCGAGGTACTGCCCGAGGAGGTGCAAAAGACGATCCTCGCGAACACCCCGCTCGGCCGGCTCGGGACGCCCGAGGACGTGGCCGGGGCGGTACGCTTCCTCTGCTCCGACGAGGCCTCGTTCATCACGGGCGAGGTGCTGCTCGTCGACGGTGGACTGGGGATGTGAGCGCGTGAGCCTAAACGGGCGGCGGAGGGTCGTGATCACGGGGCTGGGAGCGGTGACGCCGCTCGGCAACGACGTCGCGACCACCTGGCAGAACCTCGTCTCCGGCCAGTCGGGGGCGGCGCCGATCACGCAGTTCGACGCGAGCGAGTACTTCGTCCACTT
>DASRHL010000457.1:0-6681 GCA_035650535.1 Acidimicrobiia bacterium
CTCGAGCGCCTGATGGACCGGCCGGCGCCCGAACGGACGATCGACAACGCCCTCGCCGACCTCGACCGGGCCCGGCTCGACCTCGCCGACGACGCCGACTTCACGGGCCTCGAGCTCACCCCCGACGAGTGGGAGCTGTTCCACGCGGATGCGGCGCAGATGGTGCGCCGCTACTTCGAGCTCGAGGATCCGACGACGGTCCGGCCCATCGGTCTCGAGCTCAAGCTCGAGGCGACCCTCGACCGGGTGCGCATCCGCGGCATCATCGACCGTCTCGACCTCGACGACGACGGCGAGCTCGTGGTCACCGACTACAAGACCGGCTCCGTCCCCTCGGAGTTCCTCGAGGCCAAGAGCCTGAGCGGGGTCCACGTGTACGCGCTGCTGTGCGAGCGGATGCTCGGGCGCCGGCCGGCCCGCGTGCAGCTCTACTACCTCTCCAAGCCGGAGGCGATCATCGCCCGCCCCACCGATCAGTCGGTCGCCGGGCTCGAACGCAAGACGAACGCGCTGTGGAGCGCGATCGAGACCGCGTGCGGCCGCGACGACTTCCGGCCCCACCCGAGCCGGCTCTGCGACTTCTGCAGCTTCCAGGGCTACTGCCCGGCGTTCGGCGGCGACCCGGTGCAGGCACTCGAGCTGCGCGGCCCCGGCACGGTGATCGAGCCGACGCTCCCGCTCGTCGCCACGGGCTGACCGCCGGCGCGGGTCCGGCGATGGCGGCCCCGACTCCCGCCGCCGGCGGCTACTCGATGCCCGCCGAGTGGGCGCCCCACGAGCGGACGCTCGTCGTCTGGCCCGCCCGCCGATCACTCTGGGGGGCCGACCTCGCCTCGGCGCGGGCCGCGTACGCCGCCGCCATCCGGGCCGTCGCCCGCTTCGAGCCGGTCACGGTGGTGGCCAACGTCGGCGCCGGACCCGACGCGGCGGCCACGCTCGGGCCGACCCCGGGCGTCGAGGTCGTGGAGGAACCCGTCGACGACTCGTGGGTCCGCGACACCGGACCCCTCGTGGTGACCGACGCGTCCGGGCGGCGGCGCGCGGTCGACTTCCGCTTCAACGGTTGGGGCGAGAGGTACCGGCCCTACGACGCGGACGCCGGCCTCGCCGCCCGCCTCGCCGAGCGCCTCGGCCTCCCGCGCGACCCGGCGCCGCTCGTGCTCGAGGGCGGTGCGATCACCGTCGACGGCGCGGGCACACTGGTCACCACGGAGCAGTGCCTGCTGAACCCGAACCGCAACCCAGGGCGCTCGCGCGCCGAGGTCGACGCCGTCCTGCACGAGTGGCTCGGCGTCGAGCGCGTCGTCTGGCTGGCCGCCGGGCTCGTCGAGGACCGCGACACCGACGGGCACGTCGACAACGTGTGCGCGTTCGTCGCGCCGGGGGTCGCGCTCGTGCAGGGGACGGCCGACCGTCACAGCGCCGACGCGCCCATCCTCGACGACGCTCGCCGTCGGCTCGAACGCGCCGGGATCGCGGTGTCCGTCGTCGACGTGCTCCCCGTCGTCGACGTCGACGACCGGGCGGTCGCGATCCCTCCGCTCAACTTCTACCAGTGCAACGACGGCGGCGTGGTCGTGCCCGTCGCCGAGGGCGATCCCGCCGCGCGCGACGCCGCGGTCGGCGCGATCGCGGCCTTGCTCCCCGACCGGCGGGTCGTCGGTGTGCCGGGCACCGCGCTCGCTCGCGGGGGTGGCGGTGTGCACTGCATCACGCAGCAGGTGCCCGCGGGGTCGGCCGCGCGTCCGGGCACGTGAAGGTCGTCACCAACGCGGGTGCGCCGCTGCCCTCGCCGGCGCGGGTCGCCCCTCGCGCACGGGCCCCCTGGCGGGTCGGTCTGGTGCAGGAGCGGTGGCACCCCGACCCCGACGAGCACCGCGCCGCGATCGCGGAAGGCGTGCGCGTCGCGGCGGCCGAGGGCGCGCAACTGGTCTGCCTCATGGAGTTGACGCTGTCGCCCTACTTCGCCGTCGACCCGGCCGGTCCGGGCGCGACCGTGCTGGGCGTCCGGGTCGAGCCCGAAGCCCTTCCGGGCGGTCCCACCCACGAGCTCGCGACGTCGCTCGCGCGAGAGCACAGCGTGGCGGTCCACGCGTCGCTGTACGAGGCGGCGCCCGACGCGGGGGCCGGCGATCCCCGCGGGTACAACACGGCGATCTGCGTCGCGCCGTCCGGCGCGCTGCTGGCGCGCACCCGCAAGCTGCACCTGCCCGTCACCGCGGGCTACTTCGAGGACCGGTGGTTCCGCCCGGCACCCGTCGACGACGGCGCGTCACCGTTCCCGGTCGTCGACCTCGGCGCCGTGCAGCTGGGGTTCCCGACGTGCTGGGACCAGTGGTTCCCCGAGCTGGCGCGCGCGTACTCGCTCGGCGGCGCCGAGGTGCTCGTGTTCCCGACCGCGATCGGATCGGAGCCGGACCATCCCGGTTTCGACACCGAGCCGCTGTGGGAGCGCGTGATCACCGCCAACGGCATCACCAACGGGACGCACATGGTGGTCGTCAACCGCATCGGCGTGGAGGGGCCGCTGACGTTCTACGGCTCGTCGTTCGTCAGCGATCCCTACGGGCGCGTGCTCGTCCAGGCGCCGCGCGACGAGCCCGCGGTGCTCGTCGCCGAGCTCGATCTCGACGCCCGCCGCGACTGGCTCGCGCTGTTCCCGTTGCTCGCGACCCGCCGCCCGGATGCGTACGGCCGTCTGACGGAGCGGGGGCGGTAGCCTTCCCCGATGCCCGGCTCCCTCCTGTCGCGCCAGGCGGTCGCCGAGCTCGTCACGCGCGTGCACGCGTTCGACGAAGCCGTCGAGAAGCGCCTCGAACCGTTGCGCAACGCCGCGCTCGACCGTCTCTTCTACGGCCTGTCGAGCGCAGCCGACCACGGGTTGATCTGGGGCGCGATCGGCGGTGTGCGCGCCCTCCGCGTGCGCGACCCGCGGGCGCTCCTCAGGCTCGTGACCGCGCTCAGCCTCGAGTCGGGCTTCACGAACGGCCTCGTGAAGTCGCTGTTCCGCAGGGTCCGGCCCCTCGTGCACTACCAGGACACGACGCCGCTCCCCTACGGGATGCGGCGGCCGATCACGAGCTCGTTCCCCTCCGGGCACGCCACCACTGCGTTCATGGCCGCGACGCTCCTGGCGGACGGCACGGACGCGGCACCGGCGTACTTCACGCTCGCAGGGCTGATCGCCTTCAGCCGCGTCTACGTGCGCCTCCACCACACCTCCGACGTTGCCGCCGGCGCGTTGCTGGGCCTCGCGCTGGGCCGGCTGGCCCGGCGCCGGCTGCCGCTCCACCAGGAAGTTGAACGCCGAACCAGGCGTTAGCCTCGGGGAGACGCCCCACCCCGCCCCGCCCCGCAGGAGGTCAGGCCGTGCCCCGATCGATCGCCGTCACCTTCGACTACCGGTGCCCCTTCGCCTACAACGGGAACGCCGCGACGATCGCGGCCCAGCGCGGCGGGGCCGATCTCGATGTCCGTTACGTGCCGTTCTCGCTCGACCAGGTGCACGTCCCCGAGGGCGAGCCGCCGGTGTGGGAACGTGACCCCGGTGAGTGGGGCACCGGTGTCCTCGCGCTCCTCTACGGCATCGCCGTGCGTGACCACTTCGCCGACCACTTCTTCGACGCCCACCTGTCGCTGTTCGCGGCGCGCCACGACCGCGGTGAGAAGCTCGGCCACGAGGACGTGCTGCGGGCCGCCGTCGAGGCCGCCGGGCTCGATGCCGACGCGGTCGCAGCCGAGGTCGCGAGTGGCCGGCCGTTGAAGACGCTCGCCGCCGAGCACACCGAGATGGTCGACGGCTACGCGGTGTTCGGCGTGCCGACGTTCATCGAGCGCGACGAAGCCGTCTTCGTCCGCTTCATGGAGCGGGGCCGGGTCGACGACCTCGAGCGCGTCCTCGACATGCTCGAGTGGACCCGTCTCAACGAGTTCAAGCGGACGCGCATCCCCCGCTGACCCGAGCGTTCGGCCCGCGGCCGCTCAGCGTGAGGCCTCGGGACCGGTGAACTCGGCCAGCGCCTCGGCCCACTCGGCGTGGCCGGGGTCGAGCCACCGCCGGTGCCGGCATCGGGCACCCAGGTCCTGGACGTACAGGTGCAGGGTCGGGGCCTCGTCGGCCAGATCGATGAGCTCGGGGCCCTGGGCCAGCGGCGGCGCCGCGTCGAGCACGTCGACGAGCGCCACGCAGGCCAGGACCCGGCTCCGGCAGTCGGGGCAGGCCGACACCGTGGCCGCCTCGAGGCCGTTGGTCAGGGCGAAGAGCGCGTCGGCCTCGGTGGCGTCGAGCACCACCTCCTCGCCGTCGTCGTCCATCACGGCGAGAACCTCGCCGTCGCGCACCGCCATGTTCGGGGAACGTAGCCGTGCCGGGCCGGGCCCCCGGTACGGACGCACCGGGCTCCCGGTCAGCCGCTGGCGCGCTGCGGGGCGGTGGTCGTGGGAGCGGCCGCCGTGGACTCGGAGCCCGGGGGCTTGACGATCTCGTGCAGACCGGCGGGTGGCGGCAGCTTGTCCGCGACGGCGCCGAGGAGCTTGCGGGCCTGGGCCTCGGAGACGTAGGGCAGGCGCCGGAGCGCGCGGAGGTCGTCGAGCTGAGCCTGGGTCGTGGCGCTGCTCGCCCGGATGGCGCGGACCGCGACGTTGATCGCCGGCGTGACGCCGCTCATCCGGGCGATGGCCGAGTTGAACTCGTTCACGGTCGAGTACATGTCACCGATCGCCGTGAAGTCGACGGCGACGACGTCGGGTACGCGCCCACGTTCCGCGATGCACTGCTGGATCCGGTTGCTGATGGTCGCCTTCGAGTTGACCTTGGCCGCTTCCGCGGGGTCGGGTGGGCCGTCGGGGCGAAGCCAGTGGTTCATGATGAAGAAGTCCTTGCCGGTTCCGCCCCGGAACGGCGCGCAGCTGAAGTCGCCGATGCTGGAGAACGTGTAGGGAGTCTCCTCGGAGAGCGTGTACGTCCCGTGCATCCAGGGGGTCGCATCGGGATGCCGTTCGCTCATCACGATGAGCCGCCGCGGGTTCTGCTCGGCGCGCTTGTTCTTCGGGACGACCATGTCGTAGAGGGTCGGGAGCTCGGTCGCGCCCTTCTTCGGGATCCAGACCCTGTCGAAGAGGTCCGCGTCGACGAGCGCCTTCTTGATGTCCTTCGGCTTGACGTAGTCCTCGAGGTCGATGACGACGACGTCGGTGAGGTTGCGGTCGAGGAAGTCACGGATGTCGCCGAAGACCTCCTCGGCCGAGACGGCACCGAGCTCGCAGAAGTCGTGGCAGAAGTAGACGTCCTGCTTCTTGCCGGAGATGTCGGCGACGCCGGTCAGCGCGCCGACGCGGTCGAGCTCCTGGAGCGCGTTGTCGCCGCGCTCCTTCTCGATCGCCTGCCGGTCGATCCCACCGGCGAGGTTCGTACGGATCAGGCCGTCGTCGTCGTAGCCGTAGTACGCGTCGAGCATGAGGAACCGCGCCCCGGCGTTGAGCTGCTCGGGAATCGTGATCGTGTGCTCGGCGCCGAAGAAGTTGTACGCGCTCGACGCCATCGCGTTGTGACTGCCGGGCCAGATGACGTCGTTGATCCGCTGCGCGCACAGCTCGATGTAGCCGTTGCAGCCCTGGTTGGTCGGGTTCGCGCGCACCTCGCCGGTGTTGCTCGAGACGACCTCGACCGCGACGAACCCGGTGAGCGCGGCGCTCGCCGCCATCGCCGCCGCGACCGCCACGACCTGGCGGGCATGGAGCCGGGAGATCGTGTGGTCGGTGACGAGCAGGCCGGTCGCCCGCAGGCAGACGACCATCCCGACGTAGAGGACCGTCAGCGCGAGGGCGCCCAGGACGCCGTAGAGCAGCCAGACCGGCTTCGTGAGCGCCAGCGCGGCGAGCACGATGAGGGCCCCGCCACCCGCGAAACGCCACGCTGCGCTCGTGCGCCGGCGGGCCACCCAGGCCCGCATGCGGTCGACCCGGTTCCGGAGATCGCCGCCGTCGTGACCCGGGGTCAGCGCGAGCAGGAGGCCGACGACGATGAACGTCTTGCCGACGCCGACGAGCCGCCCGACGAGCACGTCGATGAACGCGGCGACGGCGTCACCGCGCCCGGGTGCGTTCGTCGCGGCCACGCTCGCGAACGCGGGCGTCGCCGCGCCGATGCCCGCGCCGAGGGCACCGGCGACCGCGAGCGAGATGCCCACGACGCGCAGTGCGTGCACGCGGTCGCGGGCGCGGAAGAGCACGAGGACGAGAACACCCAGACCCGCGAGGAAGACCGGGATGTAGAGCGCCCGGATCCACTTGCTGGCGCGGAAGAGCGTGTCGACCAGGCTCGACTGCGAGACGGTCGTCGTCGCTTCGAGGATGTTCGGTGGGAGCTTCTTCGCCAGCGCGGGGTTGATCGTCTCGAGTGCGGTGCGGACGGTGACCGCGGCCTGCGCCGAGTCGACGTCGACCCGGCGCGTCGCGGTCGCGCGGAAGATCTGGCGGTGCGCCCGTGCGATGAAGTCGTGGACGGACTCCTTCACGAGCGGCGTGTCGATCGCGGCGGAGATCGCCTCGGTGACGACGGGGCGCGCGGCCGAGACGAAGTTCGAGACGCGGGCGAGGCGGAGCGTGGCCTGGTCGGCGATGTAATCGCGGACCTCCCGCCGCTGCGACGCCTTGGCGGCGACGTCCGCGAAGCCGTCGGCG
>DASRHL010000458.1:0-6963 GCA_035650535.1 Acidimicrobiia bacterium
CTCGACCCCGCGAGCGAGGCGCCGAGGGAGCGCCCCAGCTTCGAGCCCGTGTTCGAGCCGGGGTTCGAGCCGGGGTTCGAGCCGGGGTTCGCGGCCGACTTCGGTTCCGATCTCGGGGCCGGGTTCGGGGCGGGATTCGAGCCCGAGCCCGCCGAACGGGTGACGCCCGAGCGGGTCGAGCCGCTCGGCGCCGAAGCGCTCGTGTTCACCTC
The DNA here is from genome assembly GCA_035650535.1 of Acidimicrobiia bacterium. GTDB lineage: Bacteria > Actinomycetota > Acidimicrobiia > IMCC26256 > PALSA-555 > DASRHL01. Next base: position 213 of record DASRHL010000458.1, read on the forward strand.
CGACGCGGTCTTCGTCGGCGCCCACCCGGCGCCCGAGGGCGCGCCGGCGGGTGCGGCGCCGGGCATGCCCACAACGGAGCCGTCGGAGCCCATCGCCTGGCAGCCCGTGTTCACGGCCGAGGGCCGCCCCTCCGCCGCCGGCGCACCGATGGGGGCCGCACCGCCGCCCCCGGCCGCCCGCCCGAGCGGGCCGGTCCAGACGCCGCCGCCCTCACCCGCCGCCGCACCGGCGCCGCCCGGTCCGGTTCCTCCGACCGGGGCCGGTCCCGGCGCCGGCGAGCCGGCGCCCCCGACCGCCGACGCGCCGCCGCTGTCGCGGCGGGTTCCCGGGGCCGCGTTCGCCGCCGAGACGGAGTCGGCTCCGCCGCCCCCCGACGGCGGGGTCCACGGGCCGTCGCTCGCCAAGCGGTCGCCGGGCGCCCACCTGTCGCACAAGCCGGTGCCGCCCAGCCCGCCCCGCCTCGACGGTGAGCCGCGGCCTCGTCCCGAACGGGTCCACGACCTCCTCGCCCGCCACCTCCGCGGCATCCGCGAGGGCCGGACGGGTTCGACGCACGCCGATGACCGCACGGACGAGCCCCTGGGCAGGGAGGACGACCGGTGATCCGTCTCAGCACGGAAGCGCGCAACCTCAACTGGTTGGTCTCGAACTTCGTCGCCGGCGTCCCCGGCGTCAGCGAGGCCGCCGTCGTGTCGTCCGACGGGCTGCTCATCGCGATGTCCGAAGGTCTCGACCGGGTGGCCGCCGACCGCATCTCCGCGGTCGCGGCCGGGATGCAGAGCATCGCGCGCGGCGCGTCCGCCCCGATCGGCGCCGGCGCCGTCCACGAGGTCATCGTGGAGTTCGAGCACGCCATCTTCTTCGTGATGAGCATCAGCGAGACCTCGGTGCTCGCGGTCACCGCGACTCGGCCCTGCGACGTCGGCCTCATCGGTTACGAGATGGCGGTGCTGGTCGAGCGGTGCGCCGCCGCCCTCACCCCGGCCCTCGTCGCGGAGCTCCAGACGTCGTTGCCGAGATGACATGACCCGCGATCAGCAGCCGTCGGACGCGCGCTCGCCGCGCCTGGTCCGGCCCTACGTCATCACGCAGGGCCGCACCCGAGCCGCGGGCGCGACGCTGGCGCTGGAGGCCGCGGTGCACGCCCGTGTGCTGCCCGCACAGTTCGACCCGAAGGCCGCACCCGAGGCCCGCCGCATCGTCGAGCTCTGTCAGCACCCGCTCTCGATCGCCGAGGTCTCGGCGCGGCTGCTCCTGCCGGTGGGGGTCGTCCGCGTGCTCGTCGGCGACCTCACTGCCGCCGGCGCCGTCATGGTCGGGACGCCGGCGACACCGGACGCCGCGACCGACATCACGCTCCTGGAGAGGTTGCTCGATGGCATCCGCGCTCTTTGACCGTGCGGGTCTCGGCGACCCGCCGCCGCGGCCGTCGGGGGTCGTTCCCGTCGCGATGAAGATCGTGGTCGCGGGCGGCTTCGCGGTCGGCAAGACGACCTTCGTCGGCGCGATCTCGGAGATCGAGCCGCTGCGCACCGAGGCCGAGATGACGGTCGAGAGCCTCGGCGTCGACAATCCCGGTGGCGTCGCCAAGACCGGAACGACGGTGGCCATGGACTTCGGGCGGATCTCGATCGGCCCCGACATGGTCCTCTACCTGTTCGGCACACCGGGCCAGGACCGGTTCTGGTTCATGTGGGACGAGCTCGTCCGGGGCGCCGTCGGCGGCGTCGTGCTCGTTGACACGCGCCGGATCGACGAGTGCTTCCCGGCCGTCGACTACTTCGAGGCGCTCAACGTGCCCTTCGTCGTCGCGTGCAACATGTTCGACGGCGTCTCGGCACACCATCCGCGCGAGGTCCGTGAAGCACTGGCGGTCCCCGCGAACGTCCCCGTCCTCCTGTGCGACGCGCGGCGCCGCAGCCACGTCCAGGAGACGCTCGTGCTGCTCGTCGAGGCCGCGCTGCGCCGCGCCCAGGGGCACGCCCGCGCCGGTTAGCCAAGGCGCGTCGCCGGGTCGGAGAGGTCGGGCTGCCAGGACCGCTCGCCGAAGGGACACAGCTCGGAGGGCAGGAAGATCTGCACCGCGCGCAACCTGCGGGCGCGCACGGCCCGGACCTGCTTCATCGTGTACCACACGTTGAAGACCCCCCGGTTGCGGCCGTAGTGCACGGCGTGGACCGTGCCCACCTCCGCGCACCCGGTCCCGAGCTCGACGACGTCGCCGGGTTCGAACCGTTCGTCGTCGTCGATCGCCGAGTTCGCCAGGTGCGAGAGCACGCGGCCGCCCGTCTCGACGTCGACGCCGGCGACGATCATCTCCGGATGGCCGACCATGTCGAGCAGCCCGACCGTGTACACCCACGATCTCGGGTCGTCGCCCCTGCCGCTCGCGCTCACGGCCTGCATCATGAAGCCGTGCTCGGCGATCTTCGCGGCGTCGTCCGCGATCACTTCCTCGATGGTGAAACCGTCACAGATCCTGCACATGGCACGCAGCGTGCCAGGGGGGTGTGACGCCTACGGCTCGGGCATCGTCTCGTCGAGCCGGGTGCGGAGCTCCTCGAGGAGCTCGCCCACGGCCGCGAGGTGCTCCTCGATGCGTGCCACGTACGCGTGGGGCGACGTGTCGGGGACCTCGTCGTCGACCTCGATCTCGGTCACGACCGCACGCGCGAACTCGGCCTCACCCGAGGGGACGGCCAGCACCGCGGTGACCGACGGACCGGCTCCGGCCCATCGCGCCATGACCGGGATGCCGGCCGTCTCGAGTCGGGCCCGCAGGATCTGCGCCGCGAGCCGCGGCCATTCGCCGATCTCGACGAGCTCGTCGGTCACGACGTGAGTGTACGGAGAGCAAGCGTCGCGGACGTGCCCGGTAGCATGACCGGCGTGCCAGGCCGGGATGTCGCACGTTTCTGGGTCGAGACGCTCGGCTGCCCGAAGAACGCCGTCGACTCCGACAAGATCGTCGCGTCGCTCGCCGCCGACGGTCTCGAGCGCGCCGCGGACGTCGCGGACGCCGACCTGGTGGTCGTGAACACGTGCGCGTTCATCGAAGCGGCGCGCCGCGAGTCGGTCGACACGATCCTCGAGCTCGCCGACGCGCGTCGACCCGGGGCCCGGCTGGTCGTCACCGGTTGTCTCGCCGAGCGCTCGGGCCCCGAGCTCGAGGCGGCGTTGCCCGAGGTGGACGCCGTCGTCGGGTTCGCGGGCGAGGGATCGCTCGCGGCGCTCGTCGAGGCCGGTGGGAGCGAAGCCGCGCCGGTGTCGTTCCTGCGCCGCAAGCCGACGGGCGTCCGCGACCTCCTCGAGCTCCCGCGGGCCCGGCCCACTGCCCCGTGGGCCTACCTCAAGGTCGCCGAGGGCTGCGACCGCGCGTGCGCGTTCTGCGCCATCCCCTCCTTCCGGGGGAAGCAACGCTCACGGACGCCCGACTCGATCGTCGCCGAGGCGCGTGCGCTCGTCGAGGGGGGCGTCGCGGAGCTCGTGCTCGTCGCCCAGGACCTCGCGTGGTACGGCCGTGACGCAGGTGAGCCGGGCGCGCTCTCGCCGTTGCTGCGCCGTCTCGACGGCGAGCTCGCGGGCGCCGGGCTGGCGCGCCTCCGGCTCCTCTACCTGTATCCGAGCGAGGTCCGCGACCCCCTCGTCGCGACGATGCTCGACACGCCGTCCGTCGTGCCCTACTTCGACCTCTCGCTCCAGCACGCGGACCGCGCGCTCCTGGCCCGGATGAAGCGGTGGGGGAGCGGGGAGCGCTTCGCGGCGACGATCGACGCGATCCGGGCCGCGGAGCCCGACGCCGCGTTCCGGTCGTCGTTCATCGTCGGGTTCCCGGGCGAGACCGAGGCCGCCCACGAGGAGCTGCTCGCGTTCCTCGATGCCGCGCAGCTCGATTGGGCCGGGTTCTTCGCGTTCTCCGAGGAGGACGGTACGGCGGCTGCCGAGCTCGACGGCGTCGTCGCACCCGAGCTCGTCGCCGAGCGGCTGCGCGAGTGCGAGGACGTGCAGGTTCCGATCACGCAGGCGGCGCGTGACGCGCTCGTGCTCGCCGGCGCCGAGCTCGACGTGCTCGTCGACGGCGCCGACGACGAGACCGGCGACCCGGTCGGCCGGACGCACCGTGAAGCGCCCGAGATCGACGGCGTCGTGCGCCTCGCGGGTGCGTTCGCGAAGCCGGGAGTGCTCGTGCGCGCCCGCGCGGTCTCCGCCCTCGGCCCGGATGTCGTCGCGACACCGGTCGCGGTGGGCGTCCCGTGAGCGCCCCGGCGAGCCCGATGTCGCGCCGGGTCGGGCCCGACGCCATCCGGACGACCGCGAACGCGATCACGGTCGCCCGGCTGCTGTTCACGGTGCCCGTGCTGATGATGATCCTCGCGAACGGGCGCGGCGCCGACTCCTGGGCGACGTTCACGGGCTGGCTCGTGTTGTGGATCACCGACGGGATCGACGGCTGGTTCGCCCGGCGCGACGGGGCGACTCGCTCCGGCGCGTTCCTCGATCCGTTGGCCGACAAGATCCTCGTCCTCGGCGGGTTCTTCGCGCTCGCCATCCGGGGCGACGTGGGCTGGTGGCCGATCGTGATCATCGCGGGGCGCGAGGTGGGGATCTCGTTCTACCGGGTGCTCGAGGGTCGTCGGGGCGTCTCGATGCCGGCCCGGCGCCTCGGCAAGTGGAAGGCGAACGTCCAGTTCCTGGCGATCTCGCTGGTGCTCTTCCCGCCGACGTCCGACATCGGCTGGCTGCACGACACCGCGCTCTGGGCCGCGGCCCTGATCACGGTCCTGTCCGGATACGACCTGGTTCGAGCGGCGCGGCGCGCCGAGGAGGCGTCGTCGACGCATGAGATGTGACGTTCTGGCGATCGGGACCGAGCTGCTGCTCGGCCAGATCGTCGACACCAACAGCGCGTGGATCGGCGAGCAGCTCGCGGCCGCCGGCATCGACACCTTCGAGCACCGCAAGGTCGGCGACAACCTCCCCCGGATGGTGGCGGCGTTGCGCGACCTGCTCGACGAGGCCGACGCCGTCATCGTCTGCGGCGGTCTCGGCCCGACGCCCGACGATGTCACCCGCGATGCGATCGCGGAGGTCATGGGCGTCGAGCTCGAGCGCCGCGAGGAGCTGATCGAGCAGATCTCCGCGCTGTTCGGGTCGCGCGGGCGCGAGATGCCGGCGAACAACCTGCGCCAAGCCGATGTGCCCGTCGGAGGTGGCGTCATCCCGAACCCGATCGGGACGGCGCCCGGGCTGCGGTGCGAGGTCGCGGGTGCCGACGGCCGCAAGCGTGTCGTCTACGCGGTGCCCGGCGTTCCCTACGAGATGCAGTTGATGGTCACCGAACACGTGCTGCCCGACCTGCTCGAGCTCTCGGGCGAGCGCGCCGTGATCGTCTCACGGTCGTTGAAGACGTGGGGTGCCTCGGAGTCGGGCCTCGCCGAGATGATCGCCGAGCGCGTCGACCGGCAGACGAATCCCACGATCGCGTTCCTCGCGCGCGGCATCGAGGGTCTCTACGTGCGCCTGACGGCGAAGGCCGCGACCGAGGACGAGGCCCGGGCCCTGCTCGAGCCCGAGGAGGCCGCGGTCCGCGAGATCATCGGCCACCTCGTGTTCGGCGTCGACGAGGAGACGATGGAGTCGGTCGTCCTCGACGCGTGCGAGGCCCGCGGGTGGACGCTCGGCGTCGCCGAGTCGCTCACCGGCGGGCTCATCGGGGCGCGGCTCGCGAACGTCCCCGGGGCGAGCCGGACGTTCCGCGGGTCGCTCGCGACCTACGCCACGGACGTGAAGCGCTCCGTGCTGGGCGTGACCGCCGAGCACGTCGTCAGCGAGGAGTGCGCCAAGCAGATGGCCGAAGGGGCGCAGCGCGTGCTGGGCGCGGACGTCGCGATCTCGGCGACGGGAGTGGCCGGTCCCGACGAGCAGGACGGCCAGCCGGTCGGAACCGTGTGGATGGCGGTCGCGGTGCCGAGCCGCGAGACCGAGGCGGTCTCGATGCGCATGCCCGGCGACCGTGAGCGCATCCGCCAGTTCTCGACGATCTCCTTGCTCAACATGCTGCGGATGCGGCTCCTGTCTCTCCCGTAGCCCGATGGCGCGCGCGTTCGTCGCGGTGCGCCCGCCGGAAGGCGTCCTGGCCGAGGTGGCGCGCGCGACGGCGCGCGCGCGTGACGAGATCGGCACCGCGCGCTGGACGACGTCGGCCCAGTGGCACCTCACTCTCCAGTTCCTCGGCAATCGTGCGGACCTCGACGCGGTGGGCGCCGCCCTGGGCGAGCTCGCGGCGCCGGGCGGCGACGTCCGCCTCGGGGGCGGCGGCGCGTTCCCGTCGGAGGAGCGCGCGCGGATCCTGTGGCTCGGAGTGGTGGAGGGTGCCGAGACGCTGGCCGGCCTGGCGGCGGCGGTCGGGTCGTTGCTCGCGCCGCTCGGCCACGAACCCGACGACCGGCCCTTCCACGCCCACCTGACGCTCGCGCGCCTGGCCCGGCCCGCCGACGCCCGGGGTGCCGTCGCCGCGCTGGGTCCCGGGCCGGTGGGGGAGCGGTGGACGGTCGGCGAGGTCGTCCTCTACGAGAGCGTCACCCGCCGCGACGGCGCCGAGTACCGCGCCCACGCCCGGTTCCCGCTGGCGACCGGGTAGGGGCGTCGGTCACTTCGCAGGGCACGGACACGGTCCTTGCGTACGAACGGGTGTTCGGCTAGCTTCTCACACGCATGGAACTACACGGCCGTGATTCGGCGGCGGTACGG
>DASRHL010000459.1:0-6508 GCA_035650535.1 Acidimicrobiia bacterium
GTGCGGGGCGGCGGGCGCGAGCTCCAGTACCAGATGGCGGCCGCGGTCGGCATGACACCGAAGGAGTTCTACGACCTGCTCGCGAGCCTGCGGCGCCCGGGCGGCTACGACCCGGACGCCCGCGTCGTCGACATGGACGCCGACGGGATCGACGCGGCCGTGCTCTACCCGTCGCAGGCGATGTTCTTCGGCCCGGTCGACCCGATCCCGGCGCTCCACGACATCGACTTCGTGACCGACTGCATCCGCGCGTACAACGACTGGATCGCCGCGTACTGCGCGGCGCACCCGACACGCCTGTTCGGCGTCGCCGGCGTCCCCCTGCAGGACGTCGACCGGGCGGTCGCCGAGGCGCGACGCGCCGTCGACGACCTCGGCCTCAAGGCCATCTTCGTCCGGCCGTCCCCGTACCAGTTCTCGGCGGACGGCGGCGAGCTGCCGTTCAACCACCACGTCTACGACCCGTTCTGGGCCGCGTGCCAGGAGCTCGGCGTCCCGGTGGCGTTCCATCCCGGTGTGCACGTCGACACGCCGGGCGCGTGCACGAAGTTCGGCCTCGTCGCGCCGAGCGAGAACATGTCGGTCACGAACATGGCCATGGACGAGCTGCACGGGGGCTCGGGACTCGGCCAGTCGGTCGGGAACGCGGTCGACATGATCGTGACCATGGGCCGGCTGCTGATGGGGGGCGTGTGCGAGCGCTTCCCCGAGCTGTCGTTCCTGTTCCTCGAGGCCGGTGGTGGCTGGATCCCGAGCCTGCTCGAGCGGATGGACGAGCAGGTCAAGGCGTTCCCGCTCGAGCGCCGCTGGCTGTCGCTCCTGCCCAGCGAGTACTTCCGGCGGCAGTGCTACGCGGGGTTCGAGCCCGAGGAGTGGAACCTCGCGCAGTGCGCCGAGTTCCTGGGCGCCGACCGGATCATCTGGGCGTCCGACTACCCCCACCCCGAGTACCACGAGGGCATCGTCGACGAGCTCCGCAAGCACCTCGAGGGCGTTCCCGACGCGTCGCGCCGCCGCATCCTCGGCGCCAACGCGATCGACGCCTACCGGCTCGCGTGAAGTTCGCGGGGGAGCTCGACCTCGGGCGCATGCACCGCGAGCGCCGGGCCCGCCTGGTCGACGCGATGCGGGCCCAGGGTGTCGACGCGCTCCTGTTGCTCGGGCAGCAGAACGTCGCCTACGCGACGGGTGTGAAGGTGCCGGCGGCGGAACAGGGCCGCGCCCTGCACCGGCGCCCGGTCGCTCTGCTCACCGCCGACGGCGAGGAGCCGTGCGTCTGGACGTGGGAACCCGGCGGCGTGCCCGCCACGCTCGCCCGGAGCCGGGTCAACGGCGGTGTCGACCTGGAGTGGGACGACGGAGCGGGGTCGGTGGCGGGCGAGCTCCCGGAGGGGGTGGTCGCGGTCGACGAGCTGACGATGCCCCTCGCGGCCGCCGCCCGGGCCGCCGGGCGGGTCCTCGCCGATGCCGGCGGCGTCCTCACGGCCGCCAAGGTCTGCAAGACCGCCGACGAGATCGAGTGCCTGCGCCGGGCCCAGGCGATCAACGAGGCCGCGATGGTCGACGTGCAGGCGATGCTCGCGCCGGGCGTCCGGGCCACGGACCTGACGGCCGTCTTCTACGAGCGGATCTTCGAGCTCGGGATCTCGTCGAACACCGTCGACCCGATCTGGCAGGTCATGCCGCGGTCGATCGCGGACGGCCCGTACAGCGCCACAGGCGACGTCGTGTTCCCGACGCCGACGACACCCCGCGTGCTCGAACGCGGCGACGTCGTGTTCGTCGACACGGGGATCGCGTACGAGGGTTACCAGTCCGACTTCGGGCACACCTGGGTCGTCGGCGAAGAGCCCGACGCGCGGCGGCGCGACCAGGCGGCGCGCTGGCGCGCGCTCGTGTCGGCCGTCGTCGAACGGATCAAGCCGGGCGCGACCGCACGCGACCTGACGCGGGTCGCCGAGGAGGTGGAGGGAGGACGCCGGCGCCCCTGGCTCGCGCACCTCTACCTGGCGCACGGCACCGGCACCGACAGCGCCGAGATGCCGTTCGTGGGCACCGACCTCGGCGACGCCTTCGACGCCGGCCTCGTCCTCGAGGCGGGGATGGTGCTGGTGCTCGAGCCCGTCATCTGGGACGACGGTCACGGTGGGTTCCGGGCCGAGGAGATCGTCGCCGTCACCGAGGGCGGCGCCGAGATCCTCACCCGCCTCGACTGGACCGGCTATGCGTGAGCACCTGGCGCGGACGCTCGCGGCGATGTCCGACGCGGACGTCGACGTGCTCCTCCTCGGCCGCTCCCCCAACGTTCGCTACGTCTCGGGAGCCAACCAGCTGGCGCTCGCGGGCACCCGACCGTTCGCGCCGGCGTGCGTCGTGGTGCTCGGCACCGGCGCCGTGCACCTGCTCGCCACCACCGACGACGGCGTCCCACCCGACATCCCGAACGACCACCTCTTCCCCACGAGCTGGAACCCGGCGACGATCGTGGGCCACGTGGCGTCGGTACCCGGGGTCACCGGCGCCCGGCGCATCGGCGTCGACGGGATGACGCCCCTCATGGACGGGCTGCTCCGCGGCGCGCTGGGCGGCGCCGAGTGGGTCGACGGGGAATCGCTCCTGCGCGGCGTCCGGCGCGTGAAGTCCGAGGCGGATCTCGTGGGCCTCCGCGCCGCCCTGGCCGTCGCCCACGACGCGTTGGGCGCCGTCCGCGACGCGTTGCGTCCCGGCGCCGCCGAGGTGACGCTGAAGGCCGCGTTCGAGCGCCGCATGGCCGAGCGGGGCGTCACCACCCCGTCGGTCGAGGGGCAGTTCAACTCGGTGTTCCCCGGCGACGGCGCCCTCGCCAAGGGCGAGCTCGTTCCCGTGCGGGCCGGCGTCGTGGCCGACGGATGGGAAGGGACCGTGGCGACGACGTTCGTGTGCGCCGATCCGCCGCGGGAGCGGACGGCACGCCTCGACGACGTGCTGGCGCGGTGCCGCGCCGGCGCCACGGTCGGCGACCTGCGCAACGCGGCCGACGGTGTCACCGTCGACGGCGTCGGCCTCGGTCACGAGGAGCTCGCCGACGGCGACGTCCTCGAACCCGCGATGACGCTCACGATCGAGCGCTCCGCCGCCGACGTGTTGAGCGGCGTGACCGTCGTCGTCACCGCCGACGGCTACGAGCCTCTCTAGCTCTCGGCGCGGATCTCGGCCTGCCCGTCCTTCGGCTGCGGGTAGGCGTGCCAGCGCGTGGGAGTGTCCTCGATGAGACAGACCATCGCGTCCATCCCGAGGAACGGCGAGTCGATGCGGGCGACCTCGAACTCGTGACCCGTCTGCAGGCGCACGTAGTCGCCGGGCCGGATCTCGCTCACCGTGATGCTGCTCCAGCTGTCCATGGCGCGATACTGCCCCCTCCGCAGGAGGCCGCGCACGCGTGACCGCACACCCCCCGGCGCTGTCCGTCACCGGCGTCGACCTGACCGAGGGCGACACGCCGGTGCTGCGCGGCATCGACTGGGTCGTGCAGCCCGAGGAACGCTGGGTGGTCGTCGGACCCAACGGGTCGGGCAAGACGTCGCTGCTGCGGCTCGTGTCGTTCCAGCGCGGACCGACGCGGGGCACGGTCACCGTCCTCGGCGACACCTACGGTCGGACCGACATCCGCGCCTCCCGCCGCCGGATCGGCTTCGCGAGCACCGCCGTCCTCCAGCGCCTGCGCCCGACGCTCACCGCCCACGACGCCGTCCTCACGGGCCGCGAGGCGGCACTCGAGCCGTGGTGGCACACTTACACCGAGGCCGACCACCGCCGGGCCGAGGCGCTCCTCGACCTCGTCGGGTGCGGGTCGCACGGTCCGCAGGACGTCGGGTCGCTGTCCGAAGGCGAGCGCAAGCGGATCCTCGTGGCGCGCGTCCTGATGGCCGATCCCGAGCTCCTGCTGTTCGACGAGCCGTGCGCCGGCCTCGACCTCGGTGGGCGCGAGGCACTCGTGGCGCTGCTCGGCGCGCTCGCCGACGCACCCGACGAGCGGGCGATGGTCATGGTGACCCACCACCTGGAGGAGATCCCCCGCGGGGTCACGCACGCTCTCGTGCTGCGGGCCGGCCGGATCGTCGCCGCCGGTGAGATCGAACGCACGCTGACCGACGAGACCGTCTCCGCCGCGTTCGGCGTCGACGTCAGCGTCGGCGTCGAGGACGGCCGTTGGACCGCCCGCGTCACGACCGCGCCGGAGCACTCCTGACGGCGGCGGCGACGCTCGCGCCGGCGATCACCCAGAACGACCACGTCGTCACGAGATCGGCGGTGCGGATAGCGTTTCGCCGTGTCGCCGCCCGAACCGCCGCACCCCTCGGTCGACCGCCTGCGCGGCCAGCTCGAATACCTCTTCGAGGACGATCCCGCGCTGCGCCGGGCCGGGGCCGAGGAGCTGGCCGAGCGCCTGAACCACGACGACCGCTGGGCCCGGGCCCGGGCCCGCTACCCCCTCGACACCGACGACGAGCTCCGGGCCAAGCTCCCCGAGTTCGCCGACCGGATCACGGTCGACGAGGTCCGCACCGCCCGCGACCGCGTCCCACCCGCCGACGACTGATCCGTCCGCGTTCTTGGCACGTTGAACGCCGAATAGCGACGTCCAGCGTGCCGAGAACCGGGGAGGTCAGGCGTCACCGCCCCTTGGGCAAACCCAAGCCGCGCTCGGCGATGATGTTGCGCTGGATCTCGCTGCTCCCCGAGTGGATCGTCATGACCTGGGCGTGCCGGTAGGTGTGCTCGATCCAGCCGCCCGCGGGTGCGCCGGCGGCGCCGTGCTGCAGGACGCCGGCCGCGCCGGCCATGTCGAGCACGTTCGACGCGGCCCGGGCGAGCGCCTCGGTGACGAAGAGCTTCGCGATCGACCCCTCGACGATCGGCAGGCCGCCCCGTGCCACGATCGTCGTCATCTCCTGGGCCAGCCGCTCCCCCACCTCGAGGTCGACCGCGATCGTCGCCAGGCGGCTCCGCACGGCCGGGTCGTCGAGCAGAGGACGGCCGTCCCGCTCCGCGGTCGACGCCCACTCGACGACCTGGCGGTAGAGCCGCCTCGTCTGACCCTGCGCGACCGGTGAGCGCTCGAACGCGAGCGCGACGGTGAGCACGCGCCACCCGCCGTCCACCTCGCCGATCCGGCAGGAGTCGGGGACCCGGACGTCCGAGTAGAAGGTGACGTTGGTGCGCTCGCCGCCCAGCGTCTCGATCGGTGTGATCTCGATCCCGGGCGTGTCCATCGGGACGATGAACAGCGTCAGCCCGCGGTGCTTCGGGACGTCGGGGTTGGTGCGGGTGAGGAGCAGCACGTACTCGCTCTCGTGCGCGAGCGTCGTGAACATCTTCTGGCCGTTGACGATCCAGTGGTCGCCGTCGCGAACCGCGCGCGTCGACACCGAGGCGATGTCGGAACCCGAGTCGGGCTCGGAGTAGCCCAGGCACGCGATGGCCTCGCCGCCGAGCAGGCGGGGCAGGATCTCGCGCTGCTGCTGGTCGGTGCCGCAGATGTCGATCGTGTGGGCGACGAGCTCGGCGCCGCCCCAGCCGTCCATCGGGGCGCCGGCGCGGGCGAGCTCCTCGTTGAACGCGGCCGTCTCGAACGGGTCGAGGCCGAGCCCGCCCTGCTCGCGCGGCCACGAGACCGCGAGCCAGCGTCGCTCGGCGAGGGCGCGGTGCAGCCCCCAGTCGTGGAGCGTCCCCGTCTCCCAGGCGTGGTCGACGAGCTCGGGCGGGCAGTGCTCGGCAAGGAAGGCACGCAGCTCGGCCGCCAGGCCGGTCGGCTCGGCCTCGTCGTCGAGCCCCCAGCGCCGCGCCGCCAGGCGCGTCGCGACGACGGCGAGCTCGGCGGCGGGATCGCCGAGCGCGAGCATCCACGCCTTGGCCCGGCGCAGGAAGAGCTGGATGTCGTACTCGAGCATGAATCCGTAGCCGCCGTGGAAGTGCAGGCTCGCCGCCGCCACCGCCTCCGCGGTACGACCGGCGAACCAGAACGTCATCGGCGCCAGCAGCTCGAACCGGTCGCCGCCGGCCGCGTGCCGGGCCAGGAGGCGGGCGCCCGCGAGGGCCGTGGCGACGTCGGCGAGCTTGTGCTGGATGCCCTGGAACGACCCGATCGGCACCCCGTACTGCTGCCGCGCCTTCACGTAGTCGACGCCGATGTCGAGCGCGCGCTGCGACAAGCCGACGAGGGCGGCGGCGGTCAGGACCCGCCACTCGTCGAGCGCGGTGTCGAAGGCCCGGCGCGCGTCCGCACCGGCGGCAAGCGTCGTGCGCGACCCGGCGGGATCGCCGAGATCGCGGTCCGCCAGAGCGGTCGCGCCGAGGTTCGGGGGCGACACGCCCGGGGCGTCGGCACGGACGGCGACGAGCTCGTCCCCGTCGATCCCGACGACCACGTCCGCCGCCGCGCCGCCGGGCACCAGCTCGGCGGTCCCGGCGACCGCCGGACGCGGCGAGAACGTGGCGACGGCCCGCCCGTCGGCAACGTCGGCGAAGA
>DASRHL010000460.1:0-12853 GCA_035650535.1 Acidimicrobiia bacterium
GCCCGGGGTCGAACATCGTGCCCCGCTCGGAGATCGCGATGACCGAGATGGCGTTGTTGCGGCCGAGCGAGGTGAGCGTCGTGCCGTCGATGGGGTCGACCGCGATGTCGCAGGCGGGCCCGCCGGCGCCGATCTCCTCGCCGTTGAACAGCATCGGCGCCTCGTCCTTCTCCCCCTCGCCGATGACGACGATCCCGTCCATGGCGACCGTGTTCAGGACGAGACGCATCGCGTCGACCGCGGCCTGGTCGGCGGCCTCCTTGTCGCCGCGGCCCATCCAGCGACCGGCTGCGAGCGCCGCGGCCTCAGTCACGCGGGCGAGGTCCATCGCCAGGTTCCGGTCAGGGGCCTGCGCCTGTTCCACGATCCGCTCCTCGGCCTGGCGGGCGTTGGCACGTGCCGGCGAGGAGCCGGGTCAGGGCGGCGCCCGGTGCCCCCCTGGCGCGGGCGACTGTACCGCCCGGCCGCCCGGGGCCGGGCCGGCCCCCGACTGCGCCAGAATCGGCCGGTCAGAGGGGGTCCACCATGGCGACGGTGATCGTGACGGGCGCGGCGTCGGGCGTCGGGCGCGCGACCGCGGCGAGGCTCGCGGCCGACGGCTGGGACGTCGTCGCCGTCGACCGGGTGCCGCTCCCGGACGCGGGCGCCGGCGGGAGAGCGGCTGCCTGCGTGGCCGACGTGGCGACCGAGGCCGGCAACCGGACGATGGTCGACGCCGCGCTCGAGGCCACGGGACGGCTCGACGCCCTCGTCCTGAACGCCGCGGTGTCGGCCGCCGGCCCGATCGACACGGAGCCGATCGAGGACCTCGACCGCATGCTCGCGATCAACCTGCGGGGTGTCGTCCTCGGTGTGCGGGCCGCGCTGCCGGCCCTCCGGGCGGGCGCCGCCGCGGGCAGCGTCGACGGCCGTGGACCGGCGATCGTGGTCACCGCCTCCGTGTCGGGCCTGGGCGGCGATCCCCTCATGTGGGCCTACAACGCGGCCAAGGGCGGCGTCGTGAACTTCGTCCGGTCGGCGGCGATCGACCTCGGGACCGAAGGCATCCGTGTCAACGCCGTCTGCCCGGGCCCCATCGGCGGGACGGGCATGACCGCGCCGATCGAGCTGCACGCGCCCGACCGCTACGAGGAGTTGCGGCGCGCCGTGCCGCTCGGGCGCTTCGGCCGCCCCGACGAGGTCGCGGCCGTCATCGCCTTCCTCCTCTCGGCCGATGCGTCGTACGTGAACGGCGCGACGGTCCCCGTCGACGGCGGCGCGAACGCGGGCAGCGGTCTGTTCCGACCCGGCTCCCGGGCCGCCGTGAACGAGCCCTAACCTCTCTGCGTGAGCACGGCGCGGCGCCGCTGGCAGGAGGCGTTCGAGGCGTCGCCCACGCGCGACGCGGACTTCGAGTCGATGTCCGGCATCCCCGTCGCGCCGGTGTACGGGCCGCCCGATCCCGCCGAGGGGGCCGAGTACCCGGGGCAGTGGCCCTACACGCGGGGGCCGTACGCGTCGATGTACCGCTCGAAGCTGTGGACGATGCGGATGTTCGCGGGCTTCGGAACCGCGCCCGACACGAACCGGCGGTTCCACGACCTGCTCGCCGCCGGCGGCGACGGCCTGTCGACGGCGTACGACCTGCCGACGCTGCTGGGGCGCGACTCGGACGATCCGTTGTCGTCGGGCGAGGTCGGGAAGTGCGGGGTCGCGGTCGACTCGCTGGCCGACGTCGAGGACCTGTACGCGGGGATCGACCTCGGTTCGGTGACGACGTCGATGACGATCAACGCGCCGGCCGCCGTGCTGCTGGCGATGTACGTCGCGGCGGCCGAGAAGGCGGGTGTCGAGCGTTCCCGGTTGGGCGGGACGCTGCAGAACGACATCTTCAAGGAGTACCAGGCGCAGAAGGAGTTCGTGTTCCCACCCCGGCCCTCACTCCGGCTGGTCGTCGACACGATCCGGTTCTGCACCGCCGAGATGCCGCGGTTCCACCCGGTCTCCGTCTCCGGCTACCACATCCGCGAAGCGGGGTCGACGGCTGCGCAGGAGCTGGCGTTCACGCTCGCCAACGGCTTCGCGTACGTGGAGGCGGCGCGCGCATCTGGTCTCGCGGTCGACGACTTCGCGCCGCGGCTGTCGTTCTTCTTCAACGCGCACCTCGACTTCTTCGAGGAGATCGCGAAGTACCGCGCCGCGCGACGGATCTACGCGCGTTGGATGCGCGACCGGTACGGTGCGGAGCGCGAACGCTCCTGGCAGCTGCGGTTCCACACGCAGACCGCCGGCGTGTCGTTGACCGCGCAACAGCCGGAGGTCAACGTCGTCCGGACCGCGATCGAGGCGCTGGCGGGGGTGCTGGGCGGGACGCAGAGCCTGCACACGAACTCGATGGACGAGACGCTCGCGCTGCCCTCGGATGCCGCGGCGCGTCTCGCGCTGCGGACGCAGCAGGTGATCGCGTACGAGACCCGGGTCGCGAACGTCGCCGACCCGCTCGGCGGCTCGTGGTACGTCGAGGAGCTCACCGACGAGCTCGAACGGCGCGCGGAAGCCGTCTTCGAGCACCTGCTCGATCGGGGCGGCGGCTCGATCGTCGAGGGCGTGCTCGCCGAGATCGACTCGGGCTGGTTCCAGCGCGAGATCGGCGACGCCGCCTACGAGCTCGAACGAAAGCTGAACGACGGCCGGCACGTCGTGATCGGCGTCAACGCGTTCTTCGAAGGCAACGACGAGGCGCCTCCGGAGATCCTCAAGATCGGCCCCGAGGTCGAGGAGGCCCAGGTGAAACGCCTCAGCCGCGTGAGATCCGACCGCAACGCCGCCGCCGTCGACGACGCCCTGTCACGCGTGCGTGCCGACGCCGCCGAGCCCACCACCAACGTCATGCCCGCACTGATCGACGCGGTGCGTGCCTACGCGACGGAAGGCGAGATCATGCACGCCCTCATCGACGTCTTCGGCCGGTACACCGAGACGCCCGTCATCTGAACGACCGGGAGCGGGACGTGGACCCACGGTTGCTCGACGCCGCGCGCGCCGCGATCGGCTTCATGCCCGACGACGAGGGCCTGGCGCTCCACGCCGCCGGCCTCGACGCGGCGCCGACGGGTCCGCTCCTCGAGGTGGGGACGTACTGCGGCAAGTCGGCCGTCTACCTGGGCGCCGCCGCCCGGGCCGGCGGCACGATCCTCTACACCGTCGACCACCACCGCGGCTCCGAGGAGAACCAGCCGGGATGGGAGTGGCACGACCCGCGCCTGGTCGACCCCGCGACCGGCCGCATCGACACCCTGCCCTTCTTCCGGCGCACGATCGAGGGCGCCGGCCTCGAGGACGTGGTCGTCGCCGTCGTCGGCCCGTCGACGACGGTCGCCGCGCACTGGGCGACCCCCCTCGGGATGGTGTTCGTGGACGGCGGTCACGCCTTCGACGTCGCGCTCGCCGACTACGAGTCGTGGTCGCCCCACGTCGCGGCCGGCGGCCTCCTCGTCTTCCACGACGTGTTCGAACGGCCGGAGGACGGCGGCCAGGCGCCCTACGAGGTGTGGAAGCGCGCGGTCGCGTCCGGGTCGTTCGTGCCGGTGTCCACGACCGGCTCGCTCCGGGTGCTACGCCGTGCTCACCGGTAGCGTTCGCTCGCGCGTTCGGCCTCGATCGCCTCGCCGGCGGCGATGAGCTCGTCGGCCGTGAGGCCGGCGGGCAGGCCCTCGCCGCGGAAGAGGCCGGCGGTCGGGCCGGTGCCGCCGAGGGCGTTGGCGGCGAGGACGACGGCGGCGGAGTTCCAGGTCGGCTGCTCCACGGGGTAGAGCTCGCCGTCCTCGTGGAACCGACCGCCGTCGAAGTTGGCACCCGTCCAGTAGCCGCCCGACTCGTCGCGCAGGAAGTGGACGGCGGTGAACAGCTCGCGCGCCTGGGCGTCGGCACCGATGGCGTCCAGCGCCATGACGCACTCGCACGTCTCGGCGGCTGTGACCCAGGGCGCGTCCGACACGCACCGGACGCCGCGGCCCCCGACGACGAACGTCGCCCAGCCCGCCGCGATACGGGCGTGCGCCGCTTCGCCGCGGAGCACGCCGCCGAGGATCGGGTAGTACCAGTCCATCGCCCAGCGGGCTTTGTCGAGGAAGCGGTCGGGCCGGTGGGCGATGGCGATCGCCAGCGAGCCGAGCGACAGCTCCCAGTCCGGTCGCTCACGACCGAGACGTTCCGCGGCGGCGATCGCGCACCGCAGGCTCGCGTACACGCTCGACGAGCCGGTCAGCAGCGCTCCGTCGGCCGGGTCGTCCGCGCGCCAGGCGATCTCGCCCGTCTCGGTTTGCTGGTCGAGGACGGCGTCGATGCCGCGCTCGACGACCGGGAAGAACTCGTCGAGGAAGCCGGTGTCGCCGGTGGCGAGGTAGTGGTGCCAGACGCCGTTGGCGACGTACGCGCTCACGTTGGTGTCGAGCGTCGGGTCCTTGACCGCCGTCCCGACGTAGTACGCGTGCCACGCGCCGTCCGGACGCTGCATCGAGCGGAGCCACTCGTACGCTCGGGTCGCCTCGTCGTGGCGACCGCCCACGTCGAGCGCCATCGCCGCCTCGACGAGGTTCCACGGGTCGGTGTGGTTGCCCGGCGTCCAGGGGATGTTGCCGTCCGGCTCCTGGACGGCCGCGATGGCGTCGACGGTGTCGGCGACCTCCCGGGCGGAGATCACGCCGTCGACGGAGGGCAGCTCGTGCTTCCGGCGGGTCATGGCGCGGGCACCTTCTGGGTGTAGACGACGAGGCTCTTGCCGAGCACCGGGTTCAGGATGCGGTCGACGCGGCTCAGCCAGCGCGGCTGCTTGGTGATCTGCCAGGCGAGGAAGTCGTGGTAGCGGCGTACGAGCCTCGAGTCGACGTTGTCGACGCCGACCGCGCACTTCAGCCACCAGTACGGGGAGTGCAGGGCGTGGGCGTGGTGCGAGCCGCGCAACCAGAGCCCGGCGGCTTCGAGCTTCGCCTCGAGGTCGCGCTGGCGGTAGATCCGGATGTGCCCGCCCGGTGTGTCGTGGTAGTCGGCGTCGAGGGCCCAGCAGACCCGTTCCGGCCACCGTGTGGGCACGGTGACCGCCATCCGCCCGCCGGGTCTGAGCACGCGGACGAGCTCGCGGATCGCGGCTTCGTCGGCCCAGAGGTGCTCGAGCACCTCGGACGCGATGATGCAGTCGAAGCTGGCGTCGGGGAAGGGCAGCACCAGCGCGTCGGCGTTGACGGTGCCGCCGCTCTCGCCGTGCGGCAGCTCGTCGGCCTCGAGCATTGCTCCCAGGACGGCCCGGACCTCCTTGAGCTCGCCCTCGTCGTGGTCGAGCGCGACGACCGCGGCGCCGCGGCGCCAGGCCTCGAACGCGTGCCGGCCGCCGCCGCAGCCGAGGTCGAGGAGACGGCTGCCGTCGCCGACCCGGAGCCGATCGAAGTCGACCGTCAGCACGGCGCCGGTGCGTGCTGCTCCGCGAGCAGGGCGCGGTACTGCTCGACCGTTCCCACGGCGGTCTGGCGCCACGTGAACTTGCGCAGCGCGCGCTCGCGCCCGGCCGCGCCGATCCGGGCCCGCAGATCGGCGTCGCCCAGCGCGCGGATGATCGCGGCCGCGAGCGCGGACGGGTCGCCGGGCGGCACGAGGAGGCCGGTCTCGTCGTGGGTGCCGACGACCTCGGGGACCGCGCCACCGGTCGTCGCGACGAGCGGGACGCCGCAGGCCATGGCCTCGACCGCCGGGAGCGAGAACCCCTCGTAGAGCGACGGGACGCACGCGACCTCGGCCTCCGCGTAGAGCTCGACGATCCGCTCGGTCGTGACCCCGCTCACGAAGCGCACCGCGTCGCCGAGTCCGAGGCGCCGGATCAGCCCGGGGATGCGGCTCCGCTCCTTCGGTCGGCCGACGACGACGAGATGGGCGTCGTCGCGCTCGGTCCGCACCTTCGCCAGGGCCTCGAGCAGCGGCGCCAGTCCCTTCATCGGGACGTCGGCGCTGGCCGTCGTCATCAGGCGGCCGGGCACCCGCGCGACGTGGGGGCGCGGCCCGAAGATGTCGGGGTCGACTCCCACCGGCACGATGTGGAGCCGGTCGGCGGGAACGCCCATCTGCGCGGTGATGTCGCGCTTGGACGATTCCGACACCGTGACCAGCCGTGGCATCCGGCGTGCCACCCGCATCTGCATGTCGAGAAAGCCGTACCAGCGGTGGAGGGTCAGCCGTCGGGAGCGGCTCCTCGTGTGCGCGAGGTCGAGGTCGCGGTCGACGGTGATGGGGTGGTGCAGCGTCGCGAGGACCGGCCATCCGTCGCGCTCGATCATCTGGACGAGCCCCGTGCCCAGGCACTGGTTGTCGTGGACGAGGTCGAAGTCGGCGCGCCGCGCGCGCAGGACGGCACGGGCCCGGAGCGAGAACGTGTACGGCTCGGGGAAGCCGGCCGCGCACATGATCGCGAACTCCTGGAGGTCGATCCGGTCGCGGAACTCCCACGGCCACGGCACGCGAAACGGGTTCCCCGGCCGGTACAGGTCGAGGCTCGGGATCTTCACCAGCTGCCCGGGGTCGTCGAGCTCCGGATAGGGCGGACCCGAGAAGACCGTGACGTCGTGACCGAGCGCGGTGAGCTCGCGCGCCATGTAGCGCGTGTAGACGCCCTGGCCGCCGCAGTGCGGGTTCCCCCGGTACACGAGCCAGGCGATGCGGAGCGGGTGCGCGTCGGTCGGATCGACCGGGATCGGGGGGCCGGACATGGAAGGCGACAGCCTAGATGCCCCGCCTACCGGGGGGTAACTCGACCGGGCGGCCGGGGGCTAGCTTCGCCGGGCATGCGGGAGCCGCTGGCGCCCGGGATCGCGGCGCCGGGCGTCGCGGTGGCCGACCCCCGGTGGTCGCCGGCCGGTTCGCGGCTGGTGTGGCTCCGGACGGCGCCCGACGGGGCGGAGCTCGTCGTCGCCCCGACCGACGGATCCGGACCACCGCTCACGATCCGTCCCGACCCGGCACCGGAGCGGGTCCGGGCCACGGGCGGAGGCGTGCTCGCCTGGGCCGGCGAGGACCGGCTCCTCTACGTCGCGGCCGACGGCCGGCTCTGCTCGTTGCGCCTGCCGGACGGCGACCCGTCACCCGGGCCGGCGGCGGTCGTGGCGGCCACGGACGGGACGATCTCGGCGCCTGCCGTTGCCCCCGGCGCCGGCCTGGTGGCGTTCGTCGTCGAGGCCGCCGACTGGTGTGCCGTGACGGTGGCCCCGCTCGACGGCGACGGGGCACCGGTGCGTCGCTCGACCGCCGACTGGGCGTGGGATCCGGCGTGGTCGCCCGACGGGCTCCTCGCCTGGCAGGAGTGGGACTTCCCCGCGATGCCGTGGGACGGGTCGCGCGTCGTCGTGGTCGACGGGACGGATCCCGGAGCGCGCCCGCGCTCCCTCGCGGGTGGCGCCGGGGTCGCCGTGGGCCAGCCCCGCTTCGCGCCCGACGGCCGGCTCGCGTACGTGAGCGACGAGCACGGGTGGTGGAACGTCTGGGTCGAGCCGGCGCCGGGCCGCGGCCCGACCCGTGAGCGGCGCCCGCTGCTCGAGGAGCCGTTCGAGCACGCCGACCCGGGCTGGGAGGCCGGCCAGCGGTCGTACGCCTGGTCACCGGGCGGCGACGCCGTCGCCCTCTGCCGGAACGAGGACGGCTTCGGCCGTCTCGTCGTCGTCGACCGGGACGGGCGGGCCCGCGCGCTGCGCAGGGGGTGGCATCACGGGCTCGACTGGGGACCGGGCGGCATCGCGGCCGTCCGGTCGGGCGCGCGGACGGCCCCGGCCGTCACCGTGACCGACGCCACGGGCGGATCGCCGGTCGCGCTCGACGCGCCGCTCCCGACCGGGCTCGACCCCGGGCGCCTGCGCGAGCCGGAGCCGGTGACGTGGCCCGGCGCCGACGGCGCCACCGTTCACGGGCTGCTCTGGCATCCGGGGCCGGGCGACGGGTTCGGCGGGGCGGGCCGGGCGCTGATCGTCGACGTCCACGGCGGCCCGACCGGGCAGGCGACGGTCGCCTGGAACCTCCGGACCCAGTACCTGGTCTCGCGCGGCTGGGCCGTCCTGCAGCCGAACCCCCGCGGCTCGACCGGCTACGGCCGTGCCTACCGGCAGGCGCTCGCGGCGCGTTGGGGCGAGCTCGACGTCGACGACGTCGCCGCCGGCATCCGCGCCGCCGGCGCCCGCGGGTGGTGCGACCCGACGCGGGTCGCCGTCGTCGGCGGCAGCTCGGGCGGGATGCTCGCGCTGTTGCTGTGCGCCCGGTACGAGTCGTTGGCGCGCGCTGCGGTCGTCTCGTATCCCGTCACGGATCTGCTCGACCTCGCGGCGACCACGCACCGGTTCGAGTCGCACTACTCGGACGGGCTCGTGGGTGAGCTGCCCGGTGCGGCCGGGCGCTACCGGGCCCGGTCGCCGGTCTCGCACGCCGACCGGATCCGGACGCCGCTCCTGGTGCTGCAGGGCGACGCCGACGTCGTCGTGCGCCCGGAGCAGGTCGACCGCTTCGTCCGGGCCGTCCGCGCCGCCGGCGGCACGGTCGACGCCCACCGCTATCCCGGTGAGGGCCACGGCTGGTCGCGCCGCGAGACCGTGCTCGACGCGCTCGCGCGCACCGAGGCCTTCCTCGTCCGCCACCTGGGTGAGCCGTAGCCCCCGTTCTCGGTACGCCGGGCTGGGATCATCGCGGTCGAACGTGCCAAGAATCGAGAATGAGGGCGCGCATGGGACTCGTGACGGGTTGGTCGTACCAGGGACCGAAGCGCGGCGCCGACCGGGCCGTGCTGCTGGCGCACGGCGCGGGCTCCGACCGCGAGGGTGCGGCGCTGGTCGCGGTGGCGGACGCGCTGGCGGCGGCGAAGGTGCCGTCGCTGCGCTTCGACTACCCGTACCGCAGTGCCGGTCGCCGGGCGCCCGACCGCCCGCCCGTCCTCGAGGCCGCGACGCGCGAGGCGGCGGCCGAGCTCGCCCGCCGGTCCGGTCTCCCGCCCGAACGGCTCGTGCTCGGGGGCCGGTCGATGGGCGGGCGGGTGTGCTCGCTCGTCGCCGCGGCGCGCCCCGACGCGGACCCGCCCGTTCGCGCGCTCGGCCTCGCGCTGCTCGGCTATCCGCTGCACCCCATGGGCAAGCCCGAGCAACGCCGCGACATGCACTTCCGGTACCTCACGATGCCGGTGCTCTTCGCGAGCGGGACCCGCGACAACCTCGCGCCCCGGGCCGAGCTGGCCCGGTCGGCCCGCAAGGTGAAGGGCCCGGTCACGATGCACTGGATCGACACGGCCGATCACGGATACCGGCCCCTCAAGTCGAGCGGACGGACCTCCGCCGAGGTCCTGGGCGACGTGGCGGCCGCGGTCGTCGCCTGGGTCGCCGCGCTGCCCGGCTGAGACCGGCGGGGGCCGCCCGCGCTGCCCGGCTGAGACCGGCGGGGGCCAGGAGTCGGGTGCCGGCCGCGCCGCTCCGCGAGACTGGAGGCGTGCGGGTCGAGCGGCACTTCGCCTTCGTGGACCTCTGCGACTTCACCCGCTACACCGACGCGAACGGCGACGAGAAGGCGGTCGCCGTCCTCACCGGCTTCCGTGCCGCCGCCCGCGAGACGTGCTCCGACCACGGCGTCCGAGTGGCGAAGTGGCTCGGCGACGGCGCCATGTTCGTGAGCACGGAGGGCCCGCGGCTCGTCAGTTGCATCCTCGCGTTGAAGCGGCGGATCGAGGAGCTCGACATCGCCCTCCCGTTGCGCGCCGGCCTCGCCGGCGGCGACGTCATCCTGTTCGAGGGCGACGACTACATCGGCGGCCCGGTGAACCTCGCGGCGCGCCTGTGCGACGCGGCGGCGCCCCGCGAGGTGCTCGCCTGCGCCGAGCTCGCGGGCGCCGTGCCGCCCGGCGCGGCGGCGCTGCCGATGGGGTCACGCGAGATCTCCGGCTTCGCACACCCGGTGGAGATCGTCCGCATCAGTGCGTCGCCGGTCGCGGCCAGTCAGTAGCGTCGTCCGACGTGCCGACGTTCGAGACGATCCGATTCGAGCGTGACGGCCACGTCGGGCGCCTCGTGCTCGACCGGCCGGCCTCGCTCAACTCGATGACCTTCGAGATGTGGCGCGAGCTGCGCGCGCTCGGGCGGTCACTCCTCGACGAGCCGGGCGACCTCCGCGCCCTCGTCGTGACCGGCGAGGGGCGGGCGTTCTCGAGCGGGCTCGACACGTCGGTGTTCGGCGGTCGTGGCGGCGCCGGCGGCGGTGTCGCCCGGCTCGCGGCGGACGAACCCGTCGCTCCCGATCCCGACCCGGTCGTCGCCGGGATCCTCGTGGCGCAGGAGGCGTTCACCTGGCTCGAGGAGGCTCCGTTCGCCACGATCGCCGCGATCCGCGGCTACGCGCTCGGTGGCGGGCTCCAGCTCGCGCTCGCGTGCGACATCCGCATCGCGGCGCACGGCGCCCGGCTCGGGCTGCTCGAGTTCCGCTACGGGATCATCCCCGACCTCGGTGGCACGCAGCGGCTGCCGCGGCTGGTCGGCGCGGGCAAGGCGAAGGAGATGATCTTCACCGCCGCGCAGATCGACGCCGACGAGGCGTACCGCATCGGGCTCGTCGAACGGATCGTCGCCGACGAGGAGCTCGACGAGGCCGCCGCGCTGCTCGCGGGCGAGATCGCGGCCCAACCGCCGCTCGCGCTCCGCGCCGCGAAGCGCGCCGTGGCCGCCGCCGGCACGAACCTCACCGTGCGCGAGGGACTCGCGGTCGAGGCACGCGCGCAGAAGACGTGTCTCGACTCGGAGGACCTCCGCGAGGCGTTCGCGGCTTTCGTGGAGCAACGCGCACCTGACTACCGGGGTCGCTGACCGGGCCCGGTACCCTCGCGGGACCATGAAGGGGTTCGAGGTCCGGGCCGGTGGACCGCTCGCGGGGACGGTCCGCGTCGCGGGCATGACGAAGAACGCCGGGTGCAAGCAGCTGGCGGCCTCGTTGCTCGCTCCCGGTGTCACGGTCCTGCGGAACATGACGCCGGTCGCCGACCTCGAGATCATGCTCGACCTGCTCGTCGCCATGGGGGTCGGTGTCGACCGGGTCGGGGCCGACACCGTCGTCGTCGACACCACCGGGCCGCTGCACCCCGAGGCGCCCTACGAGCTCGTCAGCCGGATGCGGGCCTCGATCAACGTGCTGGGCCCGCTCCTCGCGCGCACCGGCGAGGTGCGGGTCGCGATGCCCGGCGGCGACAACATCGGCAGTCGCAAGCTCGACATGCACTTCCGCGGCCTCCAGTCCCTGGGTGTCGAGCTGAACGTCGTCCACGGCTTCATCGAGGCGCGCTGCAACGCGCTGTGCGGCACGCGCGTGGTCCTCGACTTCCCGAGCGTCGGCGCGACCGAGACGGTGCTGACGGCCGCCGTCCTCGCCAAGGGCGAGACCGTCATCGAGAACGCGGCGCGTGAGCCCGAGGTCGCCGACCTCTGCGCGTTCCTCACGAAGATGGGCGCGCGCATCGAGGGTGCCGGCACGTCGACACTCGCCGTCGAGGGTGTCGCCGGGCTCCAACCGGTCGAGCACACGATCGTCGGCGACCGCATCGAGGCCGGCACGTTCCTCTTCGCCTGCGGCGTCGCGGGCGGCGACGTGACGGTCGAGGGCACCTCGATCGTCCATCTCGAGATGGTCGCCCGCAAGCTCGCCGAGACGGGTGTGGAGGTCACGCGCACACCGGACGGCGTGCGCGCACGCGCCGAGGGCCGTCGCACCGCGGCCGACGTCCAGACGCTGCCGTTCCCCGGCTTCGCGACCGACTTCATGCCCCTCGCGGTCGCATTGCTCGCGACCTCCGAGGGCACCGGCATCGTCACCGAGAACATCTTCGACAACCGCTTCGCGTTCGTCGACGAGCTCAAGCGCATGGGCGCCGACATCCGCACCGAGGGGCGCCACGCGGTCGTCCGGGGTGTCCCCCGGCTGTCGGGCGCACCGGTCCGGGCCCTCGACGTGCGGGCCGGGGCCGCGCTCGTCATCGCCGGGCTCGCGGCCGAGGGCGTCACGACCGTCCTCGGCGCCCACCACGTCGACCGGGGCTACCCCGACCTCGCCGCGAAGCTGGCCTCGCTCGGCGCCGATGTCCGCCGCCTGACGCTCTGACGGCCGGGCGGGGAATCCCCTGCGATACTCGGGGTGTTGTAAGCGACAGTCGCGATCCCTGGAGACCCGATGACGGCCGACACCGCAAGCCTGGAGCCCGACGTCCTCGAGGCGATCGACGCGATCCGCCCCGCGCTGCAGGCCGACGGCGGCGACATCATCTTCAACTCGATCGACGACGACGGCGTCGTGCACGTGAGCCTGATCGGCGCGTGCGGCACGTGCCCGGTGTCGACGATGACGCTGAAGGCCGGCGTGGAGCGGATCATCATGGACCGCGTGCCGGGCATCACCGCCGTCGAGTCCGACGACTGACCGCGGTTCACCGCGTACCCGTCGGAACGGCGCGGGCGGACCGCTGACGTGCGCTCCCACGATCCGGGCGCGCTCGTCGAAGGCGCCCTCGCCGGCGACCGGGGCGCCATCGCCCGGCTGATCTCCCTCGTCGAGGCCGGCGGTGAGGCCGCGGCGGAGGCCGTCGCCCGCCTCTACCCGCGAACGGGCCGGGCGTACACGGTCGGCATCACGGGCGCGCCCGGGGCCGGGAAGTCGACGCTGACCGACCGGCTCGTGTCGTACTGGCGCCAGGCCGGGGACGAGGTCGGCGTGCTCGCCGTCGACCCGACGAGCCCGTTCAGCGGCGGCGCGATCCTCGGCGACCGGGTCCGGATGCAGGACCACGCGACCGACCCGGGCGTCTTCATCCGGTCGATGGCGACCCGCGGCC
>DASRHL010000461.1:0-13795 GCA_035650535.1 Acidimicrobiia bacterium
CGTGGTCGTGTCGGGAGGAAGCGTCGTCGTGTCGGGAGGGAGGGTCGTCGTGTCCGGCGGAAGCGTCGTCGTCGTGTCCGGCGGGCAGAAGAAGCACGGGTCGGTCTGCGCCGACGCCGCGGGCGCGAGGACGACGATCGCGGCAGCGACACCGAGCACGAACACGCACAGCCGAGCACCCAGGACCTTGCCGGCCCCAATCGACCGATGTCGCGTCACACCGCCCCCTCGACGATCTGCCCGCGTCAACGATCTGCCCGATCGCGTCGACCAGATGCCCCGCCGTCGGCGGGGATCTCGACTCGCTACCCCGGCAGGTTACCTGCGTCCGGGATGCGTGCGGCGCGGACGGTCCGCGGTTCGGGCGGATCCGGTCGCCTCGCCCGGTTCCTCCCGTGCATCGTGTCGCGGCTGTCGCCGGGCGTTGCGCTTGTGGATCGTGTCGGCGAGAACGACCGCCGGGACGGCGAACAGTGCGACCGCGAAGCCGGCCCACGACGGCGGAGCCTGGTCGAGCAGGTCGGCGAGGGGCGGGATGTAGAGGAAGCCCGCGAGCATCGCCAGCTCCGCGACGAGCGCGCCGAGCAGCAGGCGATTGCGGGTCCAGCCGACCTTCCAGACCGGGCGGATCGTGCTCCGGCACGCGAACGCGTTCGCGACCTGGCCCAGCACGACCGCGGTGAACGCGGCTCCCGAAGCCGCGAGCAGCGCCGAGCCGTGCGGGAAGCTCTGCCCCGGTCGCCAGCCCATCGCCACGAACACGGCCAGGAACGCCGCGAGCTCCACGGTGGCCTCGACCGGACCGAGCAGACCGAACGCGCGCGCGAAGAGCCGGCGGTCGAGGAGATGGCGGCGGGTCGGCGGCTGCTCCAGCACATGCGTTCCCGGCGGCTCTGCACCGAGTGCGAGCGCGGGCAGGATGTCGGTCCCGATGTCGAGGGCGAGCACCTGGAGCACCCCGATCGCGAGCGGGAAGTTGCGGGCCGAGAGCACCCACACCACGAACGGCGCGAGCTCGGCGACGTTGTCGGTGAGGTGGTAGGTCAGGAAGCGGCGGATGTTCGCGAACGTCGACCGACCCTGCTCGACGGCCGCCACGATCGTCGCGAAGTCGTCGTCGAGCAGCACGAGGTCGGCGGCCTCGCGCGCGACGTCGGTTCCGGACCGCCCCATCGCGACGCCGATCGCCGCTTCACGCAAGGCCGGCGCGTCGTTCACGCCGTCACCCGTCATCGCGACCACGTGCCCGCGGTGGCGGAGCGCTTGTGCGATGCGCAGCTTGTCTTCGGGCGCGACGCGGGCGATCACGAGACCGTCGCGGTCGACGGCGGCTCCCAGCTCCTCGTCGTCCTCGGGGAGCTCACTTCCCGTCACGACGGAACCGTCGCCGACGAGGAGCCCGACCTCGCGGGCGATCGCGCGCGCGGTCTCCGGGTGGTCGCCCGTCACCATCGCAACCCGGATCCCGGCTCGGCGGCAGGCGGCGATCGCGCCCGCCGCACCCTGACGCGGCGGGTCCTCCAGTGCGATCAAGCCGAGCAGCGTCAGGCCGCGCTCGGCGTCGTCGGCCGACTGAGCGACGAGTTCGTGACCGATGGGGCGGCACGCGACCGCGAGCACGCGGAACCCGCGGCTCGCGAGAACGTGCAGGGCCTCGTCGGCGCCCGGCGCCGGGATGCACCGAGGTAGCACCGCGTCGGGTGCTCCTTTCACGAGCAACCACCCCCCGGCGGCGACCGACATGCGGCGCCGCCGCGCGTCGAAGGGGAACCGACGCGTTTCGGGCACCGTCGTCACGTCGAGGTCGGGATCGACGCCGACGCGGCGCGCCAGGACGTCGAGAGCCGCCTCCATCGGGTCTCCTCGCGCGACCCAGCGCCCGTTCTCCTCGATCGCGCGACCCGACGAGCAACGAGCCGCGACCCGTGCCATCTCGGAGAGCGCGCTGCTCGCGCGCGACGGCTCGCAACGAACAACCGCGAGCGGTTCGTAGCCCGTCCCCTCGATGACCGCGCGACCCTGCGGCATCCAGATCTCCACTACCGCCATCTGGTTCTGGGTCAGCGTGCCCGTCTTGTCGGTACAGATGAAGGTGGTCGAGCCCAACGTCTCGACGGCTTCGAGGTGACGCACGAGCGCGTGTCGGGTCGCCATCCGCTGAGCGCCGTTCGCGAGCGAGAGTGTGACGGTCGGCAGCAGTCCGCACGGAACGACGGCCACGGTCACCCCGACCGCGAACAGGAAGCCGTCGGAGGGGGGCGTCCCGACGAGGAGTGCCACACCGAAGAACACCACGCCGATCCCGATTGCGACGCCCGCGATGACGCGGGAGACGCGGTCGAGCTCGCGCCGCAGTGGCGTGGGCGCGGGCCGGTGCGCCGCGGTCAACATCGCGATCCCGGCGAGCCGGGTACGTGCACCCGTGGCAACGACCGTCGCGCTCGCCTCGCCCTCGACGACGAAGCAGCCCGCGTACGCGACGTCGCCGACCATCGGATGCGCGGGCACGCTCTCGCCGGTCAGCGTCGAGGTGTCGAGCGCCAGCCCGTGCACGGCATCCAGCCGCAGGTCGGCCGAGATCCGATCGCCGCCCTCCAGCAACACGACGTCGCCCGTGACGAGCTCGTCCGCCCGCACGTGGCACGCGGTTCCGTCGCGGACAACGGTCACCTGGCGCGGCAAGAGGTCGCGGAGGCGCTCGGCCGCGTGCATCGCGCGCTGCTCCTGCATGAACGCGAAGATCCCGTTGAGCACGATGACGGCGAACACGGCCAGCCCGAGCTCGGGCATGCCGGCGACGAAGGCCAGGGTGCCGGCGACCCAGAAGAGCAGCGCGAAGAAGTGAAGGAGCTCGGCCGCGAACCGGCGCCACGCCGGAACCTGGCGCGGCACCGGGAGGAGGTTGGGCCCGTCCGTCGCGAGGCGGGCAGCCGCTTCGGCGGTCGTCAGGCCGGTGTCGGCGCCGGGCAGACCCGCGGTGCCCGGCGTGCCGGCTCGGAGCGCAGCGGCCGCCGGGCTCGACGGGCCGTCGGCGCCCATCAGGTGAGCCCGCGCCGCCCCCGCGGGGCCCGCCTCGCTGCGTCGGAGTGCCGCACGGCGATCGCCACGACCGCCCAGCAGAGCCCGGCCGCGACGAGGATGCCGGCGAGGACGACCATCACCACTTCGCCGAGACCCATGGCGGTCCTCCCGAGGCTGTCTCGCTCGAGCGTGGCGCCGCCGGCCGCGAGCGGCCAGGGTCCAACGTCACGGTTCAGGCCGAGCGCGTGCTCCCGATCGGCGCGAACCGGTAGAGCCACAGGCCCTCGCGCGCCGGTTCCCACACCAGGCGTACCGGCATCCCGACGGCGAGGTCGTCGTTCGGGCAGTCGACGACGTTGCTCGTCACGAGCACGCCGCCGCAGTCGTCGAGCTCGACGACCGCGACGTTGTAGGGAACGGCGTCGTTGGTCGCGGGGAACACCGAGTGGTGCACGACGATGAAGCTGAAGATCCGGCCGTCGCCGCGCGAGACCTCCCACGTGTCGTCGAAGGACCGGCAGTGGCTGCAAACCGGCACCGGGGGGTGCCGGAACGTCCCGCAGCTCGCACACCGCTGGATCCGCAGCTCGCGGGCGGCGCAACCCTCCCAGAACGTGGCCGTCGTCGGTTCCGCCACCGGGACGGGCATGCCGGGCGGGAAGTATGCGGGCTCAGTCACGGGACAGCACCAGCGCGCTCGACGGCGGCGCGCTGGGCCCGCTCACGACCAGACAGTGCTCGGCCCCGTCGACCTGCGAGGTCGACGTGCCCCGCAGCTGCCGGGCGGCCTCGATCACGAGACTCAACCCGTGGATGTAGCCCTCCGCGAGGTTCCCGCCCGAGGTGTTGATCGGCAGGCTCCCGTCGGGCCAGTCGATGGCACCGGAATCGACGAACGGGCCGCCTTCCCCGCGCGCGCAGAAACCGAAGTCCTCGAGCGCCATGACGACCTGCCCGGTGAAGTTCTCGTACACCTGCGCGACGTCGATGTCGTCCGGTCCGATGCCGGCCGCGTCGTACAACCGCCGCGCGACGGAGGTCATCCCCGCGCTCGTCCACAACTCGGGCGGTCGTGACTGCCGCGCCGCGCCGTCACCGTGCTCCATTCCCTGCGCGCCCGCGGTGACGAGTACGCGGGGTTGCCGGAGGTCGGCGGCCCGTTCGCTGGACGTCACGACGACGGCACACGCGCCGTCGCTCTCCTGGCAGCAGTCGTAGAGCCGGTAGGGATCGGCGATGATGCGCGACGCCTGGTGGTCTTCGAGCGTCAACGGGCGCCCGTACATGACCGCGCGCGGGTTACGTTGCGCGTTCGCGTACGCCGCGACGGCGACGCGGCCGAAGTGCTCGCTCGTCGTCCCGTACTCGTGCATGTGCCGGCGCGCGTCGAGCGCGTAGCCCTGAGCCGGCGAGAAGAGGCCGAAGGGCGCGAGGAACGCCTGGGGGCCGCCGATCTCGGGACCGAGCGCCTGGGCCGACAGACCGTGACCGGCGCGAGCCCGGCCGAAGCGCAGGGTCTGCCCCTGGCAGATCGACCGGTAGCACACGACCGTCGTCGCGACCCCGGTGGCGACCGCCAGCGTCGCGTTGTGGACGATCCCGCCGGCCGAGTTGCCGCCGCCCGGGTAGAGGTTCACGAACCGGAGCTCGCCGAGACCGAGTGCCTGGGCGAGGGCTGCCGGCGCGGACCGTTCGCTCGAGTAGGTGCACAGCCCGTCGACGTCCGCCAGCTCGAGCCCGGCGTCCTCGACTGCGCGCATGACCGCGAGGCACCCGAGCTCGAACTCGCTCCGCGTGGCGCCGCCCGCCTTCCAGTACTCGGTCTCGCCGACGCCGACGATGGCGGTGGCGTTGCGGAGGAGATCGGGCATCGCCACGACCCGGTCGCGCTCAGACCCGGTCGAGCTCGAGCATGCGGATGGCGTTGCCGCGCAGGATCTTGTACTTCTGCTCGTCGGTCACGTCGGCGAGCATCTTCTCGCAGTACTCCTTCGTGTTCGGCCACGTCGTGTCGGTGTGCGGGTAGTCGGTCTCGAAGCAGATGTTGTTCTCACCCACCTCGTCGAGCGACCGGACACCGTGGCGGTCCCAGGTGAAGCAGCCGAACACCCGGTCGTAGTAGTAGCTGGACGGTGGCTCGGGGCACAGGCGCTTGGAGTTCTGCCACGCGTTGTGCTCCTCCCAGACCGTGTCGGCCCGCTCGAGCGCGTACGGCAGCCAGCCGATCTGACCCTCCGAGTACGCGATCTTGAGCTTCGGGAACTGCGCCATCTTCCCGCCGAAGAGGTAGTCGCCGAGCGAGGCCATCGAGTTGTTGAAGCCGACCATGCTGCCGACGCCCGCGGGCGCGTCCTTCGACGAGAACGGGTCGGTCGACGACGAGCCGACGTGCATGCACACCGTCGTCCCGGTGTCGTTGCACGCCGCGAACATCGGGTCCCAGTAGCCGGTGTGGATGCTCGGCAGGTCGAGCTTGGTCGGCAGCTCCGAGAAGCACACGGCGCGGACGCCGCGCGCGGCGTTCCGCTGGATCTCCGCCGCCGCCAGCTCGACGTCCCACAGCGGCATGATGCACAGCGGGAGGTTGACGCCGATCGAGGGGTCGCACCACTCCTCGACCATCCAGTCGTTGTAGGCCTTCACGCACGCGAGCGCGAGCTCCTTGTCGTCGGCCTCGTAGAACGTCTGGCCGCAGAAGCGCGGGAAGGTCGGGAACGGCAGCGACGCCTCGACCCAGTTGAGCTCGAAGTCCTTCTTGCGCTCCTTGGCGTCGTAACAGCCGGGGCGCATGTCGTCGTAGGTGACGGCCGTCATCGTCATCACCGTCTTGTCGAACTTCGACACGTCGTCGCCGGGCGTCGCCGACTTCGGGATCGCGACGAACTTCTTCTGGACGTAGCTGACCTTGTCCTCGTAGATCCAGGCGTCGCCCCACTCGCCCTCGGGATCCTCGGTCATCTCGTACTTGGCGCCCTTCTTGAGCTTGAAGGCGCCCCACCGCTTGCGCTCGACCCGCGGGCCCTTCTCGCGGTGCTTCTCGGGCAGCCACGTCTGCCAGACGTGGGCCGGCTCCACGACGTGGTCGTCGACGCTGATGATCTTGGGCAGCTCCACGGGACCCCCCGCTGGACTCGACGGTCTGGCTCTGCAACTGACGCGAGTGTCAGTTCCAACCTACCGCGTCGTCGACGGCCGGACCGCTGGGTAGCACGAGGGTATGGGTGACGGTGCCGGTCCCGGCGCCGACGAGGCGACGGTCGACGCGGTCGGCAAGGCGACCGAGGCGCTCGAGTACGTCGAGCGGGCCCGCGGGCACCTCTACGCGTTCCACCAACTGATCGGCCGGGCCGACTTCCTCTTCGAGGAGAGCGCCCGCGGTCTGGCCGCCGCCGGTCACCAGCAGCACGCGGCGTCGCTGTGGCGCCACCTCGTCGGACGTGACGTGATCGCCGGGCAGTGGACCTTCCAGATCGTCGAGGGCTTCGACGACGACTACTACGACGCGGCCCGGACCGAGGTCTTGAAGCTCGAGGAGATGCTCGTGGGCGGCCGCCGTCACGCCCACGAGGAGCAGCTCCGGTTCCGGCGGCGGGCCGAGCGGGCGGCCTACCTCGAGACCGCGGCCGGCGAGCCTCCGGAGCCGCGACCGTCGTGACGCGGGGCCGGGCCGCAACGCGGAGCCTCACAGTCAGGCGAGGGCCCCGCGTGGGAGCGTGAGGGGCAGGTCGAGCGAGGAGACGAGGCCCGGGGGCGCCGCGCACACGAGCGGGATGGCGTTGACGATCCGCATCGTGGTGGCGACCATGCCCTCGTCGCTCGCCGTCTCGGGGCTCGCGCCCACGGTCAGCTCGCACTGCAAACTCGGGTCCCCGTCGACGACGATGCGGTAGGTCCCGTCCCGGGCCGCGCTCGGCCAGTGCGGCGCGACGTCGGGAGCCATCCGGTTGACGTGCTCGACGACGATGGCATCGCGGCCGTCGACGACACCGATCGTCTCCATCCGGATCGCGCCGACCGTGCCGGGTTCGACGACGCCACTCGCGACCTCGAGACGGCGGCTGGTGGGCTCGCGTTCGTACGTCTCGCGCAACCCGTCGAGCTCGACACCGAGGCCGGCGGCGACCATGCGCACCACGGGACCCCAGGTGCCCGACTGCACGCCGGGCAGCGCCATGATCGGCCGGTGGTCCATCGCCTGGCCGAACCCGAACACCTCGAACATCGTGAACCTGACCGGGTAGCGGTCGTACAGGAAGATCTCCTGCGCGCGCACACTGCGGATCGAGCGCGACATCGTGAGGAGCGTGAGCGCGAGCTGGTCGCCGGCGAAGCCGGGCTCGATCCCCGAGGCGTAGAGGGTCGCGCCGCCGCGGCGCGCGGCGGCAGCGAGCCGGGCGCGTGTCGCGGCGTCGTACGCGGGCGGGTACACGAGGCCGGGCGTCGACACGGTCACGACATTCACGCCGGCTTCGAGCATGCGCTCGTAGTCGTCGAGTGCTCCATCGCCGACGCCGCCGTCACTCGCCGCGTAGCACACACAATCGGGCTGCAGCGCGAGCAACGCCGAAGCGTCACCGGTCGCGGCGATGCCGAGCGGCGCGCCGCCCGTCAACGTGCCCGCGTCCTGGCCCACCTTCTCGGGCGAGTGCACCCAGACACCGACGAGGTCGAGATCGGGGCGCCGCGCGATCGTCTGGACGGCGATGCTCCCGACCCAACCCGTCGACCAGACCGCGACCCGCAACGACGGCATGTTCACCCCTACCGGCTCGAACCGCTCGACCACGACCGGTGCAAGATAGGGCGAAGCAGGGGATGATGGACGATGTTGCGACGAGCGCGGCGTGAGCGCCCGGCGTCTCGCGGGCGGCGAGGCGCGGTTGAGCGGGCAGGATCGTCACGCTGACCCGCTCGACGGCGGGCAGATGCAGCCGCGCCGAGCGGCGCACGGACGGAAGGAGACCGGATGCCGGATTCGCCGGAGCCCACCCGCGAGGAACGGAACAAGGCGTTCGTCCTCGAGTACATGGAGGCGTTCCGCACGTTCGACCCCGACGTGTACTTCCCGTACCTGGCCGAGAACCCGACCTACATGGCCGGCATGAACATCCGGACGGGACGCGACGCCTTCAAGGCGAACACCGACGCGGGCAGGATCCTCTACCCGAACCCCGACGCGGCCGAGAACGAGACGATCGCCGTCCTCGCCGACGGTGACTGGGTCGCCGTCCTGCTCAAGCGCCGGGCCGAGACGAACAAGGTCAAGGACTACGAGAACATCTACGGCATGTTCTACGAGGTGCGCGACGAGAAGATCCAGACGCAGGTCGAGCTGATGGACTTCCGCGTGTCGACCGAGAAGTTCGACCTCTCCGCGCTCGGTCGCTGAGCGCCTCCCCTCGTCAGCGAGGATCGCCTAGCTTCGGTCGTCGCCTTCCGAGTCCGGAATGCCGAAGGTCTCGACCAGACCCATGATCGTCAGCGCCCGGAGCGGGATCCCCGTGACGTTCTACAGGCGCACCCGGTATCCCCGTTCTCGACGCTCGGCGCTCGTCTGAACGAGCGCGTGGATGCCCATCGAGTCGAGGAAGGTCAGCTTCTTGCAGTCGATCACGAGATCGCCGGGACCGAGGCCGGCGAGGGCAGCCTCGAGCTCGCTCGTCGTTCCCATGTCGAGCTCGCCGACGAGACGTACGCACAGCTCCGGACCGGCAACGGTCTCGACGATCAGCTGCGGCTCGTGCACCGCCTCGGCCTCCGGGTCACCGGCGCGCTCACTCGCCCGAGCGCACTATGAACTCGCGACCGGTGGGCGTCAACGTCAGGTCGTCATGCGATATGCAGGGACGCGCACAGCCGAACCTCCCTCGACGGCAGGCCGTCCGCATGGTTACGAACACGACGAGATGGGCATTCTGATCAACGTGGACGGCCGATGCGCCGAATCTGCAGTGCTCGAACGCATCGAGGTGCTCTTCCTCACCGCCGACGAGGTCGCACGCAGTCGACGGTCGCCCGTCTCGATCGTGATCACGCACGCGGTCAGGCACGCCCGGACCGAGCATCTCCCGGTGGACGACGTCCTCCGCAACTGGTTCGCCGAGACGCTCAACTGAGCCACGCCTCCAACCGGAGTCGATCTTCGACGAGACGGGCACCCGGATCCCGCGGCGAGCGGGTCGCAAGGATCTCGTTCGGCCACCGGCCGCTCTGAAAACAGTATTTGCAGACCGCCCCGACCGGCGGGCGCGGACGGCGTAACGTCGTGAGGTGACCTCCGCCGTCGAGCCGCCCCCCGCACCTGCCGCGAGCGCCACGCGGCGGATGGAGCAATACCGCGAGGAGCGCTCCCGCATCGTGCGCGCGGCGTTCGAGCTCATCGGTCGCGGACCCGGCTCGAGGCCGGTGTCGGTGAACGACATCCTGGGGGCTGCCGGGCTGTCGACGCGCGCGTTCTACCGGCACTTCCGGTCGAAGGACGAGCTGATCCTGACCATGTACCGCACGGCCGCCGAGCGCCTCGGCGAGGAGCTCTCGGCCGCCGTGGGAGCCGCGCCGGGCCCCTCGGAGGCGCTCGAAGCGTGGGTCCGCCAGCACCTCGCGGTGGTGTTCGACCCCCGCCGGGCCCGGCAGGCGTCCGTGCTCAGCTCGGCCGAGGCCCGCGCCGTGCCCGGGTTCGACGAGATGCACCAGCAGCTCGGCGTGGTCCACCGCACGATCCTCGCCGAGGTGCTCCGCCAGGGGGCGCGCGCGGGCGTCTTCCCCGGCGTCGGCGACGCCGACGAGGACGCCCGGGCCGTGCACTCCGTCGTCGGGGGCCTCGTCAACGCCCGGCTGGCCGGGATGCCCACGCCCGATTGGGCGGGCGCGACGGAGCACACCACGAGCCTGTTCCTCCGGGCCTTCGGCTCCGGAGGCGGACGACCCAAACGCTGAAAACAGCGTTTTCGCTCCTGCCGGAACCGTGGTACGGTCCCCGGCGATGACCATCCGCGACACGGCTGCGATCGTGGGTGTGGGCGCAACCCCCTACTACAAGCGAGGCCAGTCGTTCCCGCAGACCGAGCTCGGGATGGCGGGGAAGGCGATCCTCGCCGCCCTCGACGACGCCGGGCTCGAGATCTCCGACCTCGACGGCTTCGCGATCTACTCGAGCTCGTGCGATCCCGCCGAGGTCGCGTCGACGCTCGGCGTCCCCGAGGTCCGCTTCGCGGCGGGGCTCACGTCGGGCGGCGGTGGCTGCGCGGGCGCGCTCGGCCTCGCCGCCGCCGCGATCCACGCCGGGATGGCGACCTGTGTCGTGACGCTGATGACGCTGCAGCAACGCACGCGGCGCCTCGGCGGATCGGCGGTCGACGGGGTCCTGGCCTACGCGCTCATGTCGGAAGGGGGCGGGGGCCCCTACGGCGGCGGTGGCATCCCGCCGTCTGCCGCGTTCACCGCGAACAACGGCCTGCTCTCCCCCGGCCACTCGTTCTCGCTGCTCGCGCAGCGGCACATGCACCGCTACGGGACGCGCCGCGAGCACTTCGCGGAGGTGTGCATCAGCACGCGCGCGAACGCGATCCGCCGCCCGACCGCGCTCCAGCGTGAACCGCTCACCCGCGACGACTACTTCGACGCCCGGATGATCTCCGATCCGCTCTGCCTCTTCGACTACACGATGGAGAGCGACGGCGCCGTCGCCGTGATCACCGTCGCCGCCGACCGCGCGAAAGACCTGCGGCAGCCGCCGGTGCACATCCTCGCGTCGGCGCACGGCGGTACGGGTCGCTGGGGCCAGGCGATCTTCCGCTACTTCCAGGCACCCGACGACGAGTTCGCGTCGTCGGGTCACCGCCCGGTCGCGCGGCGTCTCTACGAGATGGCGGGCGTCGGCCCCGCCGACGTCGACGTCGCGCTGCTCTACGACCACTTCTCTCCGATGGTGATCATGCAGCTCGAGGACTACGGCTTCGCGCCCGTCGGGGAAGGTGGGCCGTTCGTCGCCGAGGGCAACATCCGCTGGCCGACCGGCTCGATCCCGGTCAACACCCACGGTGGGAACCTGTCGGAGGCCTACATCATCGGCATGACCCACGTGCGGGAGGCCGTCGAGCAGCTGCGCGGGGTCGCCGTCAACCAGGTGGAGGGTGCCGAGATCGCGCTCGTCACCGGCGGGCCGGCCGGCCTGCCCGTGAGCGGGACGCTGCTCCGGAGATGAGGACGGCCGACCATGGGTGAGCGCCCGTTCGGGGACGTGCGCCGGGGTGTCTTCCCGTCGATCCTCACCGAGACCCACGCCGACGACACGACGCAACCGTTCTGGGACGCGGCCGCCGACGATCGCCTGGTCGCGCCCCGCTGCACGAAGTGCGGGACGTTCCGGCTCCCGCCGACCCCGTTCTGCTTCGAGTGCCAGGGCACCGAGGTCGAGTGGTGCGAGCTCCCGGGCACGGGCACCGTCTACACGTACACCGTCGTGCGTCACCCGCTGCATCCCGACCTGGGCCCCGCCTGCCCCTACGTCTCGGGTGTCGTGGAGCTCGACGGCACGCAGGGCGCCGGCGCCCGCATGGTCGTCAACATCGTCGAGTGCGATCCGGATGCGATCGCGATCGGTGACCGGGTCGAGGTCGTGTGGGAGCACTTCGGCACCGGCATGTCGACGCCCCGTTTCCGTCCCGTTCCGCGCGGTCGCTGAGCGACCCTCGCCACCCAGGAGCAGCCGTCATGGACAAGATCTGGGCCAACTCGGGCGACTCCCACCTCGTCGAACCCGACGACCTGTTCGCCACGAGCCTCCCGGCCGCGCTCGCCGAGCGCATGCCGCGCAGCGTCAAGGACGACGACGGCCGCATGGAGACGATCCACGTCGACGGCCAGTCGTTCCGGCGGCGCGTGCCGCGCGCGCTGGACCTGAAGGACGAGCACGGCCAGACCGTGTTCGAGCGCGCGCCGGGCGCGAACGACAAGGCGCGGCGGCTCGTCGATCTCGACCAGGAGGGCATCTGGGCCGAGCTCGTGTACCCGTCGATCGGGATCTGGATGTCGTCGATCCGCGACCCGGACCTGCTCGCCGCCGGCTGCCGCGCGATCAACGACTGGGCGATCGAGTTCCAGCGCTTCTCCCCACGCTACGTGTGCACCGCCACGATCCCGCTGCTCGACGTCGACACGGCCGTCGCCGAGATCGAACGGGCCGCCGCCGACGGCTTCCGGGCCGCCTACTTCTCTGTGGCGCCGCCGACGCCGGACGACTGGAACCGCGAGGTGTGGGAGCCCGTCTGGGCGGCACTCGACGACACCGGGCTCGTGTGCTGCTTCCACATCGGCACCGAACCCCACGACGCGACCACCTTCCACGGCGCGTACTTCGGCGGGCCGGGCGGCGCGCTGCTGAACTACGTCGAGACGACCTACGGCGGCCAGCGCGCGGTCACGAAGATGATCGCCTCCGGCGTGTTCGACCGTCACCCGTCACTCAAGGTCATCGTGTCCGAGGGCGGCGCGACGTGGGGTCCGTTCCTCGCCGACCGGCTCGACGAGGCGTACCGCCAGCACTCGTCCGCGGTCCGGCCGCCGCTGTCGCGCCTCCCGAGCGAGTACCTCTACGAGAACGTGTACGCGTCGTTCCAGCACGACCGATCCGCGGTCGCGGCGAACTGGGCCATGGGCTGGCAGAACGTCTGCTGGGGCAGCGACTACCCGCACCTCGAGGGCACCTACGGGCACACCCAGAAGACGCTGCACGAGCTGTTCGACGACGTCGACGCCGAGACCCGCGCCCGCATCACGGTCGGCGCCTTCGCCGAGCTGTTCCCCCACGTCCCGCCGGCGCCGACCAGTTGACGCCGACCACCGGAACCGTGCTCCCCGGCCCGACGGCCGGCACGCCGCGACGTCGGCCCGGATCGGTCCGCCGCACCGCGACGATCGACATGGGCTGGCCCGGCGGCACCGGCGGGCCCCTCGAGCTGGTCGGCCGGGCCCGCGACCTCCTCACCCGTGCCGGCGGCGAGCCCGTCGTGCTCGACGAAGCCGCGATGCACGCGACCGTCGACGACGCCCGCACGATCACCGCGATCAGCGCCGACACGCACGCCTTGCGGTCGGTGAGCGCGACGCCGCGCGTCCTGCCGTTCCCCGAGTGTCCGTGGGCGGCGCCCAACGTGCGGATGCTCGTCGGGCATCACGTGCGCGGGTTCCGGACCGACGTGCAGCAGACGCTGACCGAGCTCGACTGCCGTACGCACCTCAACGACATGCTGCG
This sequence comes from Acidimicrobiia bacterium, assembly GCA_035650535.1. Classification (GTDB taxonomy): domain Bacteria; phylum Actinomycetota; class Acidimicrobiia; order IMCC26256; family PALSA-555; genus DASRHL01. The sequence continues at coordinate 13,274 of DASRHL010000461.1, forward strand.
GTGCCTCTCGGAGGTTCCGGTCCTCGCCCTGCGGCTCCAGGCCCTCGACCCGGAAGGACGCCGATGACAGTCGACTTCTCGCTCGGCGGCAAGGTGGCCATCGTCACGGGCGCGGCCGTCGGCGGGATCGGTGAGGCGTACGCACGGGCACTGGCCGATGCCGGCGCCGCGGTGGTCTGTGCCGACGTCGACGAGGCGGGCGCGGCGGGCGTCGCCGACGCCGTCGTCGCGAGCGGCGGTCGCGCCGTCGCCGTGGGCGTCGACATCGCCGACGACGCGTCGGTCGAGGCCATGGCGCGGACCGCGGTCGCGCAGTTCGGCGGCATCGACATCCTCGTCAACAACGCGGCGCTGATGGGTCCGCTGGTGATGGCGTCGGTCACCGAGGACGGCGCCTCCACCACGCTCGGGTTCCCGAGCGACCTGTGGGACACCGCGTTCGACGTGAACGTGAAGGGCTCGTGGCGCTGCGCCCGGGCGGTCGTGCCCGAGATGCGGAACCGGGGTGGCGGCGCGATCGTG
>DASRHL010000462.1:0-3398 GCA_035650535.1 Acidimicrobiia bacterium
TCGTACCCCGCGACCCGGCACGCCTCGTCGAGCGCCTTGGCGTACTCGCCGACGTCGTAGTTGGAGCCGGTGACGGTCGTGAGCGGGAAGCTCTCGGGCGGGATGAAGTTCTTCCTGCGGATCTCGACCGGATCCATGCCGAGCTCGACCGCCGCCATGTCGAGGATCCGCTCGAGGTACTGCGTCGCCTCGGGACGGCCGGCGCCGCGGTAGGCACCGGTCGTCGTCGTGTTGGTGGCCGCGCTCCAGGTGTTGAGCTCGATCTTGTCGATCTTGTAGACACCGGCCGACATCGAGCGCGTGAGGAACGGCAGGAAGGCGCCCATGCTCGGATACGCGCCCGCGTCGCAGAACACCTTGCCCTTGATGCCGACGATCGTGCCGTCGTTCTTGACCCCGAGCTTGATCAGCTGCACCTGGCCGCGGCCCTGGTTCATCGCGACCATGTTCTCGGATCGGGTCTCGCTCCACTTCAACGGCCGGCCGAGCGCGCGGGCGGCCGCCCCGACGATCACGTACTCCGGGTAGCAGCCCGTCTTCGCGCCGAATCCGCCGCCGACCGCGGGCGCGACGACCCGGACCTGCTCGGGCTCGAGGCCGAGCAGCGGCGCGAGCTGGTCGCGGACGCCGAACGGCGCCTGCGTCGGCACGTGCACGAGGAGGCCGTCGCCCTCGGGCTGCACGAGGATGCCGTTGGGCTCCATCGGGACGGCCGCGATGCGCTGGTTGACGAAGCGGCCCTCGACGACCACGTCGGCGCCGTCGAGCACCGTGTCGTCCTCGCCGAAGTTGAACGCGATCGCCTCGTTGGTGCCGTGGTCGGGGAAGAGGACGGGCGCACCCTCGGCGAGCGCGGCTTCCGGGTCGAGGACCACCGGGAGCGGGTCGTAGTCGACGACGACGGCCTCCGCCGCGTCGACCGCCTGGGACCGGGTCTCGGCGACGACGGCGGCCACGATGTCGCCGACGAAGCGCACGATGCCGTTGGCGAGCGCGGGCCGGCTGAACGCGGGCGGCAGCATGATGAAGCCCTGCACGTCGGGGACGGCGAGGTTGGCTGCCGTGTAGACGGCGAGCACGCCCGGCATCCGCTCCGCGTCGGCGGTGTCGACGCCGGTGACCCTCGCGTGCGCGACGGTCGAGCGCACGAACACGACGTGGGCCAGCCCGTCGACCGGGAGGTCGTCGAAGTAGCGCGCCTCGCCGTGCAGGATGCGCGGGTCCTCGACCCGCTGGACCGGGTTGCCGAGGATGGAGCCGGAGACGGGCATGGAGACGATCCTCCCGGGGGACGGCACTCGAGCGACCGCACTCTAGATCCCCGGGTAGTTCTCCCGGAGGGCCGCGATCGTGTCGTAGAACTCGGCGACGGTCTGCTGCACGATCTCCGCGACCGGCCGGACGCCGTCGATCCGGCCGGCGACCTGGCCGCCGAACGCGAAGGCGGCGTCGAGGTTGCCCCGGAAGTAGAGGTCGAGGAGCCGGTCGAGCGACGCCATGCCCACCCGTTCGGTCGACTGCTCGAGGCTCTCGCTGAACGGCGTGGCGAGCACCCGGAAGCTCGGCTTGTGCCACCGGTTCAGGAAGACGGTGCCCGTCTCCGGCGAGTCGACGACCAGCTGCTTGTAGTTCGTGTGGACGGGCGACTCGGCGGCCGAGACCATGCGCGTGCCCATCTGGACGCCCTCCGCGCCGAGCGCGAAGGCGGCCGCCATCGACCGCCCGTCGCAGATGCCGCCCGCCGCGATCACCGGAACGTCGACCTTCGAGCAGACGAGCGGGAGCAGCACCATCGACGCGACGTCGCGGCTGGCCTTGAACCCGCCGCCCTCGCCGCCCTCGGCGACGATCCCGTCGACACCGGCGGCGACCGCCTTGAGCGCGGCGCGGGCGCTCGGCACGACGTGGAACACGGTGATGCCGGCCTCGTGCAGCGCGTCGGTGTAGCGGGACGGGTCTCCGGCGGAGGTCGTCACGAAGCGGACGCCCTGGGAGTGCACGAAGTCGACGATCTCGAGGTCGTGGACGAAGAGCTGCGCGATGTTGAACCCGAACGGCTTGTCGGTGAGGTCGCGCATCTTCTTGACCTCGTCGCGCACCTGGTCGAGCTGGCCCGACGACGTCTCGATGATGCCGAGCGCGCCCGCGTTCGACACGGCCGACGCGAGCTGGGCCCGCGCGATGTATCCCATCGGGGCCTGCACGATCGGGTAGTCGACGCCGAGCAGCTCGGTGACCCGGTTTCGCAGCGGTGGTTGCACGGGCGGGACGGTACCGTGACGTGATGCCGCCCCGCACCGCTCCGACGATCCAGAACCGCCGGGCGCGCCACGACTACCACGTGCTCGAGAGCTACGAAGCCGGCCTCGTCCTGAAGGGCGCCGAGGTGAAGTCGATCCGCGAGGGTCGAGCCAACCTGCAGGACGCCTACGCCCGGGTCCTCGACGGCGAGGTGTGGCTCATGGGGATGCACATCTCGCCGTACTCGTACTCCCGGGGCGAGCTCGATCCGGTCCGCGACCGCAAGCTGCTGCTCCACCACGACGAGATCGACGACATCGCCCGCCAGACCGCCGAGAAGGGGGTGACCCTGGTGCCGTTGCGCGTCTACTTCAAGGACGGTCGGGCCAAGGTCGAGCTCGCGGTCGCCCGCGGCAAGCGCAACTACGACAAGCGCCGCACGCTCGCCGAGCGCGACGCCCGCCGCGAGACGGAGCGGGCCCTCAAGGGCGTCCGCGACTAGAGCGGTTCCCGGCGCTTCGCTCAGTTCGCGGGGGGAGCTGCCGACCGGATGGGTATGGCGTCGCCGGAGCCCGTGACAGCGCGCGGCTGGCGGGCCCGCGCCGTGCGCCGGCTCCAGCGCCTGGCCGACGCCCTCGAGACCGACGCGGAGTGGGACGCCGACGTCGCGGACGCCGAGATCGTCGACGCCGACGACGACAGCGACGACGAGGCAGCCGTCGCCACGCTCGAGACGGCCGACGTGTTCGACCAGGGCCGGCGGATGGCGATCGCCGCGGAGCGCCGGGCGGCGGCGCGCCGGGCCGAGTTCCGGGCGGTGGTCAAGGAGGTGTACCCGACGGTCGCGCCGGCCGTGATCGCCCTGGCCGAGGGCGGGGTCGACGGCGATCTCGACGAGTGGCTGACGGTCGCCCGGCTCCTCTACGACGACGTGACCCACCGCGACGGCGGGCTCTCCGCCGAGGCGCGCGAGCGGGCGCTGCGCGCCGCCGCCGCCCAGGCGCTCGAGGCCCAGGCCCGCTCGTCGGCCCGCCTCGCGGGCTACTCGGACGCCGAGCAGGACGAGGTGTCGACGATCGACGGCGACCCGCCCGGCATGCTGGTCTGGGAGCACTACCTGTGCCGCGAGGCGAAGCTCGTGCGCGAGAACCTCCACG
>DASRHL010000463.1:0-6782 GCA_035650535.1 Acidimicrobiia bacterium
CGCTCGCCACTGGCCGTACCAAGCGTCGAAGTCACCGGGAAGATCGGTCTTCGCTGCCTGGAGGCGCCAGGTCACGTTCCGGAGCGCTTGGATGCACGCCTCGGTGTGACGGCGAAACGGTTCCGGATCGTGGTAAGCGTCCGCCGCCGCATGCCACAGATGATGAGCATCCTCGAAGGCCGCCTGCGCGGCGCCAAGAGCCGGCGGGGCCGGAGGCGCTCTCCGAAGTTCATCCGACTCATCCACGGAGGCATTGAACCAGCCTCAGGCTAGGTGGGAGCCGAATTCGCCCTTGTCCGCGTTCAGCCCCCTCATCCCCCCTCCCCGCGCCGGATTGACCGTCGCGGGACGCGGCCGTAGCGTCGCCGGTCCAGCGTGCGGAAAGGGGGCACGCCGGCGGATCGGGGGGACATGAGCGACGGCGCGGCGCCGGAACGGCCACTGGCCGGCAAGGTGGCGGTGGTCACCGGGAGCGGCCGGGGCATCGGGCGGGCCGAGGCGACCCGACTCGCGGCCTACGGGGCGAAGGTCGTCGTGAACGACCTGGGGGTCGCGACCGACGGCAGCGCGACCACCGAGGCGCCGGCCGACGAGGTGGTCGGCGAGATCCGGGCCGCGGGCGGCGAGGCCGTCGCCGACCGGAGCGACATCTCGACCGGCGAGGGCGGCGAGGCCGTCGTCCGCCGGGCGCTCGACGAGTGGGGCCGCATCGACGTCGTGGTCAACAACGCCGGGTTCGGCCGTCCCCGCATGGTGTTCAACATGAGCGGCGACGAGTGGGACGACGTGATCCGCGTCCACCTGCGGGGCACGTTCAGCGTCACCGCGCCCGCGTGTCGCTGGTGGCGCGAGCAGCACAAGGCCGGGCGCGGCGAGGGCGGGCGGGTCGTGAGCACGTCGACCGGTCTCCTCCTGCTCGGCGGCGCCGGCCAGTCGAACTACGTGGCGGCGAAAGCGGGCGCGATGGCGTTCACCGAAGCCGTCGCGATGGAGATGGCACCGTACGGCGTGACCGCGAACTGCATCATGCCGTCGGCGGCGACACGCCTCGCGAACATCGGGTGGCGCATCCGGCGGTCACGCGAGGTCGAGTCGGAGTTCGACCCCACCGATCCCGTGCACGTGGCCGAGTTCGTGTCGTACCTGGCGTCGCCCGCGGCCGCGTGGATCTCGGGGCAGACGTTCCAGGTGCGCGGCGGCATCGTCGAGCACATCAGGTCGTGGGAGGTGCGCGACCAGCTCGAGCGCCACGACCGGGGCTGGACGCTGCCGGAGCTGGTCGACGAGGCGCCGCGCCTGTTCGGCGCGGGAACCCGGCGGCCGGAGCCGCCGCCCAAGGACTGGCAGCAGCAGTACCGCGAGCGCGGCGCGGCCGCGACCGCGCCGACCACCACCAACTGACGATCCGAGAGAGGAGCCCGGAGTGACCGATTCCCCGACCGACGTGGTGAAGGCGTTCTGTGACTCGTGGGGCGCCCGCGACATCGACGCGATCGTCGCCGCGGTCACCGACGACGCGGTGTACCACAACATCCCGATGGACCCGGTCGTCGGGCCCGACGCGATCCGGTCGTTCATCGAAGGGTTCACGACCGGCGTCGACAAGATCGAGTTCCGCATGCTCAACATGGCCGCGAACGGCAACGTCGTGTTCACCGAGCGGGTCGACGTGTTCACGTACCCCGACCGGACGATCGAGCTCCCCGTCGCGGGCGTGTTCGAGATCCGGGGCGGGAAGATCGCGGCCTGGCGGGACTACTTCGACGTGAACATGTTCACGAGCCAGATGGCGCCGGCCGAGGGCTGACCGCCGGCGCACTACCGTCGCGCGCGACGCCGCTCGTTCCCCGACGGAGGAGGCGCACCCATGGACGTCGACACGCTCCTCGCGAAGGCACAAGACTCGATCACCGTCCGACGCGTCTACGGAGAGCCGATCGAGCGGGACGGTGTGCTGATCATCCCGGCCGCGAAGGTCGGCGGGGGCGGCGGCGCCGGCGTCGGGGACGGCACCGGGCCGGGCGGCCAGGGGTCCGGCACGGGCACGGGCTTCGGCGTGGGCGCGCGACCCGTCGGTGCGTTCGTCGTCCGCAACGGCGAGGTGACCTGGCAGCCCGCGATCGACGTGACCCGCATCGTGCTCGGGGGCCAGATCGTCGCCATCGTGGGGTTCCTGACGATCCGCAAGCTGTTCGGCCGGCGGCGGCGCGGCCGCCGGCACGCCCACGGCTGATTCGGCGCAGCCGAACGGGAGGTTTGCCCGTGCCCGGCGACTGGCCGGTGTTCGACGTCGACTCGCACTTCATGGAGCCGGCCGACCTGTGGCAGGACCACATCGATCCGGCGTTTCGCGACCGTGCGCCCGTCGGCTCGCCCGACCGTGGACGCGCGGTCGTCGACGGCGACCGCCACTTCCCGACCGTCCGCTGGCGCCGCCTCGGCGGCGGCCTCAGCTCGCTCAACGCGATGTGGGAGGAGAAGTACGCGAGGTATTCGTCCCGCGACTGGGATCCCGAGAGCTACTCGTACGCGATGGACGACCAGGGCATCGACCGCATGGCGCTCTACCCGAGCCGCGGCCTCATGCAGGTCGCGGCGTGGGGCCTCGACCCGAAGCTGACGGCCGCGATCGTGCGCGCCTACAACGACTGGGCGGCCAAGTTCGTCGCCCGGGCCGACGGCCGCCTCCTCGCCGTCGGCCAGCTCGCGCTCAACGACGTCGACGCCGCGATCGCCGAGGCGCGGCGGGGCGCGACCGAGCTGGGGTTCAAGGGCTTCTTCGTGCTGCCCGAGCCGCCGCTCCCCGGCGTGACGCTCGAACGCGCGTACTACGACCCGCTGTGGGCGACGCTCGAGGAGCTCGGCGTGATGCTCGCGCTGCACAACGTCGCCGGCACCGGGCTCGGCCAGATCGGCGCCGACCGCTTCGGCGAGTGGGCGCTGCCCCGAATCGCCGCCGCGTTCCCGCTCGAGTCGCAGCTCACGCTGTTCTCGTTCCTCGTCGGCGGGATCTGCGACCGCCACCCGGGGCTGCGGGTCGTCGTGCTCGAGTCGGGCGCGGGGTGGCTGCCGTTCTGGCTGTGGTGGCTCGACGAGCTGTACGAGCGGTACGAGGGCACCGACGTGGAGTCGCTGTCGGCGCTACCGAGCGAGCTGTTCCGGCGTCAGTGCTTCGTGTCGGCCGAGATGGAGGAACCGGGCCTGCAGCACGTCGTCGACGCCCTCGGCGTCGACTGCATCGTGACCGCGTCCGATTTCCCCCATCCCGAAGGCACCTTCCCCGACGGCGTACGCGAGTTCATCGCCCGCGACGACCTGGCCGTCGCCACCAAGCGCCGCATCCTCTGGGACAACGCCAACCGCCTCTACGGCACCTGAGGGGAGCGAGCCGCGGCCTCCGTTCGTCGGGGCGCGCCGTCCGACCTCCGTCCATCGGGAGGAAACGCGCGCCTGGCGCACGGATTCCCCAACGGTGGTGACTTCGGCCTCTTGCGGCGGGATTCGCAAGGGCGCACCGTCGAAGCGAGTTCGGAGGTGTGTCATGACGCACGAGAGCAACGAAGCTGGCGACGCGCTCGACGTGCTCGACGAGCGCCAGGCGGCTCGGCAGCGGATCCAGACCCGCCGCGACTTCGGGTCGCACCTCGTCGCCTACGTCGTCGTCAACGCGTTCCTGGTCGCCGTCTGGCTGGTGACCGGCGCGGGCTACTTCTGGCCGATCTGGGTCCTCGGCGGGTGGGGTGTCGGTCTGGTCCTCCACGCGTGGGACGTCTTCTGGCGCCGCCCGATCACCGACGCCGACATCGAGGCCGAGATCTCCCGCCGCCGCCGCTAGCCGACCGACCGGCGGGCACCGCGGCGCCGATGCGGTCAGACGTGGGCGCCGCCGGCGACGATGACGTGCTCGCCGCTGACGAAGCTCGCCTCGTCGCTGGCGAGGAAGACCATGACCGCGGCGGTCTCGTCGGGTGACTGCATGCGGCCGAGCGGGATCTTGCCCGTGATCCAGTCGTCGAGCTTGACGCCCCGGCGGACGGCGCCGAACACCAGGCCGGGGTTGCCGCCGCCCTTCTCGGGCGACACGCCCAACGGGCACACCGCGTTGGCCCGGATCCCGAAGGGGCCGAGCTCGGCGGCCAGCACCTCGGTCAGGCGCACGACGCCCGCTCGCGCCGCCGAGAACGCCCCGAAGTTCGGTTCGCCGGTGACGGCCGCGGACGACGCCAGGCTGACGATCGCACCCCCGCTGCCCTGCTCGATCATCTGCCGGGCGCAGGCACGCGACCCGAGGTACATCGCGGTGAGGTTGGCGTCGATCGTGCGGTGCCAGTTGTCGGGTTCGAGGTCGACGACCTTGGCCGTCCCGAGGCGCGGGCCCGTGCCGCCCGACAGGTTGCAGCAGACGTCGATGCGGCCGAGCTCGGCGACGGTGGTCCGCACGGACGCGTCGACGGCCTCGGGGTCGGTGAGGTCGACGGGCAGCATCAGCGCCCGCCGGCCCTCGGCCCGGACGGCCTCGGCCGTCGCCTCCAGCGCCTCGCGCGACACCTCGTAGGCCTGGTCGGACGCCGGCTCGTCGACCACGACGTCGACACAGGCGACGTCCGCGCCCCGCCGCGCCATCTGGACGGCGACGCTGCGTCCCATACCGGGTGGGCGGGCCGCGCCCGCGATCCAGGCGACCTTGCCGGCGAAGTCGTCGTCGCGGCTCGCGCTCACGGGTCCCCCAGTCGTTCGACGAGGTCGCTGATGTCGGCGCGCTCGACCTCGCGGGTCTGGCCGCCGCGGTCGAGGAACCGCTGCATCCGCTGGCGGGGGGCGTCGTGGAGCAGGGTCTCCTGCAACAGCGCGGTCTCGACGGTGAGCCCCGGCGTCGGATCGGGCCACGCCGCGTCGACCGCCCGCTTCGCCGCCCCGATCGCCGACGTCGGCATCGCGGCGATGCGCCGGGCGATTCGCCGGACGAAGGGTTCGAGGTCGGCGTCGGGGAGCACGCGGTTGACCCAGCCGAGGGCCGCCGCCTCCTCGGCCGTGTAGTCCGCGCCGGTGAGGACGATCTCGAGCGCCCGGGCCCGGCCGACGAGGCGCGACAGGCGTTGCGTGCCCCCCGCACCCGGGATGATCCCGAGCGGCACCTCGGGCTGGCCGAACCGGGCCGAGCGGCCGGCGTAGCGCAGGTCGCACGACAGCGCGAGCTCCGAGCCACCACCCCTCGCGGCTCCGGCGACCATGGCGACGGTGGCCTTCGGCATGGTGCGCAACCGGTCCGCGATCCGCACCGCGACGTTGGGCTCGGTCGGCGGCGGCGCCGGCTCGCGTGGGATGCGGAGGATCGCCTCGACGTCGCCGTGGGCGACGAAGAAATCGGGGTCCGCGCTCGCCAGCACGAGGACCCGCACGTCGTCGTCGCCTTCGACCGTCTCGACCAGCCCGGCGAGGTCGGTGCCGAGCTCGGCGCCCCACAGGTTCATCGGCGGCAGGTCGATCGTCGCCCAGGCGACCCCGCCCTCGACCTCGACCGCGATTGCGTGCAGCTCGTCGTAGCCCACGGTGCCGGCTCGGTTCAGCGGGTCATTCGGGAAGCGGCGGGTCCCACTGCACACCGTTGATGTGCGAGCCGCCGTCCGCGAACAGCACGTTGCCGGTGATGTAGTCGCTGTCCTCAGAGGCGAGGAACAGCGCGACGCCGCCGATGTCGTGCTCGGGGTCGCCCATGCGCCCGAGCGGGTTCTGCGCGAGCATCTCCTTCGCGTTGTCGGGCGCGGCCTCGGCGAACGCCACGTACGCCGGCGAGGCCGCCGCGGGCGCGATCGCGTTCACGAGGATGTTGTGCCGGGCCCACTCGCGTGCCGCGGTCCGGGTCAGCGCCTGGATCGCCATCTTGGCGGCGTTGTAGTCCGCGGAGTACATGTGCGCGTTCACGCCGTTCAACGAGATGAAGTTGACGATCCGGCCCCAGTGCCTCGCCTTCATGTGCGGGAAGACGGCCTGCATCGCCCAGAACGTGTGGAGCGGTCCGCCGCGGAACGCGAGCAGCAGGTCGTCGTCGGGCTTGTGTTCGAAGCGCCCGATGCCGCCCGCGACGTAGGCGCAGTTGACGAGGATGTCGACGCTGCCGAACGCGTCGACCGTACCGTCGACGGCGGCCTGCACCTGTTCGCGCACGAGCACGTCGGTCGGCACGAACTGCGCCCGGGCGCCGAGCTCCTCGGTCAGCTCCTTGGCGACCTGCGCGCCGGTCTCGGCGTTGATCTCGGCGACGGTCACCGAGGCGCCCTCACGGGCGTACCGCCGGGCGATGCCACGCCCGATGCCCTGGCCGGCGCCGGTCACGAGCGCCACCCGTCCATCGAGCCGTCCCATGTGCTCCCCCCTTCGCCTGCGCGCCGGCGCGGGCCGGTCGCCGGACGGCCGAGGCTATCCCGGTCACCGGACCGGGGACCCAGGAGCTCGGGAAGCGACGATGGGCGCGGATCGGGTCAGGCGCGCAACCGCCGCCCGTACGCGGCGAGGAAGACCGTGACGGCACCGCGCGCGTGGCGGTCGAGGTCGGCCGGCGCGAGCGGGCCGTCGAGGCCGAGCAGCATCGCCTCGTTCAACGCGGCCGACATGAGGAGCCAGTTGAACTGGGCGGCCGCGAGCAACGGGTCGTCGAGGTGCACGACGCTGCGCGCCGCGAGCCGCTCGAACGTGGTCGCGAGCGCGGCGATCGTCCGCCCCGGTCCGCGCTCGTAGAAGACCCGTCCGAGGTCGGGGAAGCGCGTCACCTCGGCGGCTCGTGA
>DASRHL010000464.1:0-7119 GCA_035650535.1 Acidimicrobiia bacterium
CCCCGACCGTCAACTCCTACAAGCGGCTGGCGCCCCGCCTCGCCGACGGCACCGTGTCGTGGGCCCCCATCTGGGTCGCGTACGGCGACAACAACCGGTCGTGCATGCTGCGGCTGCCGCGCAACCGGCCGTGCGTCGAGAACCGGGGCGTCGACTCGGCCGCCAACACCTACGTGACCGCGGCGTTGATGCTGGCGGCGGGCCTCGAGGGGATCCGCGAGCGACTCGACCCCGGCGACCCGATCGAGGACCTCACCTACGACTGGAAGACCGGTCCGCCGGGCGCGACACGCCTCCCACGGAACCTGCTCGAGGCGATCGAGGCGTTCGAGGCCGACCCGCTCGTCCACGAGGTGTTCCCGGAGATGTTCGTGCGCGAGTACGCGGAGATGAAGCACGTCGAGTGGGACGAGTACCACGCCCAGGTCACCGACTGGGAGCGCTCGCGCTACCTGCTGAACCTCTGATGGCCGGAGCCCGCGCGACCCGCATCCCCGTCGTCGTCCTCCTCGCCGGGCGCGAGCCCGCGGAACGGGTGTCGCTGCACCGCGGATACGTCGACGCCGTTGCCGCGACCGGCGCGTTCCCGGTCGTGGTCGCGGCCGGGCTCGGCGACGACGGGGCGCTCCTCGACCTCGTGACGAGCGCCGACGCGCTGATCGTGACCGGAGGCGGGGACGTCGACCCGGCGGCGTACGGCGAGGAGCCGGACGCCCGACTGATGCAGGTCGACCAGGGGCGCGACCGGGCCGAGATCGCCGGCGTGCGCGCCGCGCACGATGCCGGGCGGCGCGTGCTCGGCGTCTGCAGGGGCGCGCAGGTTCTCGCGGTCGCGTTCGGGGGCACCTTGCACCAGGACCTCCGGGCCGCGGGTTTCGACCACCACTGGGAGGAGGAGCGCCAGTACGAGCCGGTGCACGCGGTCGAGGCCGAACCCGGTTCGGTGGCGGAACGCGTGCTCGCCGGCTCCGCCAAGGTCAACTCGATCCACCACCAGGCCGTGCGCACGCCCGGCTCGTTGCGGGCGACGGCGTGGAGCGACGACGGCGTGATCGAAGCGGTCGAGGGGGACGGGCTCCTCGGTGTGCAGTGGCACCCGGAGCGGCTGCTGTCGTCCGACGACCGTCACCTGGAACCGTTCCGGTGGTTGCTCTCGTGACCCGGCGCAGCGCGGTCGTCACGGGCGCGTCGCGCGGTCTCGGGCGCGGGATCGCGGTCGCGCTCGCGGCCGACGGCTGCGACGTGATCGTGAACTGGAACCGAAGCGAGGACGACGCCAAGGGCACGGCGCGAGCGGTCGAGGCGGCCGGCGGCGCGGCCGTCCTCGTCCAGGGCGACGTCGCCGATCCCGAGCTGGCGCCGCGCCTCGCGTCGGTCGCGCTGGACGCGTTCGGATCTCTCGACGTCTGGGTCAACAACGCCGGCGTCTCGGTCCTCGCTCCCGTCGCCGACACGCCGATCGCGGACATGGAGCGCATGGTCGCGGTCAACCTGATGGGCACGTTCCACGGGCTGCAGGCCGCGGCCGCCACGATGACGGCGACGGGAACGGCGGGCCGGATCGTCAACGTCGCGTCCGAGGCCGCCGTCCTCACGTTCAAGTACCTCGGCGCCTACGCGGCGACGAAGTTCGCCGTGGTCGGCCTGACGCAGGCGGCCGCGCTCGAGCTCGGCGAGCACGGCATCACCGTCAACGCCGTCGGCCCCGGGACGGCCGAGACCGACATGGTCATGGCCGAACGGCGTTCCGAGGTCGCGATCACCGGCCGTTCGCCGGAGGCGGTCCGTGCGTCGTACCTCGCGAACATCCCGCTCGGGCGCTTCTGCGAGCCCGAGGACGCGGGGGCGCTCGTCGCCTGGCTCGCGTCGCCGGCCGCGTCCTACGTCACCGGTCAGGTGTTCCTGATCAACGGCGGATCGGTCCTGCATTGACTCGTCAACGCACAACTCGCAAAGGAGCGTCGTGATCCGATCGACCCGAATCGGCGGCCTGCTCGCCGTGGTGGCGAGCACGCTCGCGCTCGCGCTGCCCGGCGTCACCACGGCGTCGGCCTCGACGGCCGCGAAGGGCACGTCCGGTCCGAGCACCAAGACGCTGCACATGGCGTTCAACGCCGACATGCAGGTGCCCGATCCCGACATCTTCTACGAGGTCGAGGGCAACGAGGTCGTGACCTCGGCCTACGAGGGGCTGGTGCGCTACAAGCCCAACTCGGCCCAGGTCGAGGGCGCGCTGGCCACGAGCTGGACGGTCTCGGCCGACGGGCTGACCTACACGTTCAAGCTCCGACCCAACGTCAAGTTCCAGACCGGCGGCACCGAGGACGCGAGCTCGTGGATCGCGAGCTTCAAGCGACGAGTCGACCTCGGGTCCGTCTCCGCGCCCGGCTACATGCTGGCCCAGGTCGCGAGCACGTCGGCGCCCGACCCGCTCACGTTCGTCGTGACCCTGAAGGAACCGGTGAGCGCGTTCCTCGACTACCTCGCGGCGCCCTACGGTCCCAAGGCGGTCGACCCGGCGGTGGTCGCCGCGCACGACGAGAACGGTGATCTCGCGCAGAACTGGCTGAAGGCGCACTCCGCAGGCACGGGCCCGTACTACATCTCGAAGTTCGACGTCGGCAGCGACTACGTCCTCACGCGCAACGACAACTGGTGGGGCAATCCGAAGCCGTACTTCCAGACCGTCGACATCTCGATCGTGCCGGAGATCGCGACCCAGCGGCTCAAGCTCGAGAGTGGCGACCTCGACCTCCTCACGCACGGGCTGCCCGTCGCGGACGTCGACTCCTTCAAGTCGAACCCGAAGTTCCAGGTGAAGCAGTTCCCCGTGCTCCTGAAGACGGTCCTCGCCTCGAACCCGAACAAGGGGATCTTCAAGGACCCCGCGATGCGGAGCGCGCTCACGACCTTCTTCGACAAGAAGGAGATCGTCGGCGAGGTCTACAAGGGGCAGGCGACGGTCTCGACCCAGATGTACCCCGTGAAGGAGCTTCCTCCGAACCTCGGGCGTGACGTCGGCAAGTACGACCCGTCGAAGCTGACCAAGCTCGCGGCCAAGGCGTCCGACAAGAACATCGATCTCGGCTACTCCGAGGACGAGGGCGGCACCCTGCCCCGGCTGGCCGAGATCCTCGCCGCCAAGCTGCAGGCCGTCGGGTTCAACGTCAAGGTGCGGGGCCTGCCGATCGCGCAGGTCTTCGACCTGCCCAACAAGCCCGACCAGGCGCCGGATCTCCTCCTGTGGACCTTCAACCCCGACGCCGCGCACCCCGATACGTGGGTCCGGATCTTCATGAACAAGAGCGGCTCCATCAACTACCTGCAGTGCTCCGACCCGAACGCCGACGCGGCCATGGACGCCGGGTTGAAGGCCACGTCGGCCGCGGACGTGCAGGCGCAGTACGGCAAGGCGGGCGACATCCTGGCGAAGACCGGGTGCTACGTGACGCTGGCGGACGTGAAGGAGGAGGTCGTGGCCCGCAAGGGCCTGACCGGCTTCGTCCACCAGCTCCCGACGGCGTACACGGTTCGCCTCGCGGATCTGAAGGAGTCCTCGGCGCCGTGAGCAGCGTCGTCAGGCCGAGGTGGCGTCGGAAGACGACCACGGTGAAGGAGACCGCCCCATGAGCTCGGTGATGGTCGGACGGGTTGCGGACGCGGCGCCGGGGCTGGAGCCGCGTCCGCAACCGCCGGCGGAGCCGCTGGTGTCGGCGCGCGACGTGCACGTCACGTTCGAGCGCCGCGGCCGCGAGCTGCGGGCGTTGCGCGGCGTCTCGCTCGACATCGCGCCGGGCGAGATCGTCGGGCTCGTCGGCGAGTCGGGCTCGGGCAAGAGCGTGCTCGGTCTCTGCCTCCTCGGGCTCCTGGCCGGTGACCCGGCCCCGAAGGTCACCGGGAGCGCGTTCGTCGCGGGCGTCGACGTCGTCACCGCGTCTCCGGAGGAGCGGCGCGCGCTGCGTCGCCGGCATCTCGGTGCCGTGTTCCAGGACCCGATGACGTCGCTCAACCCGACCATGCGCGTCGGGCGCCAGGTCGCCGAGGCGGCCGGCTCCGCGGACGAGGCGCAGGCTCTGCTCGAGGCCGTCGGGGTGCCCGAAGCGGCTCGGCGGATGCGCGCCTACCCGCACGAGCTCTCCGGCGGCCTGCGCCAGCGCGTGATGATCGCGATGGCGGTCGCCGGCAACCCGTCGCTCGTCGTCGCCGACGAGCCGACGACCGCGCTCGACGTGACCGTCCAGGCCCAGATCCTCGAGCTGATCCGCCGTCTCTGCGACGAGACCGGCGCGTCGTTCCTGTTCGTCACCCACGATCTCGGTGTCGCGGCGCAGATCGCGGACCGGATCGCGGTTCTGTACGGCGGCCGCGTCGCCGAGCTCGGGACCGCGGCCGACGTCCTCGACCGGCCGTCGCACCCGTACACGATCGGCCTCCTCGAGTCGCGCCTCACGCTCCACTCGCCCCGCGGCCGCCCGCTCGAGACGCTGCCCGGCGAACCGCCCGACCCGCGGGCCCACCCGCCGGGGTGCGCGTTCGCGCCGCGGTGCCCCGATCGGATCGACCGGTGCGACGAGTCGCTGCCGGAGCTGGACGCCGCCCCCACACACCCGGGCTCCGTCGCGTGCGTGCGCACCGGCGCGCGCGATGCGGTCACGGACCCGTCACGGCTCGCCGTCCTCCCGCGCGAGTGGCCACCGATGCACGCGACGACGCACGACACGTTCGCGGTCCGCCTCGTCGGCGTGCGCAAGTCCTTCGTGATCAAGTCGGGCCTGCGCCGTCGAGAGCACCTGCAGGCGCTCCGCGGCGTCGACCTCGAGGTGAAGCCGGGCGAAGCCGTCGCGCTCGTCGGCGAGAGCGGGTGCGGCAAGTCGACGCTGCTCCGCGTCGTCGCGGGCCTGATCGCGCCCGACGCGGGCGAGGTGACGCTGGGTACCGGCGGACGGCCGCAGATCGTCTTCCAGGACGCGGGCGCGTCCCTGACCCCGTGGCTGACGATCGGCGAGCTGATCGGTGAACGCCTCCGCGAGGAACGCCTGTCGCGCGCCGAGCGCAAGGAGCGCGTGCACGACGCGCTCAACCTCGTCGGCCTGCCGGAGGAGGTGTCGTCGGCGAAGCCGGCACAGCTCTCGGGTGGCCAGCGCCAGCGTGCCGCCATGGCCCGTGCCGTCGTCGTCCCGCCCGAGGTGCTCCTGTGCGACGAGCCGACGAGCGCGCTCGACGTCTCCCTGGCTGCGACCGTCCTCAACCTCGTCGGGCGGCTGCGCCGCGAGCTCGGGATGGCGGTCCTGTTCGTGACCCACGACCTGGCGGCCGCGCGTGTCGTCGCGGACCGGATCGCGGTGATGTACCTCGGTTCGATCGTCGAATCGGGGCCGTCGCACGACCTCGCGCACGACCCCGCCCATCCCTACACCCGCGCGCTGCTCCGGGCGGTTCCCGAGGCCGGCGCGGTCCACGTGCCCCTCGACGGCGATCCCGCGAGCCCGCTGGCGCCGCCGCCCGGCTGCGTCTTCCACCCCCGCTGCCCGGAAGCCGTCGACGGGTGCGCGGTGACCGTGCCCGAGATGGTCCGCTTCGACCGCGAGGGCGACCGGCGTGCCGCGTGCGCCCTGGTGGGGCGCGAGGAGATCCGGGTGACGCTGAGGTCGGGCTCCGGCTGATGGCCGTCGCCGAGCCGGTCGTCGTCAGGCCGCCCCGGCGGTTGCGACCGCCGACGCTGCCGCGCGCGATGCGGCGCCTCAGCCGGCTCGACCGGGTCTCGATCTACCTGCTCGCCGGGATGACGCTCCTGGCCGCGTCGGCGCCGCTGCTCGCGCCCTACCCGTCGGAGCTGCCCGCCGGGCCGTCGTTCAAGGCTCCGCTCTCGGGTGGGTTCGTCCTCGGCACCGACGACGTCGGCCGCGACATCCTCAGCCGCGTCCTCCTCGGCATGCGTTCCACGTGGTTCGCGGCGATCGTCGTGATCCTGTCGGGGGTCGTGATCGGAGGGTTGATCGGGCTCGCGGCCGGGACGGCGGGCGGCGTCGTCGACTCGCTGCTCATGCGCTTCACCGACCTGTTCCTCGCGCTGCCCGGGCCGATCCTCGCGATCGCGGTCGTCGCCGCGCTCGGCCCGTCGCTCCAGCACCTCCTGATCGCGGTCGCGATCGTGTGGTGGCCCTTCTACGCGCGCATCGTGCGGGGCGAGGTGCGCGCCCTCGCGGCCCGACCACATCTCGAGGCCGCGCGCCTCGCGGGTGCGGGCCGTTTCCGGTTGGCATTCCGCCACCTCTTGCCGGGCGCGCTCCCGTCGGTGGTCGTCACCGCGAGCCTCGACGTCGGCGCGCTCATCCTCACGCTCGCCAGCCTGTCGTTCCTCGGGCTCGGCGCGCCCGCACCGAAGCCCGAGCTCGGCGCGATGAGCTTCCGTGCCCTCGACTACCTCTTCGAGTACTGGTGGGTGCCGATCATGCCCGCGGTCGCGGTGATGCTCATGACCGTCGTCGCCAACCTCGCGGGCGACGGCATCCGCGACCTGCTGGGGGACCGGTGACCAGGTTCGTCGTCACCCGTGTCGCGTCGATGATCGTGGTCGTGCTCGCGCTCGCGCTCGTGATGTTCGTGCTGCAACGGGTGACGCCGGTCGACCCCGTCCGGGCGAAGCTCGGGTCGAACGCGTCCAAGGCGGCCGTCGCCGCCGAACGGCACCGCCTCGGTTACGACAAGCCGCTGTTCGTCCAGTACGTCGACTACCTCGACGATCTGGTGCACGGCAACCTGCAGGACTCGCTCCGCACCCGGCGCCCGGTCGTCGACGACATCGGCGACTACCTGCCCGCCACCGCCGAGCTCGCGCTCTACGGTCTGGTCTTCGCCCTCGCGATGGGGACCGTCCTCGGCATCGCGTCGGCGGCCCGCTTCCGCGGTTCGGGGGTGCTGCGGGTCGTGATGGTCGGTGGCGCGTCCGCTCCGGTGTTCCTGCTCGCGCTCCTCGGCCTCGTCCTCTTCTACCGGAACCTCGGCTGGCTCCCGGCCACCGGGCGAACGTCGATCGCGAGCGCGCCGACCGGTCCGACCGGCTTCCTGACGATCGACGGTGTGCTGCACGGGCGCCTCGACGTCACCTGGGACGCGTTC
>DASRHL010000465.1:0-3750 GCA_035650535.1 Acidimicrobiia bacterium
CCGGCGTCCCCAACTGGCTCGACACCCAGGGCCACGGGGAGGGCATGGTCACGTTCCGATGGATCGCGGCCGGGAGCGAGCCCGAGGTCTCGGCGGCGGTCGTGCCGCTCGCCGACCTGCCCGGCCGGCTCCCGCCGGACACGCCGGCCGTCGACGCCGCCACCCGCCGCGAGGAGATCCGCCGCCGCCAGTCCCACATCGCCTGGCGCTACCGAACGTGAGGTACCCCGCGTGGGAGCGGGTAGACACGGGGGTATGCACCGGCGCGGCGTCCTGGTCTCCGCGGCGCTCGCGCTCGCGGGGTTGCTCGCGGCATGCTCGTCGGGCGGTGGTTCGGGGACCAGCGCGTCGACGCGGCCGCGCCCGACGACGACCAGCACGACGACCGCGCCGTCGACGGCGACGAAGCCCGCGACGAGCGGTGCGCGGTGGACGACGTACGACCACGACGCCGGTCGGAGCGGGGTCGCGCCCGACGGGCCGGCGAGCCCGGCGGCGGTCCACCAGATCTGGGCGTCACCCGCGCTCGATGGTGACGTCTACGCGCAGCCTCTGGTCGTCGGTGACCGCGTCGTCGTCGCGACCGAGAACGACACGGTCTACGCGCTCGACGCGACGAACGGATCGGTCGTGTGGTCGGCCCACGTCGGCGAGCCCGTGCCCGGGTCGTCGCTCCCATGTGGCGACGTCGACCCGGTCGGGATCACCGGTACACCGGTGGTCGACGCCGATGCCGGACGTGTGTACGCGGTCGGCATGGTCCGACCCGCGCAGCACGTCCTGTTCGAGCTCGACCTCGCGACCGGCCGCGTCGTCGGCTCGACGCGCGTCGACGCGCCCGGCTCGAACCCGGCCGTCCAGAACCAGCGCGCCGCGCTCACCTTGAACGGTGGACGGGTGTACGTGCCGTTCGGCGGCCGCTACGGAGACTGCGGCGACTACCACGGACGGGTCGTCTCGGTCGACGTGTCGGCGGGTGGTCTCGGCGCGACCGCGTCGTACCTCCTGCCGACGCAACGCGCCGGCGGCTTCTGGGCGCCGCCCGGCGCGACGACGGCGCCGGACGGCTCGCTGTACCTCGCCAGCGGCAACAGCACCAGCAGCCGTGACTACGACTATGGCAACAGCGTCGTCCGGCTGAGCGCCGACCTCGGGCTCGTCGACTCGTTCGCGCCCTCGGACTGGGTGGCGCTCAACTCCAGCGACACCGACCTCGGCTCGACGAGCCCGGTGGTGCTGCCGTCGGGCCGTGTCTTCCAGGTCGGCAAGAGTGGCGTCGGGTACCTGCTCGACGCGTCGCACCTGGGTGGGGTCGGCGGCGAGGTGCAGCACGCCACCGTCTGCAACGGCCTCGCGTTCGGCGGTGTCGCGGTCGACGGCACGTCGATGTACGTCCCGTGCACGCGCGGCGTGACCGAGGTCGTGGTGAACGGCGACAGCATCCACGCCGGATGGAGCGCGTCGGTCAACACGCCGGGGCCGACGATCGTCGCCGGAGGTGCGGTGTGGACGGTCGCGACCGGCAGCGGCGACCTGGTCGCGCTGGATCGCGCGTCGGGCCGGGTCGTCGCCTCCGCGCACGTCGGTTCGGTCCCGTCGCGGTTCACGTCGCCGGCCGCGGGTGGCGGGCGGGTCGTCGTCGCGGCACGGCGAACGGTCGTCGCGTTCGGCGACTGACCGGGGCGCTGCCTCAGAGACAGGCGCGCAGCCACACCGCCGCGAGCGCCGGGGTCGCACCGCAGAGATACGCGCCGCCGCCGTTCACGGTCTCGACCATCCGGGCATGGTCGTGGCGCTCGCACCCGGATTCGGCGACGACGACGCGGCACCCGTTCCGATGGCGCAGCGCCCGTCGCACCGCCGGCCACTGCTCCGGCGTGACGAGCGCGGCATCGGCGACGGAACCCCGCGCGACGTCGGCGACGACGACGCGGTATCCCTGTCCCGAGAGCGCCGCGTCGAGCGGCGCCGACCAACCCGCGAGCTCCTCGGCGAGGGCGACGACGGTGATGGTGCCGGTGCGCGCGGCCCGGTCGGGGTGCGCCGGCGGCGGGGAGCGTCGGGGCGAACGCACGGTCGCCAGGTTGCCCGGTGCGGCCTGAGCCCGACCTGAGACGCCGGAACGGCCCTGGCCCGCGCCAAGACCGCCCGAAGCCCGGGGCCGCCCGAGCCCGCGGGCCGCCCGAGCCCCGGGCCGCCCCGAGGCCGCCTGCTGCCACGCTGCGTGGCAGCGGCTTCGACGGCCCGTCTCCTCCCCCGCTAGCCTCACGGGCCTTGCCGGGCCACGCTGGAAGCGCAGACCACACCGCCCACAGGAGCGTCCGCCGCCCGTCGTGGCGCCGCGTCCGGGGTGTGGTGGTCCTCACCGCCGGGGTGTCCGCCGCGCTCGCGGCCGCGTGGGTCCCGACCGCGGGCGCCAGCCCGATCGACGACAAGAAGGCGCAGGCGGCGGCGATCCAGTCGCAGATCGAGGCGAACAGCCACCAGATCGAGGCGCTGGGCGAGCGGTACGACGGCGCGGTGCTCGCGCTCCAGCAGGCCGAGGCGGCCGTCGCCGACGCGTCGGCACGCATCGACGCGACACGCGCCGAGGTGCGGCGCGTCAGGGACCTCGTCCGCGAGCGCGCCGCGTCGGTCTACCGGAGCGCGGCATCCGGCGGATCACTCGCCGACCTCGACGTCACGGACGCGCAGCAGTTGCTCATCCGCAACAAGTACGCAGAAGCGCAGTCGAGTCGTGACGACGCGGCCCTCGGCCACCTCGGCGACCTCGAGGAGCAGCTCGCGGCCCAGAAGGCCGACGCCGAACACGCGCGCGACGCAGCCGACAGCCAGCGGCACCAGATCGCCGACGCGAAGGCCCAGATCGAGCAGGCGAACGTCCAGCAACAGCAACTGCTGAAGCAGGTGCAGGGCGAGCTCGCGCAACTCATCGCGCAGGAGCAGGCTCGCCGGGCCGCGGCGGCGCTCGCCGCCGCCCGGGCGCGCTTCTCACACGGTGTGCGCGCCGAGGGTGACGGCAACCCCGAGGCCTACCCGAACCTGCCGCCCAACGGTCCCGTGGCCGCCGCCGCGATCGAGTTCGCGCGGGCGCAGCTCGGCAAACCGTACGTGTACGCGGCGGCCGGGCCCGACTCCTACGACTGTTCCGGGCTCGTCATGGCCGCGTTCCGCTCCGCGGGCGTCTCGCTCCCCCACTACTCGGGCGCCATGTACCAGATGCTGCCGCACGTCCCGCTCGACAGCGTGCAGGTCGGCGACCTGCTGTTCTGGGGTCCGGGTGGGAGCGAGCACGTGGCGATCTACGTCGGCGACGGCAAGCTCCTCGAGGCCGGCGGCAGCACCCACATCGTGCACATCGGGCCGATCTGGGGACACCCCAGCGGCGCGGCGCGCGTGGTCTCCGCGTAGCGCCGGCGGTCCGTCGCTCGAACGATCGTGTGGGCGAACCGCCCTGCGGCATGGATCGGCACGGGCGAGCGGCGCGACAGGTTCGCGGTAGAACTGCAGCCCGTTGCCATCGTGGAGGCCGGCAGGAGCTCGCGGGCTAGTCGTAGAAGGGCGGGGCGGGAGGCGCGAGCGGAGTGCCGCCGCCGCCGACGCTGAACGGCCCGTTGTTGGTCACGACGCGCAGCTGGGCCTGGATCCGGCGCATGTCGGCCCGGGCGCTGCCGAGCCACGGGTCGGCCGACGGCTCGGCGTACAGGTTCATCTGGCCCGCCGCGTTGACGACGTACGCGCCGTAGCGCT
>DASRHL010000466.1:0-2683 GCA_035650535.1 Acidimicrobiia bacterium
AGAACCCGATGGGCTGGTCGGAGAAGTAGGAGCACGCGAGCCCGAGCCACGTGACGAGCATCCCGATCGCCACACTCAGACCGAGTCCGAGCAGCGGGCGCGGCGTCACGACCTGCGCCGTCGCCGGTGGGACGACGAGCAGCGCGAACACGAGGAGCGCTCCGGTGATCTGGCTCGCCTCCGCCACCGCGACACCGAGCACGACGAGGAACACGACCGACAACAGGCGCACCGGCACACCGTGCGCGGCCGCGACGTCCGGATCCAGTGACGCGAACAGCAACGGACGACCGACGAGCACGATGACCCCGAGCGCCGCGGCGCCCACGAACAGGAGCGTCGCGACCTGCGTGTCGGTGATGCCCAGGAAGCTGCCGAAGAGCAGGGAGTTGACGCTGTCGAGCAGGCCGCCGTAGAGCGTGACGAACAGGAAGCCGCACGCGAGCGCGAACGCCTGCACGGTTCCGACGACGGCCGACTCCTCGCTGGTCCCGCGGGCGCCCGCGCGCGGCACGCCGGCGATGGCGAGCGCGGCCGCGATGCAGAACCCGAAGTACCCGAGCAGCGGGCTGACGCCCACGAGCGTCGCCCCGGCCGCGCCCGGGAACGCGACGATCGAGAGGGTGTGGCCGGCGAACGTCTGCCGCCGCAGCACCATGAACCAGCCGATGACACCGGCGACCACGGCCACGATCGTCCCAGCCCGGAACGCGTTGACCATGAAGTGGAACTCGAGCAGTCGGCGTACGTCCTCGACCGGGTCCCACGTGAATCCGCCGTCGGCGAGCATCACCATGACCGCTCAGTGGTGGTGGGCGTGCAGCGCCGGGTGGTAGCTCGCCGCCTCCGGTTGGCCGACGACCACGAGCCGGCCGTCCGATGCCTCGAGCACCTCGATGGGCGTGCCGTACAGCTCGCTCAGCGTCCCGCTCGTGACCACCTCGCGCGGCGGCCCCGTGACCGCGCTGCCGTTGGCGAGGTACACGACTCGATCGAGGTAGGTGATGATCGGGTTCAGGTCGTGCGCGACGATCACCACGGCGACGCCCTCCGTCCGGCAGATGTCGGCGAGCAGCCCCGACACCGCGACCTGGTTCGCGAGGTCGAGGCTGTCGAGGGGCTCGTCGAGGAGCAGCAGCGCGGGACGGCGGGCGAGCGCCTGCGCGATCAGGAGGCGCTGCTGCTCGCCGCCCGAGAGCGCGCCGATGGGGTGGTCCGCGAACCCGGCGGCGCCGACCAGCTCGACGAGCTCGTCCACGCGGCGCGAGGCGACCCGCGCCCGCGCGCTGAACCGCGCCGGGAGCGGGACACCGAGGCGCGTGCCGTCGAGGCCGAGGCGGACGATGTCGACGCCCCGCACCCGCGTCGACTCGTCGAAGCCCCGCCGTTGCGGGAGGTAGCCGACCTGCGAGCTGCCCCGGCCGGGCTCGCGGCCGCAGACCAGCACCTCGCCCGCGGCCAGGGGCAGGAGCCCGAGCACGACCTTCAACAGCGTCGACTTCCCCACCCCGTTCGGGCCGAGGACGGCGACGAACTCCCCCGCGCCGACCTCGACCGTCACGTCCGACCAGATCGTCCGGCCGCCGAGACGGACGGCCGCGTCGCGCACGACCAGCGGCGAGGTCCCGTTCACGGCGTGGCCGCCTTCGTGAGCGCGCGCTCGAGCGCGGCGAGCTGGCGTGACTGCCACGCCTGGAACGTCGACCCGGCGGGCGTCATCGTCTCGGTGACCGAGGCCACGGGGATGCCCGCCGATCGGGCGGCCCGCACGAGCGTCTGGACGTCCGGGGTCGCGTTCTGCCGGTTGAACACGAAGACCTCGATGTCGTGCCGTTCGACCTGGGCGTCGACGGTGGACTTGTCGTGGGCGGTCGGCTCCGCCCCCTCGCTGATCGCGTCGAGGAACGATGCCGGCGTGAGCAGACGGAGGCCGAGCGCCCGCGCCAACGGGGAGAAGATGCTCTCCGACGCGCCGATCGGCGTGCCCCAGAAACGATCCGAGATGGAGCGGATGAGCGCGTGATAGCGCGCGAGCGACACCCGCTCGAAGGTCCGGCGCCGTTGGCGGTAGTACGCGGCATGACGCGGATCGAGCCGCCGGAGATCGCTCGTCACGCGCGCGACGACCTTCTCGACGATCGACGGCGAGTACCAGAGGTGCGGGTTGCCCCCGTCGCCGGCGTGCGCCAGCTTCCCGACGTCGATCACGCGACGGCCGTCGCCCGGGTCGGCGTCGAGCAGCTTGTGCGCCCAGGCGTCGTACCCGGCACCGTTCACGACGACCAGGCGCGCGCCCGCGAACGCGCGCGCGTCGCTCGGTCGGGGCTCGTAGTCGTGCGGGTCGGTGTCGGGGCTGTCGATGATGCTGCGGACCGACCCGTGCGTTCCCGCCAGCTGGGCGACGACGCTGCCCCAGAAGTTCTCGGCCGCGACGATCGGCAACCGCTCCTGGCGGCTGCCGGCCGCGCCCGCGGCCGCGGGGGTAACGGCGGCGAAAGCGAGCGTGGCCGCGACCACGGCCGGGACCAGGAGGCGCGAGACGAGCTCCACGGGGCAAACGTAGAATGAGAGTCATTCCTAATTCAACCCCGGCGGCCGCCGGGTGCGACGATCCGCCCATGCCCGACGACGGCGACGCCGCGCCCGAGCTGCGCTTCGTCCACATCGACGACGTGAAGACCCA
>DASRHL010000467.1:0-7143 GCA_035650535.1 Acidimicrobiia bacterium
GCCCCGGCAACGACGACCTGTTCCTCGACGTCGACCCGGCCCATCTCGAACGGCGCATCTGGGGTGACCTGACCGCGCAACTGATCCTGAGCCAGCGGGCGCTGCGCGCCATGGTCGAGCGTGGGCACGGCACCGTGATCAACATCACCTCGGGAGCCGGCATGTCGGACCCGCCCGGCCCGGTCGGCAACGGCGGCTGGGCGCTCGGCTACGGCTGCGCGAAGGGTGGGTTCCACCGGATGGCGGGCGTCGTCGCAGCCGAGCTCGGCGACCGCGGCATCCGCTGCTACAACCTCGAACCCGGCTTCGTCGCCACGGAGCGCGTGCAAGCCCGCGCCCAGCACGCGTGGATCGCCGAGCAGGGCAAGTCACCCGAGGTCGTCGGCGCGGTGGCGGCCTGGATGTTGCGCCAGCCCGACGGCGCGATCCGCAACGGCAGCACCGTCAGCACCGACAAGGTCGCAAGGGAGCTCGCCCTGCTGTAAACGCGACCGGCAGCGCAGGGTGTTCTCGTGGCCGTCGATACGCCCAGAAGGGATTCGTTGCCAAGAGAACGGCCTGCCGCCCGACGGCGCCGGAGTTCGACCGTCGCTTCACGCGTCGCGAAGGGCAGCGGTTGCGACGACGGCGACGAGGGGGCGACGTCGGTTGGCGCGGTCGTGTTCGACGTGGACGTTGCCGAAGCCGTCGTCGCGGCACTGTTGGGCGAACGCGGCTGCCTGCTCGTCGGTCCAGCCATGGCTGGCGAGACCCGACGCGCCCGGTTGCGTCGCCCGCTCGACGGCGACGAACCGCCCGCCCGGCTGCAGCACTCGCTGAACCTCTCGCAACGCGGCGTCGAGATCGCCCCAGTGGTGCACGGATGCGATCGTCCACACCAAGGTGGCGGAGGCATCGGGGAGCGGGAGCTCCTCCGCGGTGCCCTCGACGAACCGGACGGCCGGCCCGCGGGCGAGCATCCGTGCCACGCGGAGCATGACCGGGGCCGGGTCGACGCCCGTGACGGTCGCGCCCAGCCGCGCCGCGTGCCGGGCGGCGGCGCCGGGGCCGCACCCGATGTCGACCACGACGTCGGTCGGTGCGAGCCCGCCGGCGCGGGCGACGAACCCGGCGTCGTTCTCACGGCCGACGGCCATGCTGAGGGCGGCGACGAGCCCGGAGACGCCCTTGAAACCTCGATAGTGGGCGTGATGGTTGGGGACGACTGCCTGATCGCTCATACGCCGGAGGTTGACACTTGAACCCGAGTTCAAGTCAAGTAGGAGCATGCCGGAGGATCTCCTGACGATCGGCGAGGTCGCCACTCGGGCCGGTGTGGCCACCTCGGCGGTCCGCTACTACGAACGGCGCGGTCTCCTGCGCGCCGACGCGCGCCAGTCGGGCCAGCGGCGCTACCGGCCCGAGACCCTGCGGCGGCTCGTGTTCATCGGCATGCTGCAGGCCGCCGGCCTCGCGCTCGACGACATCGAGGGGATCCTGAACACGTCGACGGTGACCGAGTGGAAGGCGATCGCAGCCCGCCGGCTCACCGACCTCGACGAGAAGATCGCGCAGCTCCAACACGCCCGCGAGGTGCTCGCGGCGGCGCTCTTCTGTCGCTACGACCACCCCGCGACGCAGTGTCGCATCATGGGCGCCGAGATCGACCGCCGCCTCGCGGAAACCGAGTCGCCGCCAGTCGCTTGGCGCCCGACGACTCTCTGATCACCTGTCATGTCGGCCAGCCCGGCCGGCTCGGCGACTTCGTTACGATTCGTCCGAATCGGATGGTGCTCGTCGTAGGTGCCGCGTGACCGCCAGCGATCTGACCCTTCTCGCGCTCGGGACGCTTCTGGCGATCTGGCTCATCGCGCGCGATACGACAAGCTTCTGACCGCGCTCGCGCGGAGGTATCCGCCGGAGCGGGTGCGCGCATATCGAACCCTGTGTTTGGTGCTCGTCGGCCTGTTCGTCACGAGCGTCGTCGCGAGGCCGTTGACGAGGGCGCTGTACGGCCGAACCGGGCCGGGGGCGCTCATAGGAGTGGCGCCACGTGGGTAGATCGTGGCCGGACGTACCGTCCGGCCACCGCCATGTCCCGATACTTCAGGAGGGTCGCCATGCCGACCGACGCAGCGCCGCTCGCGAACGTGTTCACACTCGGGGTACGCGACTTCTCCGCACAACGGGACTTCTACCGCCGTCTCGGCTGGTCGGCGGTGCTCGACGACGACGACTTCGTCGTGTTCGAGTTGCGGGGCGCGCTCCTGGCCCTCTTTCCCGTCGACAAGCTGGCCATCGACAGCCGGGCCACGCCCGAGGTCGGGCAGGGCGGGATCCGCTTCAGCGTGATCATCACCGTGGACGAGAGGGACCAGGTCGACGAGCTCGCGGCGCGGGTTCGCGACGCGGGCGGCACCCTGACGAAGGAGCCGACGGACGCCGAGTTCTTCGAGGGCCGCGACGCCTATTTCGCCGACCCGGAGGGCAACTTCTGGGAGATCGCCTGGACCGCCAACGAGAACGCGGTCGTCACCGCAGCCCGGCGGGCGGCCGGCCTGGCGTCGTGACGGAGGCGTGCTGAGCCCGCCGAGCTTCAGCCTGCGGTGAGGCCGCTGTCGCTCGAGATGACGGCGCCGTGGATGTTGCGGGCCTCGTCGGACGCGACGAACGCGAACAGCGCCGCGATCTCCTCCGGCTGTGCCATCGGCCGGAACCCGAAGATGCGCTGCATGAGCTCGCCGTCGACGTCGGGCGGCACCTGGAAGCCCGTGGCGAGTGGCGTCTCGACGCCGCTCGGCGCGAGCGCGTTCACACGCAACGGCGTCTTGATGTACTCGATCGCGAGCGCCCGGGTGAACTGAACGACCGCCCCCTTCGTGATGCAGTAGACGACCGTGTACGCCTGACCCATCAGCCCGGCGTTCGACGCGATGTTGACGATGTTGCCGCCGCTCTCGAGGAGATGCGGGATCGCGGCCTGGGCCATGAAGAAGTAACCGTCGATGTTGACGCCCATCATCTGGCGGTACTGCGCCTCGGTCACGTCGGTGAAGTGCTCGGCGCGGGCGATCCCGGCGATGTTGCCGAGCACGTCGATCCGGCCCAGCTCGGCGCTGCACTCCCCGACGGCGGCGAAGCACTCGTCGCGGCTCGACACGTCGGTGCGCCGGGTCGACATCTGGCCCCCGGCGTCGGCCACGAGCTTCGCCGTCTCGGCCAGCCCGTCGGCGTCGACGTCGAGGCCGTGGACGTGCGCCCCCTCGGCCGCGAGCCGCTGCGCGATCGCCCGGCCCATCCCCGATGCGGCGCCCGTGAGCAGCGCCACCTTCCCCTCGAACCGCCGCTGGGACCCCGATCCGTTCGTCATGGCCGCCATCCTCCAATGCCGGACCGCCGGCTGCCAAGTCCGGACTCCCGCTCCTCCGCGTGATCCTGCACAATGGGCGCATGGCGATCACGTACACCCATCTCGACGCCGACACGCACATCACCGAGCCGCCCGACGTGTGGACGGCGCGGGTGCCCGCCAAGTACCGCGACCGCGTGCCCTACATGACACGCGACGACGCTGGCAACGACGTCTGGATGCTCGACGGCAAGCAGATCTCGATCGTGAAGTTCCTCGCCCTCGCGGGCTGGCCGACGCCGTTCCCCGACGGCCCACCGACGATCGAGGAGTGCCTCCCCGCGGCGTACGACGCGAACGCGCGCCTCGCCTACATGGACTCGATCGGGACGTGGGCCGAGGTGATCTATCCCAACGTGGCCGGATTCGGGAGCCAGAAGTTCCTCTCGATCACCGACCCCGAGCTCAAGATCCTGTGCGTACGCGCGTACAACGACTTCCTGCGTGACTGGGCGTCGGCCGATCCGCGCCGCCTCATCACGATCATGGCGACGCCCTACTGGGACATCGACCTCACGGTCGCCGAAGTCGAGCGCGGCATCGAGCTCGGCCACCGCGGCATCCTCTTCACCGGCGAGCCGCAGCGCTTCGGGCTCCCGGTGCTCGCCGACCGCCACTGGGACCCGCTCTGGTCACTCGCGCAGGAGGCGGGCCTCGCCGTCCACTTCCACATCGGGAGCGGAGAGGTCACGAGCCTGTTCACGCCGGAGCGCGTCGCGGCCGCGGGGACGGCGGCGACCTACGGCCTCAGCTCGGTGCAGATGTTCCTCGGCAACGGCGTGCAGGTCGCGGACCTGCTGCTCGCCGGTATCCTGCCCCGCTTCCCCGAGCTGCGGTTCGTGTCGGTCGAGAGCGGCGTCGGCTGGATCCCCTTCCTGCTCGAGGCCGTCGACTACAGCTACCTCGAGGGTTGCCCCGGAAGGAAGGGTGAGTGGGAGCTGCTCCCGTCGGAGTACTTCCGGCGCCAGGTGTACGCGTGCACCTGGTTCGAGAGCATGCCGTTCCACGAGATGCTCGACCAGCTCCCGCTCGACAACATCTGCTTCGAGACCGACTTCCCGCACCCGACCTGCCTGTACGGCAACGTGGAGGAGACGATCGAGCGCGCCGTCGGCGACCTCGACGCGGAGACCCGCCGCAAGATCCTGTGGGAGAACGCGGCTCGCCTCTACAACGTCGAGACCCCCGAGGAGGCCAACGCCCTCGCCGCTACCGCGTGACGGGTCGGAGCAGTTCGTACTCGGGGTTGATCAGCTCGACCCGACCGCGGTTGGTGCCGGCGCGACCCGTCGCCTTCAGCAGCACACCGGGCTCGATGCCCGCGATCTGCTTGCGGCCGAGGAACACGAGAGTCGTGCTGCCGGTCGCGTCGCGCAGGATGCACTCCATCGTCGCGACCGCGGCGCGGGGGCGGACCCGGATCGAGTGCACCCGCCCGACGACGGTCACGAGCTCCCGCGGCCGGATGTCAGCGATGTGCGTCGCCGGTTCGGCGTTCGCGGGGGTCGCAGCCGCGAAGTCGAGGTCGAACAGCTCCTCGGGCGAGACCGGCGCGACGGCCTCGCGCTTCCGACCGAGCTGGTAGGGCACGAACGTCACGTTCGCGTGCGGGAGGTCGGTCAACGCGTCCGCGATGGCGCCCGACGTTCGGTCGTGCAGCAGCATGTGCCAGAGCCGGCTGTGCTCGATCCGCGGGATGAGCACGGTCACCTCGGTGTCGCCACCGGCGAGCGCCTCGGAGACGGTCTCGACCGCGGCCCGGGTCAGGCGACGGTCGGGACACTCGATGATCTCGAGCGTGATGCGCGAGAGGCCGAGCTCCGTCCAGGCCCGCTGGAGCTGGCGGGCCCGCTGCATGTCGACGGCGAAGTGGACGGCTCGCATCTCGTCGGGCATGAGCGCCCGGGCGTACTGGATGGCGCGGGCGGCCGGGAGGTCGAGCTGGTCGAGGAACACGAGGACGACGTGGCGGCGCAGGATCGGCGCGGCGCAGGCCCGGGGCGCGTCCTCGGCGAGCTCCTCGGCCTCGGCGGTGTACTGGCGGTTGAGCCGCAGCAGCACCGCGACGAGCACCGGCACCATCACGATCACCATCCAGGCACCGTGGCTGAACTTCGTGATCGCGATGATGATGTCGACGACGAGCGAGAGCACCGCGCCCGTCGCGTTGACGAAGAGACCCTTGCGCCACCCGGGCTCCTTGCGGGTGACGTGGTGCTTGGCCATCCCCGCCTGCGACAGCGTGAAGCTCGTGAAGACGCCGATGGCGTAGAGCGGGATCAGGCGGTCGACCTTGGCATCGGTGACGAGCAGGATCGCGATCGCCGCACCGGCGAGGAACAGGATCCCGTTCGAGTAGACGAGACGGTGCCCGCGCTTGTTGAGCTGCCGCGGCATGAAGTGGTCCGCGGCGGCGAAGCTCGCGAGCCGGGGGAAGTCGGCGAAGCTCGTGTTCGCGGCGAGCACGAGGATCGACAGCGTCCCCGCCTGTAACGAGTAGAAGAGCACCTGCCCGAGCGCGCCGCCGCCGTAGGTCAGCCGCCCGACCTCGGAGATGACCGTCGGCGTGCCCTTCTCGTAGGGCGCGACGTGCATCTTCGACGCCAGCGCGGAGAGGCCGAGGAACATCGCCCCGAGCAGCGAGCCCATGATCACGAGCGTCGTCCGGGCGTTGCGCCACGCCGGCTCCTTGAAGGCCGGGACGCCGTTCGAGATCGCCTCGACGCCGGTGACCGCGGCACCGCCCGACGCGAACGCGTGCAGCACCACGAAGAGCGCGGCACCCTCGAACAGGCCCGCGCCCGGCGTCCCCACTTTCACGAGGCCGTGGTGGCCGAGCGTCTCGATCGGCAGGTGCGAGAACGCGAGCCGGTACATGCCGTAGCCGAGCAG
This sequence comes from Acidimicrobiia bacterium, assembly GCA_035650535.1. Taxonomy (GTDB): domain Bacteria; phylum Actinomycetota; class Acidimicrobiia; order IMCC26256; family PALSA-555; genus DASRHL01. The sequence goes on from DASRHL010000467.1 coordinate 6,281, forward strand.
CACGAGCATGTTGAGAAGGAAGAAGTAGGTGGGGACGGCGAAGATCCGCCCCGACTCCTTGACGCCGCGCAGGTTGCCGAAGGCGATGATCGCGACGAAGCCGAGACAGATCGGGATGCGCGCCGGTTCGAGCGCGCTGAACGCCGACACGAGTGCCGCCGTGCCGGCGGCGACCGACACGGCGACGGTGAGGATGTAATCGGTCAGCAGGGACACACCGGCGACGAGCGCCGGCCGGATGCCGAAGTTGTCCTTCGTGACGACGTACGCGCCACCCGCGCTCGGGTACTCCTTGATCGTCTGGCGGTAGGACAGGATCAGGAAGCCGAGCACGATCAGGAGTGCCACGGTGATGGGGACCACGAGCGAGAACGCGGCGACGCCGACCGCGGGTACGAGTACCCGGAGGATCTCCTCGGTCGCGTACGCCGACGACGACAGGTTGTCGGAGGCGAACACGGCGAGCGCGGTCGGCTTCCCGAGCCGTTGGTGCTCGAGCGTGTCGGTGTGCAGCGGCGGGCCGAGCAGCTTCAGCTTCAGGCGGTAGCGCAGCGACTCGCGCTCGGCCCGCAGCGCGCCGCCGTCCGCGCGGCGCAGCGGCGCGAACTCCTCGTCGAGGTGGATCTCGGGGATGGTCGTCGGGTCGACCGGGGCCTCACCGGTGACGACCGAAGCCGACCCTCCGGATGTAAACGGTTCGCGCTCCCCCACTGACGGAAATCTACCGACTCGGCGATCGACCCGGCGACCAGGAGTGCCCGCTCGGAGGGTCCGCTTGGTATCAATGCAGTTCGTGAGCGGATCGCCGCCGGGTCATCAGCTTCTCGAAAGAAAGCTGGGGGTGTGGATCCTCGCCGTCGCCG
>DASRHL010000468.1:0-7583 GCA_035650535.1 Acidimicrobiia bacterium
CACGGACGAACCCCACCACGTGACCCCCCAGAACATCCGCAGCCACGGACGCCTGCGCTCGGTCGCAGGTCTCGTCGCGCTCGCTGCCGTCGCGCTCGTGACGTCGGCGACGCCGCTGTTCGCCGCGACGGGCACACCGACCGGAAGCGACACGCCGGCGTCGACGTCGACGACCACCACGACCGCACCCGCGCCGCCGTCGACCCCACCACCCCCGACCACTCCCGCGCCGTCACCGCCCCCACCGGATCCCGCGATCTGGACGACGCCGCCCGCGTCGACGCCGCCACCCGCGGCGGCACCGACCCCCGCGCCCGCGGCACCCGCGGACGACTCGCTTCTCACCGCGGCGGTCCGGGCCGCGCTCGAGTACACGCGCATCGGCTCCGAGCTCGCCGACGCGACCGCGAAGATGAACGAGCTGCAGGCCCAGGTCGAAGCGGCCGACGCCGAGACCTCGAAGCTCGCGCAGGCGGTCGGGGTGGTCGAGCGCAAGCTCGGCAAGGCGCTCGACCGGTTGCAGGCCCGCGCCCGGATCACCTACCAGAAGCACGGCGGATCGATCTCGGTGCTCCAGGTGGAACGTACCCAGGACCTCGGATCGGCGGCCGAATACGTCGACGCGGCGACCGCGGCCGACACGACCGACGTGACGCGCCTCGACGCGCTGAAGGCGAAGCGCGTGGCGGCGCGTGACGACGCCGCCGACCGGCAGCGCCGGCTCACGGCGCAGCTCACCGAGGTCACCACGCAGCACGACAAGCTCGCCGCGCAGGCCGCCAGCGACCAGCAGTACCTCGACGAGGTGGGCGGCGTCCCGGTGATGGGAGCGTCGCGACTCACCGGCGCGCAGCTCGCCGGCTGGTACAAGTCGACCGGCGCGCAGCCGAACCTCGCCAACGGCACGACCATCGACGATCTCGCGCGGATCTACGTCGAGGAGGGCCAGGCCGAGAACGTCAGGGGTGACATAGCGTTCGCGCAGTCGATCCTCGAGACCGGCTCGTTCCACGAAGCGCCGAAGAACAACTACGCGGGCATCGGGACGTGCGACTCGTGCTCGCACGGATACGGGTTCCCGACCCCGCGAGACGGTGTCCGCGCCCAGATGCAGCTGTTGCGCAGCTACGCCGATCCGAACAGCCGCGCCGCCAACCTCTCCCACCCGCCCGAGGCCGGCGTCTGGGGCGACGACCCCGTCGTCGCCGCCGACAAGTACGACCACTTCTTCCTCAAGGGCAAGGTCCCGCTCTGGAACCAGATGGGCAACGGCAACTGGGCGACCGCGACCGACTACGCGCCGCGCATCATCGGTATCTACGCCAAGATGCTCAGTTGGGCCGCCGACCACCCGGAGGTGCGGTAGCTCAGGTGCAGCAGCGCGCGGCGGCTTCCGGCGTCGTCTCGTAGTTCAGCGACTCCCGGGCGCCGGCGAGGTGCGCGGAGCCCTCACCGAAGCTCTCGGAGTCGGCCAGCACGGTGTAGATCTCCCAGGCTCCGTCGGGGCCGTCGACCCAGACCTTGTCCTGCCTCGCGTAGCAGCACGTGCCGCTCTCCTCGACGGTCGCGATCCCGTCGCCGGCGAGGCGTGCCCGGTGCGCGGCGACCACGTCGCTCGACTCGACCTCGACGCCGACGTGGTTGAGCCGCGTCGTGGCACCGCGAGCCTCGAACAGGACGAGCTTCAGCGGCGGGTCCGCGATCGCGAAGTTGGCGTAGCCGGGCCTGCGCTTGTCGGGTTCGGTTGCGAACAGCTTCGAGTAGAAGGCGACGGCTTCGTCGATGTCGGGGACGTTGAGGGCGAGCTGGAGCCGTGACATGGCGGAGCCTCCGGGTACCATCGATCGTCGTCGATATCTCGACATCCTGCCCGACTTATCGATAGTTGTCAATCTATCGAGGAGGTCGCGAGGTGCCCACCCGAACGCGTGTGGTCGAGCTCGGCGGAGGGGTGTGCTGCGCACCGCTGCGCGCCGCACCGGTCTCCGAGGCGGCGGCCGAGGAGCTCGCGACGGTCTTCGCCGCCCTCGGCGACCCCGTGCGCGTCCGGCTGCTCAGCCTCGTCGCCGCGGCGGGCGAGATCTGCTCGTGCGACCTGGAGGAGCCGCTCGGGCGGTCACAACCGACGATCAGCCATCACACGCGGGCGCTGGCCGGCGCCGGGCTGATCGTCGGCGAGAGGCGCGGCCGCTGGACGATGTGGAAGGTCGTCCCCGAACGTCTCGCGATGTTGCGGGGCGCGCTGGCCTGATCAGCTTCCCGACGACGCGACGGCGGGGATGTCGAGCGACGCCATCAGCGTCTCGACCCGGGTCCTGATCTCGTCGCGGATCCGGCGGACGGTGGCGAGGTCCTGCCCGGCGGGGTCGTCGAGCTCCCAGTCCTCGTAGCGCTTCCCGGGGTAGAGCGGACAGGCGTCGCCGCACCCCATCGTCACGACGACGTCCGCGGCCCGCACGACGTCGTCGGTCCACGGCTTCGGGAGCTCCCGGCGGATGTCGATGCCGACCTCGGCCATCGCCTCGATCGCCGCCGGGTTCACCGCGGACGCGGGTTCCGAACCGCCCGAGTAGACGACGACGCCGTCGCCACCGAGGTGCCGCAACCATCCGGCCGCCATCTGCGACCGCCCCGCGTTGTGGACGCACAGGAACAGGACGGCGGGCGTCTCCGCCTGATCGTGGCCTTCGACTCGAGCCAATGCACGCAACCTTTCCGGGTTGACGGACGGGGGATAGAGGAGGCGGATCAGGGAGGAGGCGATGGCGGCACCGAGGAGCTGCATCACGACGAACATGGGTGCCGAGCCCGGGTCGATGCCGGCGAAGCTGTCGGAAAGCGTGCGGGCGATCGTCACGGCCGGGTTCGCGAAGCTGGTCGACGACGTGAACCAGTAGGCACCGCCGATCCAGATTCCGACCGCGAAGGCGACGACGTTCGCTCGTCCGGTCCGCACGCAGCCGTGGATCACGAGCAACAGCCCGACCGTGGCGACGACCTCCGACAGCCACAGGGCGCCCGACGAGCGCGTCTTCGTCGACCACTCGACGACCGGCAGCTCGAACATCAGGTTCGCGACCATCGAGCCGATGCACGCGCCGACGACCTGGGCGACGACGTAGAGGGACGCCTCTCGTGTCGTGATCGTCCCGAAGGCGCGGTCGACGAGCGTCACCACCGGGTTGAAGTGCGCGCCCGAGACCGCTCCGAACATCAGGATGAGCCCGATGAGCGCCGCTGCGGTGGCCGCCGCGTTCTCGAGGAGCTCGATGCCCACGTCGTGCGGCGACAGCCGGCTCGCCATGATCCCCGACCCGACGACCGCGACGACCAGGAACCCGCTCCCGAGCCCCTCGGCGACCAGACGCCGGACGAGCTCGACGCGGAGCCGGCCGGTCCCGGTCTCGGGAAGCCGCGCGAGGTCGCTCACGACCTCGCTCCGGACGCGCTGACGACCATGCCGATTCGGGCGCGCAGCTCGTCGACCGCCGCGTCGAACGCGGCGCTCGTCCCGACGGGCACCGGGTCCGCGATCGACCAGTGCAATGACTCCGAGCTCGAACCGAGCTCTTCGTGCGCCTGGTCGCAGACGGTGACGACGAGGCGACCTCGCCGCGGCCGCACGCTCGACAGCGCCCGCGGCGTCGCGCCCCTCAGGTCGACCCCGGCGCGCCGGGCGGCCGCGATCGCGCCCGGGTGAACGGTCGCCGCGGGATGGGTCCCGGCCGAGTCGGCCGGCGCGCGCGTGAGTGCGCGCCAGAGCGCCGCCGCGAGCTGGCTGCGGGCCGAGTTGGCCGTGCACACGAAGAGCACGGGACAAGGCTCGACGCGTCGCGGCGGCACGACGGCCGACAGCGCATCCGGCCGCAGGTGCACGTACCTCCGGCGGCCGTCACCGCTCGAGCGTGATCGCGCGACGAGACCGGCCGACTCCAGCACGTCGAGATGATGCGCGAGCAGGTTCGAGCCGACCCCGATCCGCGCCTGCAGCTCACCCGGCGTCAGGTCGGAGAGCCCCAGCTCGTCGACGATGGCCAGGCGCAGCGGGTCGCCCAGCGCGGCGTACCTGGTCGAGCGGAGCTCGAGATCGCCGGTCGCCACACGACGACAGTAGCTCAACAGCTATTGAGTCAACTACTCATGAGACATCCGGCGACCCGAGCTAGCCTGCGCCGATGACCATGCGCGTCTTCACCGAGCCGCAGCAGGGTGCTTCGTACGACCAGCTCCTGAGCGTCGCCCGAACGGCCGAGGAGTGTGGCTTCGGTGCGTTCTTCCGCTCCGACCACTATCTGAAGATGGGCTCCGGGTCCGGGCGGCCGACCGTGACGGACGCGTGGATCACGCTCGCCGGGCTGGCGCGCGACACCTCGACCATCCGGCTCGGCACCCTGGTGACGCCGGTGACGTTCCGCCACGTCGGGAGCCTCGCCGTCGTCGTCGGCGAGGTCGACCACATGAGCGGCGGGCGGCTCGAGGTCGGGCTGGGCGCGGGCTGGTACGAGGACGAGCACCGCGCGTTCTCGCTCCCGTTCCCGCCGGTCGCCGAGCGCTACCACCTCCTCGAGGACCAGCTCGACATCCTCCACGGGCTCTGGTCGGCACCGCCCGGGGCGACCTTCGAGCACCGCGGCCGCACCGGCTCGGTCGCGATCGACGCCGACACCGTGCGCCCGCTGCAGCAGCCGCACCCATCCATCGTGCTCGGCGGCCAGGGCGGGCCGCGCTCGGCCCGCCTCGCCGCGGCGTACGCGGACGAGTACAACGTCGCGTTCGCGCCGCTCTCGTACTCCAAGTCGGTGCACGACCGGGTGCGGCGCGCGTGCGAGGTCGCCGGCCGTGACCCCTCGCAGATCGTCTGGTCGGTCGGGCAGGTGCTGTGCTGCGGGACGTCCGAGGCCGAGCTGCAGCGCCGCGCCGCCGCGATCGGGCGCGATCTCGCCGAGCTCCGCGAGAACGGCTTCGCCGGGACACCCGCCGAGATCCTCGAGAAGGCCGGCCGCTTCGCGGGCGCCGGCGTCGAGCGCTTCTATCTCCAGGTCCTCGACCTCTCCGACCTCGACCACCTCAGACTCGTCGCCGAAGAGATCCTCCCGCACGCCCCCGGGCGCTAGCGGCCGGCCCGCCGCCGGGAGCCCGGTTCAACCGGTGAGCCGGTCTCGAGCGGCTGCAACGGCGGCGCCCGGCGAACGGCGCCGTCGGATCGCGATCGTCCCGCCGGCGAGCAACAGGCCGGCGCCGGGGATGAGGATGGCGTAGGGAACCTCGGGCAGCACCGGATTCCCCGGCTGCGATCCCCAGTTCGGCGTGATGTCGCGCGGCGCGGCTCCGGTGATGTACGAGTTGTCGGTCGGCGGGCCGCTGCCGCGGTTCTCGTTCGAGACGCCCATCGAGAAGCTCTCGATGTCACCCGCGCCCGTCGTGCGCTGGAAGACGACGTTGTCGTTCTGCGGCGAGTATGCGGGGTTCGTGTCGGCGAAACCGGTGCCGTTGGTGCCCGCGCTCCCGCCGAAGATCGTCATCGGGTTCGTGCCGTTGAAGAGGAACGACCACAGCTGCGGCTTGGTCTGCACGGCACCGCCGACGACGAGCGGCCGCGTGCTCGAGAACACGATCCGCCCCGCGTCCGACGCGATGTCGGGCTTGTCGTCGTTCCACGACGTCGGCGTCGAACAGCTCGCGCCGAAGGGCGTTCCGACGGGCGTGGTGCAGCCGGTCTCGCCGGCCGAGATCCGCGACAGGTCGGTCAGCGTGTTGGCGGCGGTGTCGAGCATCACGATCTCGTCGTGTGCACCCGTGCGCGACACGAAGACGATCTTGGTCTGGTCCTGCGGGTCGTAGACGGGGTTCAGCGCGTCGGCGTTCGGGTCGCCGAACACGAGCGACGGCCCGGCGCCGAGGTTGTTCTCGTCGACCTTCCAGAGCTGCTCGTGGCCGTTGGTCCGCTCGAAGATCACCGTGTGGTCGTCGGGCGCGTACGACGGCCAGCTGTCGTCGGCGCCGTCGGTCGTGAGCGGGGTGCCCTGCTGCACGCCGTTGCCGAGCACGACCTTCCAGATCGCGTGGTTCGCGCCGTTGCAGTCGGTGCGGTAGACGACCTTGGCGCCGTCAGGTGAGAAGAACGGCTGGTCGTCGTCGTTGCCGTTGGCGCAGTGCTGCGCGTCGAAGCCGGTGAGCTCCTGGATGTCGCCCTGGCTCCACGCCGTGCACGGGTTCGTGCCGCTGGTGCACTGCACGGTCGCGGGGTCGACCGTCCAGAGCCCGAGCTCGCCGTTGCTCTCGTTGATCGGCGCGGGCTGCGGCCGGCTGCTCGACCACACGATCCGGGCGTCGGCGCCGCCCGAGGGCAGGAACGACGCACCGGCGGGGGTGCTCGCCCAGGCGGCCCCACCCGCGACCATGAGCGCGGCTCCGGCTGCGGCGAGCACGCGGTCGATTCGCACGAAGACCTCCTCGTTGCCCTCGACCGGGGGGTCCCGCCGCCGACCGAACGAGCGCGTCTCCAACTGGTCGTGACGCCCGCGGTCCGCGGGCCGTCCAAGGGAAGGTACGAATGGGCCGCGAAAGGGCGCTACGGACCTCAGATGAACAGGCGACGACCCGGTGTCGAACTCTTCCGAGCCGGCGTTTCGCGAGCCGGGAACCTGAAGCCGGGCTGAGGACCTCTCAGAGGATTCTCAGCGCACGTGCGGAACCTGAGAACCTGGTGAGGCGTTGACCGCAAGCGACACCACTCTTCTTCCTCCAACGTGACCCCGGGAGCTCATCCGTGCCTGACGAGCCGAACCTCCACGACGGCATCGACACCGCCGAGGTCGTGATGGACGAGACCGCCGCCGCCCGGACCGCCGCCGACCAGCCCCCAGCCGACGCGACGGCTGCGGACCAGACCGCGCCGGGGCCCTTCGCCGCGACCGCGCCACCGTCGCCGCCCCGGCCCGAGCCCGTGTTCTCGCCCTGGCCGCCGCGCGACAACGGCGGCCCGGCCGAGCCGGTCGTCGCCGGCGGCTCGCGCTCGGGGCGAGGGCGCTTCCGCCAGTTGCTGATCGGCGCGCTCGCCGGTGGTCTCGTGGGCGCGCTCGTGGCGTCCGGCGTCTTCCTCGCCACCGACGACAACGGCAGCACGACGACCCGCGTCGTCGAGCGACCCTCGAGCGCGGTCACCCGCCCGTCCAACACCGTCCAGGGCGGCCTCGACATCGCGTCGATCATCTCCCGGGTCGAGCCCGCCGTCGTCGCCGTCACGACCGACGGCGGCCCCGACAACGGCGGCGCTGCCGGCACCGGGTTCGTGCTCACGTCCGACGGCTACATCGCGACCAACAACCACGTGATCCAGGGCGCCGACCGCATCAGCGTGGCGTTCAACGACGGGACCACGAAGTCGGCCGACCTGGTCGGCCACGACCCGTCGACCGACCTCGCCGTGCTGAAGGTGAACGAGACCGGCCTGCCCGCGGTCACTCTCGGCGACTCCGACAAGGTGCAGGTCGGCGACGACGTCGTCGCCATCGGCAACGCCCTCGCGCTCGAGGGTGGGCTGAGCGTGACCCAGGGGATCATCTCGGGAACGAACCGCCAGG
>DASRHL010000469.1:0-2250 GCA_035650535.1 Acidimicrobiia bacterium
CGTCACGACGAACCCGGGATCGACGCTGAAGAACCGGATCCCGCGGTCGCCCAACTCGATGTGGAGCAGCGGCGCGACGCGTGCGAAGGCGGCCTTCGACATCGCGTGCGACATGCCCCAGCCGCCCTCCCCGATCCGGCCGGGCGGATCGGTGTACGCCACGGCCGAGATCATGTTGACGACCGTGCCGCCGCCCTGGTGGAACATGTGCGGGAGCACGGCACGCGTCAACGCGAGCTGCGCGAGCACGTTCCCTTCGAAGACGCGGCGCAGGTCGTCCTCGTCGGCGTCGAGGAACTCCTGCGTCTGCACCGGGCCCTGGTAGACGCCGTTGTTGACGAGCACGTCGATCCGGCCGAACCGCTCGATCGTGGCGTCGACCGCGTCGAGGAGCGACTGCCGGTCGAGGACGTCCAGACGGACGGCGAGCCCGTCGGTGCCCTCGGCCTCGACCGCGGCAACGGTCGTGTCGAGGCCGCCAGGCACGACGACGGCCGGATCGCCCTCCCAGCGCCCGTCGCCGTCGTGGAGCGTGCGGGCGCCCACCACGACGTCGAAGCCGCGGCGGGCGAGATGGACGGCGCTCGCCTTGCCGATGCCGCGGCTGGCGCCGGTGACGAGCGCGACGGGCCGCCCGGTGCCCGCGCTCACGACCCGTCCTCGGCGACGAGCTCGAACTCGCCGTTGCGGAGCACGAGCGCGACGTCGTGTCCGTCGAGCGGCGCCCGGAGGTCACCCCGGGTGGGGTCGACGTAGACCGGGATGGTGCGGCGCCCGGCGGCCGTGGCGAGCGTCACCCGGTCGGTCGCGGGCCACTTGGCGAGGCTGGCCGGGAGCGCGAGCGCCTGGTAGGCCGAGAACTTGGGGCCCCGCAGCTGCGCGGTGACCCGCTTGACGATGGGGCCGGCGAGCGCCGCGGGCAGGCCGAGGCGGGCGACCTCCTCCTTCACGACGGCCCGGGCGTCCGCCCCCTGCTCGTTGAGCAGCCGGGCCCGGGCGGCGTTCGAGGCGATGTTGGCGCGCGAGAGCGTGTTCATGAGGATCTCGCGCTGTTCGGGATCGGGGAGCAGTTGGGCGCGTTGCGGCATAACGACGCCAGGGTACCGAGGACGCGTCGCCCCCTGCCGCGAGATGTGCGTGCCCGCGAGCTCGGGTGGCCGGCGTCAAGCCGCGGCTGTGCACCGCGAGGCGACGTCCTCGACCCGGCACCAGGAGGTTCGCAACTGCCGCCTAGGGTTGGCCTGATGGACGATCCCGAACCCGGCGATCCAGGGGAAGGCGACGAGCCGGACGCCACCGAATTCGGCGACGACGCGGGCCCGGTGTACGAGCGGCCGATCGACAAGTTCCGGCGCACGGTGGCCGGAACCGCGATCGCGGCGGGGATGTTCGGCCTCCGTGACGCGCTCGAAGGTCGTCCCGAGCGCGAGGAGCCCGTGATGGAGGTGCCGGCGCGCGGTTCGGTCATCGACGACGATCTCGACGTGGTGGTCGACCTCGCCCATCCCGAGAACTCGCGCATCGTCGTCCGGCGATCCGCGGAACCGCCGAATCCCTCCTGACGCCATGGACGACGTCGATCTCTCGGGGAAGGTCGCGTTCGTCACGGGGGGCGGCACCGGGATCGGTGCAGCGATCGCGGTGGCGTACGCCGCCGCCGGCGCGGCGACCGTCGTGATCGGCCGGCGGGCCGGCCCGCTCGAATCCGTCGTCGCCCAGATCGAAGGCGCCGGGGGCCGAGCGTCGGCGGTCACGGCCGACGTGACGGACCTCGACGCGACGACGGCCGCGGCCGGCTACGCGCTCGAACGCTACGGGCGGCTCGACCTCGTGGTCGCGAACGCCGGGGGTGCCCCGCCTTTCGGCCCGGTGCTCGACATGACGAGCCGGGCATGGGACGAGATCGTGGCCCTCAACCTCACCGGCGTTTGGAACACGGCCAAGGCGACGGTTCCCGCCTTGGTCGACGCGGGTGGCGGCGCCTTCATCGTCATCGGATCGGGCGCCGGTCGCGCGAACAGCGGTGGGCTCGGCGCCTACTCGGCGGCGAAGGCCGGGGCGTCGGCGCTCACGCGGGTCCTCGCCGCCGAGTTGCGCGCGTCACGCGTCGCCGTGAACGAGATCGTCCCCGGACCGGTCCGCACGCCTGCGCTCAGCACCCTGGGCGGCGAGGACCACGGGTTGGAGGAGCGCGTGCGCGCGATCGGCGAGTGGCTCAAGGATCCCGACGAGGTCGCCCGCCTCGCGCTA
>DASRHL010000470.1:0-4320 GCA_035650535.1 Acidimicrobiia bacterium
ATCGACGCTCGCGGCGTCGGCTTCGCCGGTATCGACGCGTACGTCCTCCTCGGTCGCGGTCGCGACTACGCGTGGTCGGCGACGTCGTCGGGCGCCGACAACGTCGACACGTTCGTCCTTCGCCTGTGCGACCCGGCCGGCGGCCCCGCGACGACAGCGTCGATGGGCTACGAGCACGACGGGCACTGCGAGCCGATCACGACGTTCGACCACACCGAAGCCGTCGCCGCGATCGGCGGGGGCACTTCCGGCGGCACGCTCCGGTGGACCGTCCAGCGGACGGCCGACTACGGACCCGTCGTGCGGCGCGGGACGCTCGCCGACGGCACGCCGATCGCGATCGCACGGAAGCGCTCGACGTACGGAGACGAGATCTCGTCTGCGACCGGCTTCCGACGCTTGAACGACCCCTCGCTCATGAAGGCGGGCTACCCCGCGTTCCGCACGGCGACCGGCGCCCACATCGGCTTCACGTTCAACTGGTTCTACGTCGACGGCGTCACCATCGGGTACGAGCACTCGTGCAAGTGCCCGCTCCGCGCGCGTGGCGTCGATCCCGACCTGCCCGTCTGGGGAACGGGCAAGTGGGACTGGAAGGGGTATCTCGCACCGTCGCGCCAGCCACACGACGTGAACCCGTCGCGCGGGTACATCACGTCGTGGAACAACAAGCAGGCGCCCGGCTTCCGGGCGTCCGACGGGCAGTTCTCGTACGGCGCCGTCCACCGCGTCGAGTTGCTGAACGCCGGTGTCCGCCGGGTGTTCGCGGGCACCGAGAAGCGTGGTGTGACACGCGCCGACGTCGTCGGGCTCATGATGAACGCGGCCACGCTCGACCTCCGGGCCGTTGCCGTGCTGCCGAGGCTCCTGGCCGTGCTCGCACCCGGCACGGAGCCCGCGGACCTCGATCCGAGGGCGCTCGACCTGCGCGAGCGGCTCGAGATCTGGGCCGGCGAGGCGACGGGGCCGCACCGCCACGGCGCGACGCCGGGTGCTCCTTACCGGGACCCGGTCGCGATCGCGGCGCTCGACGCGTGGTGGCCGCGGGCCACCAGCGCGATCTTCGGCGACGGCACCGGCGCGCCGTTCGAGAGCCTCGGTCTCACGGTCGACGACAGCCCGCGCGGACACGGCGGCTCGGCATTCGACGACGGGTCGTACTCCGCCGTCGCCACCGACCTCTCGGTCGTCACCGGCAGGCCGGTGGCAGGCGCGTGGGCGCGCGCGTTCTGCGGCGGCGGGGACCTCACCGCGTGCCGCACGGTGCTGTGGCAGTCCCTCGGGGCGACCGTGGCCGCGCTCGACCAGCAGTTCGGGAGCCCGACGGTGGACGCGTGGCAGCGGGCGCCCGCCGACGACGAGATCCGCTTCCAGCAGGTCGTCGCCGGCATGCTGCCCATGGAGTGGCAGAACCGGCCGACGTTCCAGCAGGTCGTGCAGCTCCGGTCGCGCGGCGTCGCGGGCGCCGGGAGCACGTCGGGTGGCGGCGGGGGCGCCCTCACGATCGTGCTCGCGGGCCTCGTCGGGCTCGTGGTCGCGGTCCTCGCGCTGTGGTGGGCCCGGCGCCGCCTCGGACCCGGCTTCGCCGGCGGGCCGGTTCCGCGGCCGGCGCGAGGCGCGCCGCCACCGTCGCGATAAGACGTCGCGTATGCGGATCGCGACCTGGAACGTCAACTCGCTGAAGCAGCGGCAGGCGCGCGTGGAGGAGTGGCTCGAGTACGCGCGCCCGGATGTGCTGTGCCTGCAGGAGACGAAGCTCTCCGACAAGAGCTTCCCGCAGCTCTCGTTCTCCGCGCTCGGCTACGACTCCGTCCACCACGGGCAGGGGCAGTGGAACGGCGTGGCGATCCTCTCGCGCGTCGGCATCTCCGACGTCGCGAGCGGCTTCGTCGACGCCGTCGACCCGTACGAAGGGGACGCGCGCCTCCTCGCGGCGACGTGCGGCGGCGTTCGGATGGTGAGCGTGTACGTCCCGAACGGCCGCGAGGTCGGAACGGAGTTCTACGACCGGAAGCTCCTCTGGCTCCACTGCCTCCGCGAGTGGCTCGCCTCGACCGCCGATCCGTCCGACGAGCTGGCCGTGCTCGGGGACTTCAACGTGGCGCCCGACGACCGCGACGTGTGGTCGGTGAAGGCGTTCCGGGGCGCGACGCACGTGACGGCACCGGAGCGTGAGGCGGTCGCCCAACTGCGCGAATGGGGCATGGTGGACGCGTTCCGCGCCGTCTACGACGACGACCGCCTGTTCACCTACTGGGACTACCGCCGCGGCGACTTCCACGAGCACCGGGGCATGCGCATCGACCTCGCCCTCGTGACGCGGCCGCTGGCCGAGCGCATCACCTGGGCATTGGTCGACCGCAACGCCCGGAAGGGCAAGCTCCCGTCGGACCACGCCCCCCTGTTCGTCGACTTCCGCGACTGACGGGCGGGGCGACGCCGAACGCCCGAGCTCGTCTCCTCGGGGATTTTGCCGTCACTTAGGGCGCTCTCAGCTTCGGTACAGCACAGGGTTGGGATGCTGCGCGAGGCAGGCCGGCGGATCCCGCGACCGAGGAGGTGCAGAGCGTGGCAGGGTTCGGTTCGTACGACCGTGACGCCGGGCTCCGTCGCGTCTCGCGCGTCACGAAGTGGCTCGTCGCCGGCTCGGTCGTCGGCGTCGGCGCGGTCACGGCGGCGGTCGCGCAGGCGGCGCCCGGCAGCTCACGGGCGCCCTCGACGCCCTCGACGACCGGGACCACGCCGGCGACGGAACCGGCGCCGAGCACCGCGACGACGCCGACGACCCGGGCGCCGTCCGTCGACCCGCGCCGCACCGACACGGTCCCGCCCACCGAGCAGCTGACCCCGCCGACCGATCCGCCGCTCCCGCCCCGGCACCGCCACGTCGCCACCTCGGGAGGCTCGTGATCGCCGAGCTCGCCCGCGTGAGCTTCCCCGCGTTGGGGACGACGGCCACGCTCGTCGCGACCCGTCCCGCCGGGATCGACGAGGGGCGCGCCGTGCTCGCTCGCGTGCTCGCCGAGATCGACCGGTCGTGCAGCCGGTTCCGCGACGACTCCGAGCTCGCGCACGTCAACCGCGCCGCGGGCCGCCCCGTCCCGGTGAGCCGGCTCTTCCTCGACGCCGTCGACGTGGCGCTCCGCGGCGCCCGCGTCTCCGCCGGCGCCGTCGACCCGACCCTCGGCCGGGTGCTGCGCGTCCTCGGCTACGACCGCGACTTCCGGTCGCTCGCCGACGACGGCGCGACCCCGCCGACGACCATCGCGCGCATCGCCGGGTGGCGTGCCGTGCGCGTCGACCGCGAGGCCGGCACCGTCCGCGTCCCGGCCGACGTCGAGCTCGACCTCGGCGCCACCGCGAAGGCGTACGCCGCGGACCTCGCGGCCGAAGCGGTGCGCGCCGCGATCGGCGGTGGTGTCCTCGTCGGGCTCGGGGGCGATCTCGCGGTCGCCGGCGACGTTCCTGCGGGCGGCTGGTGCGTGCGAGTGACCGACGACCACGCCGCCGGGCCCGACGCGGCGGGTGAGACGGTCGCGATCACGGGCGGCGGGCTCGCGACGTCGAGCACCACCGTCCGCCGGTGGACGCGCGGCCGGATCGAACTGCACCACCTCGTCGACCCGGTGACCGGCGGCCCGGCGAACGGTCCGTGGCGCACCGTCAGCGTCGCGGCGGCGAGCTGTGTCGACGCCAACATCGCCACGACCTCCGCGATCGTCCACGGCGAGCACGCGCTCGACTGGCTGGCCGACCGCCGGCTCCCGGCGCGCCTCGTGCGGCGAGACGGCTCCGTCGTGCGGATCTGCGGGTGGCCGGAGCCGGAGGCCGGCGCGGCATGACCCCGGTCGTGGCCGCGTCGAGCTCGACGTTCCTCTGGTACCTCGCGCGCGGGTCGGGCGTGACCGCGCTCGTCCTGCTCACGGTCAGCATGGTCCTGGGGATCGTCACGACCGTCCGCTGGAGCAGCGAGCGGTGGCCGCGGTTCGTCACCCAGGCCGTCCACCGCAACGTCTCGCTGCTCGCCATCGCGGTGATCGTCGTGCACGTCGCGACGATCGTGGTCGACGGGTTCGCGCCGATCGGCTGGAAGGACGCGGTGATCCCGTTCACGTCGGGATACCGGTCGCTGTGGCTCGGATTCGGCGCGATCGCGTTCGATCTCGTGCTGGCCCTGACCCTGACCAGTCTGGTGCGACACCGGATCGGCGCCCGCACGTGGCGGGTCGTGCACTGGCTCTCGTACCTCTGCTGGCCTCTCGTCGTCGTGCACGGGTTCGGCGCCGGCTCCGACTCCAAGCTGTCGTTCGTGCTCGTCGC